>JASHPT010000024.1 GCA_030037955.1 Thermoplasmata archaeon
CTTCCCAAGAACGGTGCGAAGGCTGCGCCGGCGGCTGCACCGATGGTGAAGTGCGGCTCATGCTCCGCGACCATTCCCGGCGGCAGCAAGTTCTGCCCGGAGTGTGGTGCGAGCACGGTGCCGAAGTCCGGTTAGGCACCGCGGCCAGCCCACAAGGCCCGGGGGCCAGTAGGCGGGACCGGGTCTCCGCGCGAGGACCCAGGTCGGATGGCATCCGAGATCTGCTACGGGGTCAGGCCGGTTTGGGAACCTTTTATGAGACGCATCCGTCTTCGAGCGGCCCGGGGAAATGCGCTGCGCCCTACCCTGCCTCATCGCCATAGCCTGTGTCCTCGCGTTCGCGGTCGCTCCTGTAGTTCTTTCGCTGCCGGCCTCCGGCACCGTCGGGTCCGCTAGAGCGGTCGGATCCTCGGGGGCGGAGTCCGGGGCTCCCCTCCAGCCGCTGACCACCCCCGTGGCTCACGATTTGGTCGTTACGGCGGCGAACGTGACGACGCTCGCCGGCATGCCGGTGAACTTCACCGCAAGCATCAGTGGGGCGGCGCCGGTCACGACGACCTGGTGGTGGGGAGACGGCTCGACAACGACCGCGACCTCGGGGACAGCCGAACATGTCTATGGAAATCCCGGCATCTACCTGGTGTACGCCGAGGGGACCGACAGTACCGGGGGCCTCCACGATAACCTGGACAGTCTTCTCCGGTTCGCGGTGCTCGACTCGTATACCGGCGATGCGCTCGGAAATCAGACCCAGCTCCAGGGCGACGTAGTTGCCAACTCCTCCTCCACGACCTCCGCGCAGGCGTTGGTTGCCCCCGGGGGTTGGCTTCAGGTATCCAACTGGGTCACGAACCTTCCGACCAACCCGCAGTGGGCCCTACAGGCGCCATCGTACGACGTAGGTAGTCCGGCCATCCCGTATGTCAGCATGTCGTCGGTCCTCGGCAGCGGCCTCAACTTGAGTGCGGCCACGGTCGGTTGGTCCAACTCGACACCGCAAGGGTCGTACACGCTCAATTTCACCGTCACGGACGTCGATGCCATGCAGTCCGGGAGCGTCCCGACGCTGAACACCTTCACCTTTACCGTCTTCATCGCCGCGGCAGCGGAAACCCCCGTGACGCCCACGCCCACCTCTCCGCACAACGGCACGCTCGAAGTCTACCAGCTCCTCGAGGACAGCTCACAGAACATGACGCTGGACCCGGGTCTCGCCGACGACCCCACCGACGGTCCCATTCTACAGAACCTCTACCAGACCCTGATCGTCTACAACGGTTCCCACGCGGGCCCCGCCCCCTCGGACTTCGTTCCGGACCTCGCCACGTGTGTCCCGGGCTCTCCGCAGTGCGTCCAACTGTACGGGAGCAGCCTCGTTTCGGGGGATAACTGGACCTTCGTGATCAACCCGAACGCAACCTTCTACAACGGCACCACGGGCGACGCGTGGACCGTGTACCCGAACGACGTAGCCTTTTCGTTCGCCCGCTCGTGCCTCTTCGCCGACCCTGTCGGGCTCGAGGGATACGAGAACTTCGTGCTCTGCCAGGCCCTGCTCCCCGACACGGCGAACTCGAGCTGGGACGGCGGGCTCCACGCACCGTACAACAACACGCCCGGCAACATCCTCGCCGCGATCACCGTGAACGACACCCGGTACTGCACGGCGGCCATGGAGAATGGAGTCCTCGGGGATGGATGCGTCACCCTCGACACCTCCGCCTCGGGGCGGGCCTGGCCGGAGTTTTTGGAGTTCGTCGAGAGCACGTCCGGATGGGCCGTCATCCCGTGCTCCTGGGCCGCGAGCGTGGGGATGGGCCTCCCGGGCTGGACCGACGGCGATAGCTGCTACCCCGCCCCCCCGGGGCAGGCCGGCAACCCGAACGCTGTCCCATTGCCCACGCAGTGGGACCCGTACGAGTTGACCTACGGTTCCTTTGGGAACGTCTCCACGAACTCGATTCCGAACTCCCCCCTCCGCACGCATGCGGTCGGGAGCGGTCCGTACTACCTGGTCTCCTTCGACAACGATACCGGGTACTCCCTCAAGGTGAACCCCGACTGGGGGGGCACTACCTGCCAGGGCGGCTCGGTGGATGGATGCCTGCCGGCCGCGACCAAGGGCGGCTTCCAGCCCACGTACATTCCGACCGTCGTGGTGACCTTCGAGAGCTCGCTCGAGCCCGGTCTCGCGGCGCTCGCCACCGGCTCGGCAGACCTCGTCGACACCGATCCGGGCGGCGGCGGGGCCGGGTACGGCGGCGACGGCGGCATGGTACTCTCCGAGGCTCGGGCAGGGGAACTCGACTACATCGTCGGTCCCGCGGTGGATGTGGATGTGGCGACGATCGCACTCGAGTACAACGTGACCGCAGCGGCCGGATGGACCGGCGCTCCCGTGAGTCTCCCCGCGGATGCCACGCAGGACTTGAACTTCCGACAGTTCCTGGTGCAATCGTTCCCGTATTCCACGGCGGAGTCGCAGGATTGCCTTATCGACGGGATCCTGTACTGCTTCAACATCGGAGGGGCGATTCCCGCAGACATGGGGTCGTACTACCCCACGAACATCTCCTGGCCGTTATCCGACGCCAACACCGACCCGAGTGACGTCGGGAGTGCGGCGTGGTGGTGGGCGCAGACAGCCTCCGACTCCATGGTCGGTGCGAGCTGTACGTCGGCGAGCCCGTGCACTTTTCCGATCCCGTCGACCGGCACCCCGACCGAGTCGGTGCTCGCCGACTGGGCCACGACCCTGCGCACGATCTCCGGCGGAGCCATTCAGGCCGTGGTCGTACCAATGACTTTTGCCCAGGACGTTGACGCCACCCTGCTCCAGCCGTCGGGCAACGCCTCGGTCCCGATCGACGGCGGCTTCGAGTGGGCCCCGGATTACTTCGACCCCTCCGACTACGTCGTGCCGGTCTACTTCCCCGAGGGTCTCTTGTCGGGCTTCGCAGGGTATGGCCAGTACTTCGCCTCGTACAATCAGCCCTGTGCGGGACCGGCGACCGACCCGACGGTCACGACCGCGTGCCAGGGTACCGCGTACGCCGAGATGGTCTCGCTGCTCCAGGCGGCGGACGCCTGTAGCGCTCCGTCCTGTTCCGGGAACCAGCGCCAGTTGCTCTACAATATGGCGGAACGGATCGCCTACGACCTGGGCCTCGATGTCTCCTATGGCCAGGAGGGTGCGCTGTACGCCTATGCGCCCTGGATCGCCGGCAGCAGCATTCTCCAGAATCCGGACCGTAACAACGTCTGGGGTGGCGCGACCACCGACGAGCCGTTCTTCCTGATCCAGTACGCCGCGGACATCCCGCAAGGCTACCAGATCCACGTCGAGATGAGCACGGGGAGCGGGATATCGTCCACGCCGCTGGCGACCTCCGTGTCCACGCACGGGCTCCATGGGTCCGGAGCCCCGGGGTTGAGCCTCGAGGCCGGGGAGCCGTTCCTCACCCTCGTGAGCGTCTCCGGTGGAAGCGGTGTCTACAACTACGTGTGGAACGGGCTTCCCACGGGGTGTGCCTCCTCGGATTCGGCCGTCCTCGCCTGTCGTCCGACCGCGGGCGGCAACTTCACGATGAGCGTGAGCGTGGTCGACTCGCGCGGTGACACCGGGACCTCCAACGCCATCACGCTGGAGGTGGCGGCGCACGTGGCCATCTCCGACTTCGTGGCGAGCCCGCCAACGCTCGTGCTCGGACACGCGGTCACGTTCACCGTCACAACCGCCGGGGGGATCGGCACGCTCGCGTACGGATACGTCGGCCTGCCCGCCGGATGCATGGCCGTGAACCAATCCTCCTTCAGTTGCACCCCCAGCGCCCCAGGTCACTACTCGGTCACAGCGACAGTGACGGACTCGATCGGCTTCCAGGCGGTCTCGACCCTGGAGCTGATCGTGAATTCTCCGAAGGCGCCGACCGGTTTCCTGGGGCTTCCCGGCGACGACGGATACTTCGTCATCGCGGGGCTCGTGATCGCCCTCGGGGCGGCCGCCGTCGGCTGGGGTTACCGTCGGCGCACTGCCGCCGCACCGGCGCCAGCCCAGGGCGCGGCGACGACGGCCCCATCGACAGCTCCGGCAACGAAGGGACCGACCAGTGTCGCATGCCCCCGGTGTGGCGCCAGCAATCGGTCGGGAGCGAAGTTTTGCGACCAGTGTGCCGGTCCGCTGCCGCCGGGCTAGCGAGCGTCCGCCTCTCGAGAGCCGATCTGGACGCGTCGGCGACCGGGTGTGCGACCCGTTCCAGTCGACCAACGCCCCAGGGTTCGGAGCAGGATCCGTGCCGTCGCTGGACGAGCGCACCCGAGCCGGTGATGGGCTGGTCGTGGCCACGCCTGGCGGAGAACGCCCGTGCTGGGATTCGAACCCAGGTCTGAGGCTCCGCAGGCCTCTAGGATAATCCAGTGTAGCGGGATCGGCGGAAACCCACCGGTTCCGTAGCTACCCCACACGGGCTCCGGAAGCTCCGCTTGTCCTCCGCGGCCGCCGAAGAGGGCTCTCTATAAAAGAACGGAGACCCGGGTCTCGCCGCCCGGTCTCTGATTTAATAGGCCGAAGTTCTGCATCGGCCGAGCCGGAGCTGCCGAGTGTCCGAACCCACCGTCGACCCGAGGAAGAAGATCCGGGAGCTGCCCATCGGCACCGAGATCGAGCTGACTCCCCCGGACGGCCGGACCTGGCACGGCATCATCGTGCCGGCGACCGAGTTCTCGGGCTCGGAGATCGTCGTCCTGAAGCTCGCCAGCGGGTACAACGTCGGGCTCGAGGTCACAGAGAAGGACGTTCTCACCGTCATCGCGAAGCCGAAACGGACGCGCACCGCGAGACCCGCTTCGCCGGAGAGTGCCCCGGCCGCGGTCCCTCAAGGCCCCTGGGTCGCTCTCCTGACGACCGGGGGAACGATCGCCTCCCGGGTCGACTATCACACGGGAGGCGTCAAGCCGGTCCGGGACGAGAAGGAGATCCTCTCGGCCTTCCCGGCCCTGGATGCCGGCGGACCGGTCCGGGTGCTCCCCGTCTTCGAGCGATTCAGCGAGGACATCGTGCCGGCCGACTGGGTCGAGCTCGCAGGCCATGTGGTGGAGGCCTTCCGTCAGGGGGCCCGCGGCGTCGTCATCGCCCATGGAACGGACACGCTGGGGTTCACCGCTGCCGCGCTCAGCTTCATGATCCGGAATCCCCCCGGGCCGATCGTCCTCGTGGGGGCCCAGCGCTCGCCCGACCGGCCCTCCTCGGATGGGTTCACCAATCTTCCGGCGGCGATCCAGGTCGCCCGCTCCGGGGACCTCGGCGAGGTCGTCGTGGTCATGCATGACGGCGTGTCGGACGACCGACTCGCGATCCACCGGGGCACGTGGGTCCGCAAGATGCACTCCTCCCGACGCGACGCCTTCGAGAGCCGGAATGCCCCGCCGCTGGGTTACGTCGTCGGCGGCCGGGTTCAGCTCGGAGCGGAGGCCCGACGGCCGTCCTCGGCTCCCCTCCGGGCCGAGACGCACCTCGACGAGCGGGCGGTGCTGGTCACCTACTATCCCGGCCTCTCCCCGGTGCGTCTCCGACGCCTCGTGCGAGCCGAACGCGGGCTGGTCATCGCCGGGACCGGATTGGGACACGTCTCGCGGGCCCATCTCCGGGGCCTCAAGCGACTGATCGAGCGGGGCCTCGTGGTCGGGATGACCACGCAGTGTCTCGAGGGCGGAACGGACCCCTACGTCTACGCGACCGGCCGGGACCTGCTCCGAGCCGGGGTCGTCTACCTGGACGACCTGCTCCCCGAAACGGCCTACGCCAAGATGCTCTGGGCACTCGGACAGTCCGACGATCCCGCGAAGGTCCGGACGCTGCTGCTGGAAGACCAGGTCGGCGAATTCGTCACCCGTCGCCAGCTGGAGGGAGGGCCGTGAAGGCCGGTCTCGAGATCCACCAGCAGCTCGCCACCCACAAGCTGTTCTGCCCGTGTCCGTCCGAGCTCTCCGAAGAGGTACGGGGCACCGTGCGTCGCCGGCTCCGGGCGACGGAGGGGGAGGAGCACGCCCTGGACCCGGCGGCGGCCTTCGAGTCGTCGCTCGGCCTCTCGTTCGTCTACGAGGTCGTGCCGACGAGTTGTCTCGTCGACCTGGACGAAGAGCCCCCGCACGCGCTCAACTCCGAGGCGCTCGACGTAGCGCTGACCGTCGCGTTCCTGCTCCATGCCACGCCGCTCGACGAGATCCTCGTGATGCGCAAGCTGGTCGTGGACGGGTCGAACACGGCCGGCTTCCAGCGCACCGCCCTCGTCGCGGTCGATGGATGGGTCGAAGTGGATGGACACCGGGTTTCCGTCGAGACGATCTGCCTCGAGGAGGACGCAGCGCGGAAGGTGGCCGAGACGGGCGGCGAGGTCCGCTACCGCCTCGACCGGCTGGGCATCCCTCTGGTCGAAGTGGCGACCGGGCCCGACCTCCGCTCGCCGGAAGAGGTGCAGAAGGTCGCCCAGACGATCGGTGCACTGCTCCGGTCCACCCGTCGGGTGCGTCGGGGCATCGGGACGATCCGCGAAGACGTGAACCTGTCGATCGAGGGCGGCACGCGGATCGAGATCAAGGGCGTCCAGGAGCTCAGGCTCCTTCCCACCTACGCGCAGCAGGAGATTGGCCGGCAAGAGATGTTGCTCCACGTCAAAGAGGAACTGCATCACCGGGGGGCCACGCATCCCCCGGGCTCCGTCATCGACGTCTCCGACCTGCTCCGGGACGCGGGCGACGGGCCCGTCGCCTCGGCGCTCAAGCGAGAGGGCTCCGTCCTCGCCGTTGCGCTCCCCGGGTTCCACGGGCTCCTCGGGTCGTCCGGTGAGGGCGCGCCGCGGTTCGGGCGGGAGCTGGCCGACTACGCGCGGACCACCGGGGTTCGGGGCCTCCTCCACTCCGACGAACTCCCGGCCCAGGGCCTCGACTCGAGCCACGTGGACAAGGTCCGCAGCCGTCTCTCGCTCGGCGCGAAGGACGCCTTCGTCCTGGTGGCGCATCCCGACCCGGCCAAGGCCCGAACGGCGCTCGACCAGGTCCTTCATCGGGCGGCGCTCGCCCTCACCGGCGTGCCTCCCGAAACCCGGGACCCGCTGCCGGATGGAACCTCCCGGTACTCTCGGCCCCTGCCGGGCCGGGACCGGATGTATCCGGAGACCGACGTCCCACCCGTCCGGCCGACCCAGGAGCACTTGACCCGTCTCCGGGAGCGGCTGCCGGAGAGTCCCGACACCAGCCGGAGACGGCTCCGGGAGCAGTATTCGATCGAACCCGACATCGCCTCGTGGCTACTGCAGGAGGGCGAGGCAGACCGGTTCGAAGCGCTCGTGGGCCGGGGTCATCCGGTGCCGCTCGTGCTTCGGCTGCTGACGCACGACCTGCCCGCCTTTGTGGCCGTGCCGCGGGCAGAGCCGACGGCCGAGCCGTCGGAGGCCGTGCTGGACGCGATCCTGAACGCGCTCGCGGAGGGCCGCTTCGCGAAGGAAGGCGTCGTGCCCGTACTCGAGGGGGTACTGGTGCTCGGTCGGTCGGTCGACGAGGCGGCGCGGTCCGCCGGACTCTCCCCGTTCTCCCGCGCGGAGCTCGAGGCGCTGGTGGAAGCGGTCCTGGACCGCAACGAGCCGTTGTGGCGGTCGCGACGTGAGGCGGCGCTCTCGCCCTTGATGGGTGACGTGATGCGGGAGGTCCGGGGACGACGGGACGGCAAGGAGGTCGCCGAGCTCCTCCGGGTCGCCCTCACGCGTCGGCTCGGCACGCCCGGCCCACCGTCATGAAGACCCTGATCGCGGTCATCGGTGGCGGAGACCCGCCGCCGAGAGCCCGGGCCCACGCCGAGGAGGTCGGCCAGCGCATCGCCGAGGCCGGTGCCGCGGTCGTGTGCGGGGGGCTCTCCGGCGTGATGGAGGCCGTCTGCCGGGGAGCGCACCGGGCGAACGGCCTCACGATCGGCATCCTGCCCACGACCGACTGGGCGGACGGGAACGGGGAGCTCGACATCGTCCTACCGACCGGTCTCGGCGTGGCGCGGAACGTGCTGGTCGTCATGGCCGGCCACGCGGTGATCGCCGTCGATGGGTCGTTCGGCACGATGACCGA
>JASHPT010000025.1 GCA_030037955.1 Thermoplasmata archaeon
GGTTCCGGGTGCGTTGGTCCATGGCCGAGGCGTAGTAGTCTCCGACCTCGCGTTCAACCGCCGTGCGACCGCGGGCGGGCCGGGCCACTCTATCCAGGAGGCGCCGAATCCGCTGGTAATTGTACTCCGTCAGGACGTCGAAGGCGCTCCACCTCGACTTGTCCGGCGGGACGGGGTTGCGATCGACCCAGCGCCCCGTCGCGTATCGGTAGAAGTCCTCGGATGGACGGACCGAAGAGTCCATGTGCGCGGCGGAAAAGCGAGGGGGTTCGAGGGCGCGTCCGCTTCCGGCGGTGGGGGCCGGGGTCATGGACGGCTCCTGCAGCCACTCGCTGGGCGCAGCGTGCACGGTCCCGTACTCCGCGACCCGGTCTCCGCTAGTTCCAATGTAGATCGCCTCATTCCAACCCTGTCCCCTTCCGCACGATGCCGGAGGCCTGCCCTCGCATAACGGTGACGTCGTCCGGATTCCGGCAGCTCCACTCCGCCGCGACTCGGACCCGTTCCCCTATGTCCTCCCACCGGGTCAGCTGGACCTCGCATCGGACCCTCTCTCCGGTCCAGACCGGCGCGAGAAACTCGAAGGAGATCTCGCGCGCGAGGAAGCTGAAGGCTCCGCCGACCGTCGTGGGAAGCGTGCCGAGCAGGAGTCCGTGGACCATGAGTCTTCCCGCTGAGTCGGGCACGACGTGCTGTGCGCCGCGATCGCCGGATAGCGCGGCGTAGGACCGAACCTCCTCCACCGTGAAGACGTGCTCGACGATCCTGCGGTCGCCCACGTTGGGCATGCGCGCACCCTCTCGCGAGCAGCCGGCCCGGCTACTTCTGGTTTGTACGGCAGAGGGCCGGCTCCGGCGAACGTCTAAGACCCTGACACGAATGTTGGCTCGGTCTTCGCGTGGAGTCTCCCCCATCCCCCGGCAGCTCGGAGACCGAGCTGGAACGGTACCTGAACCGTAGCGAACAGCGTCTTGCCGAGCTCGAACACTCGCTCTTCCTCGCCTGGTGGAACCAGTACGCCGGCGTCTCGACAGCCGGGACCCGCCGGTGGGATGTGCTGCGAACCCGCCTCGTCGGACGTGAGGAGGTCCTCCATTTCCTTGAGCAGGCCCTCGAACGTCCGCACGCCCGACTGCTCACCCGTCGCCTGGAGTTGTGGAAGCGAATCGTCGAGGACGCACTCGTCGAGCAGCACCCCTCTGTCATCCGGATCCGGGCCCCCCTCGTGCGACAGGTGTTCGCCTTCCGACCCCGATGGGACGGCCGACGGGTCTCCGAGGCGGCGGTACGGGAGAGGCTCCGCACCGCAGAGAGCCCCGCGGCGCGGCGGCGCGCGTACCTCTCGCTGCTCGAGATCTGGCGACAGGTGGAGCCGAGCGTCCGTCGGCTTGTCGCCGCTCGGAACGCCCGGGCCCGAGCCTTGGGTTACGCGTCGTTCATGGACTTCCGGCTTCGGGCAGAGGGCCTCACGCTCCCGACGCTGGAGCGGTTTATCGAGCGAGTTCTTCGGGCTTCCCGGCCGGTTCACCGTCGGTTTCGAGAGGATTTCGAGCAACGGTCCGGCAGCTCCGGATACTTTCCTTGGGACGCCGCGAAGGCTACGCTGGGACGCAACCCAATACCGGAGAGCTCCTTCGCCGGCTCCGAGATGGTCTCCGCCGTTTTGAGGACGATCCGTCGGTGGGGGTTTCGGGGCCCTGCTCGTCCGTTCCGGATCGTCCAGAGGTCGATCCCGATCGGCGGAATGACGCTCGCGGTACGGATCCCGGACGACGTCCGTGTGGCCGTGAATCCCAAGGGCGGGTGGCTCAATTACCGGATTCTGGCGCACGAGTTCGGTCACGCCGTACAAGACCGGTACACTCGGGCACCCACACACGTACTTCGTGGCCCCGAAAGCATCCCTGGCTACGCGGGCTTTTGCGAAGGGATCGGCCGCTTGTTCGAGAGAGTGTCGACCGAGCCTCGGTGGCTCCTCACGCGCCCGGGGGTCACCCGGGCGTTAGTACGTCGCTTTCAGGCTAGCTTTCCGTCCGAGGAACTCCGGCAGGCCGCAACGACGGCCCAGTGGGTCTGGAAGGAGGTCCAGCTGTACTCGAACCCGACCGCGGACCTGGGCCCTCGGTTCCGCCGGGCCGATCGGGCCGTGTTCGGCTTCGATGACGTTCCGGAGGGTCCGGTCACCGACCCGTTCTGGATCGAGGCGGCCTTCTACTCGAAGAGCTACCTGCTCGGCAGTCTGCTCGCGGCACAGCTGGGAAGGACCCTCGGCGAAGTTGCGGGTGACCCGCTCTGGCCGAACCGTCGCGTGATTCCCTGGCTCCGGACGACGTGGTTCCAGCATGGGGCCCGGTACGACTGGGTTCCCCGCGTCGAGTCCGTCACCGGACGTCCCTTCGGTGTTTCCGACTTCCTGGAGCCACACTATCGGGGGGACTACCTGACCCGATGACCCCAGCGACAATCGGAGATCCCGGTCCGTCGGCCGCCTGGGCCGCTACGGGACTGGAGGTTCTGGGTCCCAGGGACTTCTCGCCCGAGACGCTCGACCGGCCGGGGCTGTATGTCGTCTGCTTCGCGGCAGAGTGGTGTCCCGTCACGCGGCGGTTCATGCCCCGCTACCTCCGTCTCCAGGTCCCGAGCACCGCTCGGCTGGCGATCGCGGACATCACGGACCTGGAAAGCCCGCTGTGGGATGCCTTCCGAATCCGCATCACGCCGTCGATCATCGTGTTTCGAGATGGCAAGCCGGATCTGCGCGTGGACGGACGCCGATTCTTCGGCATCGGCCAGGCTGAGCTCGATCGGTTGCAGCACACGCTCGGGGGCGCGTAGAACCCCGGGTAGATTGGCACCGATAGCCGATATGTATCCCGCGTGCACTCGCCTCGAAAAATGGCTGCTCAATACTGCCCGAAGTGCGGAGCCTCGAACCCGCCCTCCGCATCGTTCTGCCAATACTGTGGCAACGCATTGCCGTCCCCTCCGGCCGCTCCTCTGGCTTCGGCGGGGGTGAGTGGGCAGCTTCCGTCCAATGCTCCTCCGTGGGGAGCCCCCGCGTACGGGTCGGCTCCGTACGGGGGTGCGACGTATCCGCCGGCGCCGCCCCCTCCTCCCCCGCGCCGGCGGCTCCTGCTCTGGATCATCGTCGGCTTCGTCGTGCTCATCCTAGTCGTGGGGGCCATCCTGATTGCCACGGCGCCGCCGGCGGCGACCTACAACGTGGTTGTGACTGGCATCAACTTTGCATCGCCGGATAACGTGTGCGGACTCGCCGGCGCGACCGGAGAAGGGTTCAACGCCACGACGAACAGCTCGATCGAGCTCAGCTTCTACGTATCCGGCCCCAACGATACCTCCGGGACCGGTACGATGGCGTGCAACATCTCGACCATCGAGGCCGACACGGCCGGCTTTTCCGTTAGCGGCGCTAACGTCCCGCTGAACATCCCTGCGAACTCGAGCCCGCTGCTCTCCTTCGATGTCGAGACTCCTCTCGACCCCTTTACGGGGGTTCTGACCCTGGTGCTGACATGAATGCCAGGGGCAGCCGGGTGTGCCGCACATGACACGTCGCACGCCGCGAGTCTTGGGGCGCTCTGAGCTCGACACGATCCGCGAGCTGTACCGCTATAACTCCCGGGTTCGGAAGAAGTACCTCGCCCGAATCTGGGGCCTTCCTCCGGCGGCCCGGTATCGGGGCCGCGGAGCCTCGTTTCCGTCGCTCGCGGACATCTTCCTCCATGTCTTGGATGCCTATCGGTGGTGGTTCCGGTCCGTGTATCAGAACGACACGAGCTGGAAGGACTACCCGTTAGGGATCCGGCTCTCGCGCGCCCAGGCACGGAAGGAGGAGCGCGCGACGGACCGGCTCGTGCAGGGGATCCTCCGGGGGCTGCGGCCCCGCGACCTCTCCCGGACGCTGCCGATCCCCGGCTCGAGGGGCCGCCGGATCGCGGTCCGAGTTCTGCTGCTCCACATGGCCGAGGAAGAACTCCAGCACCGCGGCGAGCTCAACGCGCTCCTGTGGCAGGACGATGTCGAGCCCCCGGTGACCGGGTTCGGTGAATAACCGCGATCCGAAAGGGCGGGAGCGTCGTCGAACATGTCGGAGGAGTCCTTCCCCGCAGTCCCGCCCCCTGGTCCCGGTACCTGCGTACGCGTCGACGCCCGTGGCACCCCGGTCGCAGTGTTCAACGTCGCCGGGACGTACTACGCCATCGCCGCCCGATGCCCCCATCGCGGAGGTCCGCTCGACCGCGGCCCCGTATCCGGGACCGTGGTCACGTGTCCGTGGCACGGCTCCCAGTTCGACCTGACCACGGGAGCGGTGACTCGGGGTCCCGCGGCCTCCGGGGTGAGCCATTACCCGGTCCGAGTGGTCGATGGTGTCCTGCGTCTCGAACTACCGTGAGCACCGGCCGGCTGGAACGCGCCGGAAACTCCGTTCCGCGCAACGCTAATGTCGAGAGGAGCGGTTTGCGCTTCCTGCCATGCCGGCACGCATCGACTACGACCGAGTGGCGCCCGACTCGACGAAGGGTCTCATCGAACTGCTTCGCTACGTGCGGAGCGGTTCGCTCCCACCCCCGTTGATCGAACTGGTCTTCCTTCGGGCCTCCCAGATCAACGGCTGCGCGTACTGTCTGGACCTCCACTACCGGCGGGCCCGCCGGGCAGGCCTGCCGGAGGCCCAGTTGGATACTCTCGCGGGTTGGGAGGAGTCTCCAGCGTTCTCCGAGAAGGAGCGGGCCGCGCTCGCCTGGACCGAGAGCCTGACCCGGATCGGCCGCGGACACGTCCCGGACGCGGTGTGGGAACGAGTCCGGGCCCACTACTCGGAGAAGGAGATCGTCGACCTCTCGATCGCTGTGGTCGACATCAACAGTTGGAACCGATTGATGATCGCCTTTCGGACGCCCCCCACGTTCGGGTCCAAGGCCGTCGATCCCAGCGGCCCACCACGACCCTCGGACCCCCGGGACCCAGGCACGCCATGAGCCGACCTTCCCGGCTGCCACGGCAACGATCGAGCCGGCCCAAGCGTCGAAGCGGCTAGCGCGATGGCGATCTCTGTCCGACCGGGGCGAGGCGGCTCTCGCACCCGGCGCCGTCGGTCCGCGGACGGCAAGGCGGCCCGTCAGCGCGTGCCGCGGTCGGCACACGCTCGCTGGGTCACCTCCTCCGAGCGCCGGGACCCCCTCGACATCCTTGGCGAGTCCGCCCAGCGTCGGGTACCCGCGCTCGTGCCAATCTGGTACGGCCGGATGTCCCTCTCGCCGTTCGCGTTCTATCGTGGCTCCGCAGATGTCATGGCCCACGACCTCGCCGGGACCCCCGAGATTGGCGCGCGAGTCCAGCTCTGCGGAGACGCCCACATGAACAACTTCGGCGTCTTCGCCACGCCGGAACGGGACCGGGTCTTCGACGTCAACGACTTCGACGAAACGCTTCCGGGACCCTGGGAGTGGGATGTCAAGAGGCTGGCCACGAGCCTAGTACTTGCGGCCCGGCACAACCGGCTCTCCCGCGACGATGCACGGTGGGTCACCGGGACAGCGCTTCGGGTGTACCGGGGCGCGATGACGGAGTTCGGTCGGGCTCGCTACCTGGACACCTGGTACGCGCACATCGACCGACGGACCGTGGCAGCTCACTCCAGCCGAGCCGAAACGACGGTGATCGAGGAGGCGGTGCGCCGGGCGCGCCGCCGGACGGTCCTTCATGCCTTCCCGAAACTCGTCCGCGAGGTCCACGGCCGCTACCGCATCCGCGATGACCCGCCGCTCATCGTTCACTACCGGAGCTCGGCCGACGAGCGACAGTCCCGCGCCTTCTACGACCGGTACCTGGATTCGCTGCCGCCCGAGCGAAGAGTCCTGCTCGACCGGTATCACGTCGCCGACGTTGCCCAGAAGGTCGTGGGCGTCGGGAGCGTAGGAACCGTCTGTGCGGTTCTGCTCCTCCTGGGAGACACGGATGTCGAGGACCCGCTATTCCTCCAGCTCAAGGAGGCCCGGGCTTCGGTACTCGAACCGTTCGCCGGAGCCAGTCCCTACGATAACCACGCCCAGCGGGTCGTGGTCGGCCAGCATCTGATCCAAGAGTCCAGCGACATCTTCCTGGGTTGGAGCCGGCTACGGTCCCGGGACTTCTACATCCGGCAGCTCCGGGACATGAAGTTCTCCGCGGACGTTCAGTCCCTCCGCCCCCGGACGCTGCTCGGTTGGGCCGAGCTCTGCGGGGCGACGTTGGCTCGCGCCCATGCCCGGACGGGGGACCCGGCGTTCATCGCCGGTTATCTCGGCAACCGACCGGTCTTCGACCTTGCGGTGACGGCTTTTGCCGAGGCGTATGCCGACCAGGTCGAGCAGGACTATGCCCAGCTCCTCCGCGCCATCCGTCGCGGACGTCTACGGGCCGAGGTCGACGTCTGAGACCGGGGGCTCTCACCGGACGAGGAAAAACCAGGACCAGATCAGCACGACCGTCGCGCCCCAGACGATGAGGAAGGTCTGGGGCAAGAGTTCGGTGAGGCCCTCCGGGCTCACGCGGTCGAACCACGTCACCGCCCGTCGGCGGGAGAATCGCTCGGCGTGGGTCTCTGCGGGATGGAGCAGGTTGACCGATAGCATCTCGCCGGTGCGAAGGCGGATCGAGCCCGGAAGGGTACCGGGCACGGGCGGTGCCGATCGCTCGAGCTGGAGGCTCGCCTGGGTCCAGAGGGCGTGCGCATCGTTGGTCCGGTGCAGGAGGACCCACCAGACCGACGTGATCAGGATGCCAAGGGTGCAAAGGAACGTCACGACCAGAGCCAGCTCGAGCGGATGGGCGGAGAGGTCAGCAACCGATACGACGACGGCGGTGATCAAGACCGTCACCACCGCGGCAAAATACGACGTCCGGCCGGCAGCGAGTTGCCCTTCATCCTCGGTCAGTCGCTCGAACTTGTCGTGCAGCCACTTCCGGTCGTCGGGGGAGAGCGAGTCTCCAGACGGTGGAGGATGTCCAGGATCCATGCGCTACGTCGGAGACCGCACCGCGGCCCGCGGGTAAATCTGTCGGTCGGTCCCTCTCGGGAGCCGCGCCCGACCGCCCGGGGTCCAGGGGTGGGCGCGGTCCGCCGTTCAGTGCACCCCGACGACCAGCCCGATCAGGAAACCTGCGAACCCCGCTGCGAGCCCGATCAGGATCATCTGGGCCGCATTCTGGAACGGACGACCTCCGGTGGTCCGGGCCTCGTACAGGCCCACGAACGCAAGCGTCACGGCGGCGAGTACGACCGTCGCGATGACGCGGTAGAGCAGGGCCAGGTTCGGGACCAGGAACGGGAGGATCGGGATGGCCGAGCCGGCGACCGTCGCCAGCAACACCACAACAGCGCTGTCACGTGCCTGGGTCTCCTTGACCGGTGCCAGCTTGAGCTCGAACGCCATCATGAACTCGACCCACGCCCGGGGGTTGCTGCAGATCCGGTTGAGCAGGTCGTCGAGGTCCGCACCCGTGTAGCCCCACTCGACGAGCACCTCCCGGACCTCCTCCCGTTCGACGTCCGGGATCTCCCGCATCTCGTCCTTTTCCCGCTGAACCTCGCTGAGATACAGGCGGCGACGCGCCAGCGTCGACGTGTAGGCGACCGCGCCCATCGAGATCGACTCGGCGCCGAGAGCGGCGAGCGATGCGATGAGGATGATGTGGACCGTCGCTGACGCCGCACAGAGCCCGAGGAGGATGCCCAGTACATTGACGAGACCATCCTGACTGCCGAGAATGAAGTCGGACAACCGAGTGGGGTGAGGATGGGCCTCGTAGCCCTTTGCGGAGTGGAGCATACCGTCGTCTCTCGATCGTCCGGACCCCTGGGCCTACAAAAGGTTCCGGAGACTCAATGCGCGTGGCGGGGCTAGCCGGACGGTTCCGCCGGGCGGAACCGCATCGAGATCGAGTTCACACAGTGTCTCGTATTGCGGGGCGTGAAGCCCTCGCCCTCGAAGACGTGACCGAGGTGCCCTCCACAACGGGCGCACTCGATCTCGACTCGCATGCCATCCGGGTCCGGTAACCGCTTCACGGCCCCCGGAATCTCCTGGTCAAAGGACGGCCAGCCACACCCCGAGTCGAACTTGCTGTCCGACCGATAGAGCGGTGCACCGCACCTCCGGCACTCGTAGGTCCCGGCTTCGGTCGTGTGCTCGTACTCGCCCGAGAACGGCGGTTCGGTCCCCTTCCGGACGATGACGCGTTCCTCCTCCTTCGTGAGCTGGTGCCAGGATGAACTGTCCAACGTCGTCACGAAGGGGAGACGGACGCCCCGCTAATCAGGCTAGCCGTCAGCGGACGCCGTCGACTGCGGGCTCTTCGGGGGGACGACTGCGCTACTTCGCTTCTTCGAGGTCGAAGTAGAGCTTGACGGTGGCGTGATACTCGATGGTCTTCTGGTTCTCGATCCGACCCTCGAGCTCCGTCACCCGGAACCATCGCAGGTTCCGCAGCGTCTTCGCCGCGGTCGTCACCGCGTTCTCTGCCGCCTTCGCAAATCCCTGTGTCGACGTTCCAACGACCTCGGTTACCTTCTGGACCATGGCACTGCCCTCGAAGGGGGTAGGGGATTCCCCGGCATAGAGCTGTTGGTTCGAGGCTGGCGGCGCGACGCCTCGAAGCCCCCGACGAAACGATTAATGCCCTTGGTCGACCCAGTTTCCGTCGGGGTGGGCGGCCCCCATTGCATCGTGACCGAGACAGACGCCGACCGCATTCAGCGCGAGAAGGATCGACGGCGCGCCGAGGAGCGGATCCGCATCGACCGAGAACACCACCGACGGCTCCACGAGGTCGAGAGCCTGCGGCGTGGCGGTGGACACTCAACGGCCGAGGAAGACCAACTCCCTGCAGCGCTGCCTCCCAAGGTACGTGCGTCGGCAGAGCCGCCCCGGCCCACGGAACCCCCCGTGGCCGCCCCCTCCGTCGTTCAGGACCGGACCGGTTCCTCTCCGTCGAGCGGAGAGCGACGCGAGGTTGGACGACCGATCCAGTCGGACCCGTTGCGAGCGTTCCTGGCGCTGGACCCGGCGGAGGGGTTCGACATCCTCGACCTCAACTCGGTGTCGGTGTCCCATCTCCTCCAGGAGCCAATCGACGATCCAGACCTCCTCGCGCGCGTAGCCGAACGGACCGAGGCCCTGATGGAGCGGGTCAAGCGTGAGGTGGATGACCCGCTCAGCGCCGGGGCCTTGCTCCGAGAGTTTGCGCTCCGCTGGTACCGAGACAGCCCCGAGCAGGCCAGCTGGGAGCGCGACACCCCCGACCGGTGGGGCGGCGTCTTTGCAGAATCCCGGGTGAGCGGGGGTCGGCTCCACCCGTGGCTCAATGTCCGGCTTCGCAGCCTGTACCAGCACGCGGTTCGCCGAGGCGCCCTGGGACGCCGGGTCCGTCAGGGACTCACCCGGGGCCGCCCCGCCGATACAGCGGTCTCCCGGTCCGCCACGCAGCAGATCCAGGCCGAGGTCGCGCAGGCCTTCCTCGATGACCTAGCGAATCATGCGCGACGCCCCGAGGCGCCACTCCCCTTGGTGAAGTTGAGCGAGCTGGCGGTACGTCGGCAGGTTGCCACCGTGACCGACGCGCTCGCGGCTCTGTTCAGCTCCTCGGAGAGTGGGCCCTTCGTGGTGCTCCACCCCAACCGATACCCAGACTGCGAGGAGGTTCACATTCGGCCTCCGATGCCGTCCGCCTCCGGTGCGGCCCTCGCCTTCACTCTCCAGACCCCGAAGTCCGGTCGGAAACCGACGGGCCGCTCGGGCGGTCCCGCGGCGCTCGCCGATGGCTCGGAGGCCCCGGTCGCCGTCGAAGGAATACCGGACAGCGCCAGCGTGGATCCGGCGATGATCTGGGAGTCTCCGGCGGCCTCTACCACCGCGTGGCGGGCCGTTCTTGACGAAGCGCGGCGGGAACGCCACCGCCTGGACGCTCCTCCCCGGGAATACCGCAGCCGCCCGTCCTATGGGTCGCTCCGAGAGCTTCTGCTTCACGACGCGGAGGCGCGCAAAGCGTTCCTGGCCGTCCGCTGGCGAGGTCGGCCCGCGGGTCTCCCCTTGCTGGTCGCCCTGCTCCAGAAAGGGCAGATCGCGCCCGAGGTCGCGACGGACCACGAATATCTCGAGGCCGAGCTGGCGGACCTGGCCGAGGGGGATTCCCCCGCGCCGCAGACCGAGGGCGCCTGGGCCTTCCCCGGCTGGACCGTTACGCGGGAAGGCTCGCACCGTGACGGCCTCAAGTACCGGGCCACCCAGACCGGTGGTGCGGGCACCGGCTGAGCGTTAGTCCTCGGACTCGGCCGGTAGGCGGCTTGAAACTTCTCCGAGCCGCGTCAGAAGACCCCGGAACTCCTCGAAGGGATACTCCGGTTCCCATCCGCTCGTCGGGGAGATACGGCGCCGGAGGATCCGAATCTCGTCGCCGCGTTCCTCGGTCTTGAGGCCACTGAAGAACCATGCGGGCTCTGCGAGACGTACGCCGTCGTGGGCCGCACCGCTCAGAAATTCTCCGGTGGCCGGAAGGTAACCGGACAGGATCCGCGTCCCGACAGTTTGTCGAACGTCCGGCGCCCACTCGTGCGGAGGAGACGCCGGAGCCCCCAGCCCCCGGAGCGTTTCAGGGCGGACCCGGTCGAATTTCGTTACCACGAAGACGGGAAACATCTGCCGGGCGCTACGATCTTGGTCGGCGGCGAGGAACTTGTGCAGCAGGTCCAAGGTCGCGGCCAGATGCTGATCGTATCGTGCCAAGGGGAGGCCCGCCGTGCTCGACCGGTCCGGCACGAGCCAGGCCCCGTCCACGATCGGGATCTGGATCGGGCTCTTCAGCAGCCGGAGCGTCGCTCCGTCCAGCACCGCGTCATGGTCGCGGAGCTCCGCCACCGACTCCGCCGGCATCCCACCGACCTGGAAGCGGACGGCCGAGAAGCCATGCTTCCCCGACCCTCTGCCGCCGGCGAACAAGGCTGCATGGCCACGGCGGAACCCGAAGACGAACGAGAGGGGATTCCGCTCCCAATCCACATCAGTCGCCGGGAACCGACCCGACCCCAGCTCGCCGTACACGGCCTCCATCTGGAGGATCGACTCCCGGTCGGCGTGGAACCTGAACTGGTCCGAGCTCTCCGTCCCGAGTCGCACCTGAGCCGTGTAGAGGAGCCCGACGAAGGTGGTCAGCCCGCATCCGCGTTCCCCCAGGACGATTGCCGACGCCATCCCAGTCCTGAGGGACCGATCACCGAGCTTCGGGTGGAGACGGCGGTACGCCCTCGGTCGTCCTACGGTCCGAACGCTTCGGCGACACGGGAGTAGACTGGGGCACGTCCCCGTACCGGCTGGAGCGTCGGCCGATCGATGCTGGCGTCCAGCAGCGTCCACGTAGCGTCCGCGCGGACCCCTCTCGAGGAGATCGCCAACCGGAAGTGGTTCATCGCGCTCAGGGTCGGCGCGTCGCTGATCGCGGTGAACAATGGGATCTCGCCGCCGGCGTGCAGGAGTTCGACGAGCTTGTAGAGGAGCTCGTTGCGGTACTGGTGGGTGCTCCCGCGGCACAGCAGAAGGGTCCGGCCGTGGGAGTCGGCGAGGAACCGGCTGACGAGCGTGTCTACGGCCGCCCGAGTGATGAAGCGGCGGATCCCGGTTCCCGGGCTGTCCCGGGGGGCCGAGTCCGGCGTCAGACGCACCGTGACGGGTTCGACCCGTCCACTCGCCTTGGGCACCTTATGGTCGAACTCCAGGATGGCGGCTTCGGCCTGAGCCAGGGTGAGGCGTCCTGACCGTAGCAGAGCCCCCGGTAGCACGACCGTGTGGTTCGCGATCGTCGGCCGGTTGTACTCGTCGGCCGCGCCGCGGCCGAGGATCGAGAGCAGGACCTCGTCGTTCGCGGGGGCCGGGTGGATCATCCGGGCGTCGATGACCGTCGAGCCGCTCGCCGTCTTCTCCACCCGGACCGGGGTGAGGTGGTTCCCCAAGTACCGCTGGTACAGGGACCCGTTCAGCCCCGTGGACTCCGCCTTGTTCCCGTACCCCTTTTCCGGACTAACGCCATAGATCCAGTGCTCGAGCTGGACGGCCTCCACCGGGCTCTCCGGTACAGGGGCCTCCATCTGGGCGTCGGGCATCGTCGGGGGACCTCACGCGGGCGCCGGGGCCGGGGCGGCCTGTAGGGCCGCCTGTTCGACGATCTCGTCCGGCACCTTGTTCGCAACGTCCCGGAAGTGCTCGATGAACGCCACGTAGTCGTCGTACGAGAAGTCCGGTTCGGCGCCGCCGTCCGCCGAGAAGCCCTTCCGAACGATCCGGGGCGCCCCGACCGGCTGCATACCGGCCTCGGCCGTCTCGGTCTTGACCCAGCTGAAGAAGTAGGCCGCCTGGTCGAAGTTGACCCCTGCGACCTTGCCTCCTCGGATCTGGGACAGGCTCTGGGGCATGAAGACCCGGAGGAGCGCCTCGGCGTACTCCTTCCGCCTCCGCTTCTGGTCCCCAGTGGGGACCCCGCGGTGGAGTCCCAGCTTCACCAGAACCTCGTCTCGCACGGAATCGAACTTCGAAAGGACCATCGCCGGGTAGATGACCGGGTTCCCGACGTTGAGACCCTGAGCCTTCATCCGGGAGAACTCCTGGTGCTTGTAGGTCTGGAGCGAGACCAGGAGCGAAGCGACCTCGCTGTCGTACTTGAGCATCTGTCGGAACGACGGCGAATCGATCTCGGTGGTCATCTTGCTGCAGTCGACGATCACGACCACGATGTGGCTCTTCAGCAGCTGCTGGATGATGGGACTCGCGGCGACCCCCGTCTCGATGAACTCCTGAACGTCTTCCCCCGAGACATCGTAGGCCGCGAACTGGAGCTTGGAGAACGGATTCACCCAGTTCTTCTCCTTGAGCGCGGTGGGGAGTCGCCCGGAGAGCGCCTTGCGGTACCCGAAGACGAACCCGATCTCGGTCATCTCATCCTTCAGAGTCGCGCCCGGGAATCGGGCGTCCTTCATTCCCTCGTAGACTTGGCTCATCAGACGGAGCGACTGCAGCGGAGCGTGGAACCGGAACGAATCGGCTACCCGGGTACCATACTTGACCTGGGCCGCGTAGAGCAGTCCCAGGAACGTCGTCTTTCCGCAGGCTCGGTCTCCCAAAATCGCTGCTGGGCACATGGTTTGCTTCTCACCCTTCTGTATCCAACAGAGGTCGGGTGGCGCCGTTCGGCCCTCTCCCTTCGGCCCGCGAGGAACCGCCAAGGGAGGGCCGAGCCGGTGGCTCGTCCCCCGTGGAATCGTAAGGCTGCAGAGTCGGCAGCACCGGAAACTGTGAGCTGTCCCGCCCCAGACGCATGACCTCCGCCCCGAGCAGCCCCAGGCTGCGTTCGGTCCGGTCCAAGCGGAGTTCGGCCGACCGCAGACGTACTCCGAGGTCACCGGAGGCCCACAGCAGGTCCCGCGAGAGGGGAGCCGGTCCGGTCATCCCGAGGTCGGGCCGCTCGGGGACGGAGGCCCGACGCAGCTGGACGACGGAGAGCGTCCGGACCTCCAGCCCTAGCGCCACGAGTTCCGGAGCGACCGCGGCCTGGACCTCCGCGGCCAGTCGGTCCCAAGGCGTCTTGGGGTCGGCCGCGAGCTCTCGGAGGACCACGGCGGGCGCCACCGCCTCTACTACACGGATAACGAGAGCCCGTAGCTCCGGGTCGCTCCGTCCGAGCAGACTCTCGGCGGCTGCCTGCAGCATGCGGGGCTCTGTGGGGATCTTGACCTGGACGGCGAATCGAGCCTCCCACGGAACATCCGCCGGATCGGTGGGGTTCGAGCTGATCGATACCCGGGCCTCTACGTCGATCGGGGCCAGGGACAGGGAGTCCGCCCCGTGGCGCCACGGGGGTAGGAAGACGCCTCCACCGACAATGATTCGGGGAGTGCGTACGTCAATCTGACGGTCACCCGAAGCGGCGGACGACGGGCGAGAGGCGCCGTAGACCACTAGGGCCCGATTGGGCGGGACGGCCCGATAGTACCGACGATAGACCTGCCACGAGAGGTACGCCCCCGCGGCAAGCGCGCCGAGCGCGGCGGCCGGAAGAACTAGGTCGGCGAAATCCATCGTCTGCCTTGCCGTTTCCCGGGACGTCTACCGGATGCGGCAACATCGCGGTAGACCTGGCGCCAGCCGATTTCCCGGGTACGGCCGACAGACTCGAGGTCCATCTTCTGCTCGAAAACGGTTCGTCCGTGGGGGCCGGAGCGCAGCAACTTCGAATCGAAGTCCTGCATCGGTACTCTCATCCCCCGCAGAGGCGCCGCGGTCGGACGCGGCCCTTGCGGTTTCGAATACGCATCTGTAAGGATAAAAACCTAGGGGCTGGGCCCTGGCGCCGCACGTAGGCGTGCGCATTTCGTCCCGCAGGAGTTAATCGGAGGGCGGCTACCCTCCCTAGTATGGCGACCGGAGAAGGGATTCGCTGGCCCGAACGGTTCCGGCCCGACCGGGCGCCGGTGCACGTCCAAAACGCGATCGACATCCCGGCCCCGCCCGAGCGGGTCTGGAGCTGGCTCGTCCGGGCCCCCGACTGGCCCTCGTGGTATCCGAACTCCCGGGACGTGCGTCTCGTCGGAGGAGGCGAGGAGCTGCGCTCCGGAAGCCTGTTCCGCTGGTCGACGTTCGGTGCCGCACTCCTGTCGCGGGTGGAGGAGTTTGAGCCACCGAGCCGGCTGGCCTGGTCGGCTCGAGGGCCGGGGGTCGACGTCTACCACGCGTGGCTCCTCGAGGCCCGTGCCGAAGGCACGCACGTTGTGACCGAGGAAGCCCAGTATGGGGCGCTCGCACGTCTCGACCATCTCCTGCGCCCCAACCGAATGTATCGCGGACACGACCTATGGCTCCGTAGACTCCGGGAATGCGCGATCCACGGACCCCCTTCCTGACGTGGTGGCCCCCGGGCGATGCGGCCGCAAGAAGCTTAACCAAGTCCGGGTTCGCCCGGGCCGCCATGGTCGGAATCTCGTCCCTCCGCGCCAATGCGAACGCGACGATCGAAGCTACTATCACCGCAATCTCTGAGGTGCGCGATGTCACCACGTCCCGGGGACCGTCGAAGGTCGCCGACGCGACGCTGAAGGACGACACCGGCACGATTACGCTCACCCTCTGGGGTGAGGATACGAAGAAGTACGCCGTGGGTCAGAAGATCAAGATCACCGACGGATGGGTCAAGGACTACCGGGGGAAGCTCCAGGTCTCGATGGGGCGCTCCGGCACGATCACGGTCCAGGCGTAGCCTGGCACCGTCATTCCGGGGTCCCGGACCTCGGCACGTGGCGGAGTCCAGATCCGGTGTAGATCTGCCGCGGCCGGCTGATCTTCTGCTCCGGGTCCAGGAGCATCTCCTGCCACTGGGCTAGCCAGCCCGACATCCGCGGGATCGCGAAGAGTACGGGGAACATGTCGACGGGGAACCCCATCGACTGGTAGATGATGCCGGAATAGAAGTCGACATTCGGGTAGAGATGCCGTTTGATGAAGTAGTCATCGGACTCGGCGACCCGTTCGAGCTCTAGTGCGATGTCGATGAGCGGGTTCCGACCCGTGACCTGGAACACCTCCGGCGCGACCTTCTTGATGATCTCCGCGCGCGGGTCTCGATTCTTGTAGATCCGGTGCCCGAACCCCATCAGGAGGCGCTTGCCGGCCTTGACCTGCCGGATGAGCTTCGGGATGCGGTCCCGGCTGCCGACCTCCCGCAGCATCTGGATGACCTGTTCATTGGCCCCGCCGTGCAAGGGACCGTACAGAGCGGCGGCGGCGGCCGCCGCGCACGTGTACGGGTCCGCGTGAGCGCTACCCACCGTGCGCATCGCGAGCGTACTACAGTTCTGCTCGTGATCGGCGTGTAGTACGAAGAGGATGTCGAGCACCTTCGACAGGACCGGGTCCGGGGTGTACTGGGTCGTCCAGGACGGCCGGTGCATCATCGCCAGCAGGTTTTCGGCGTACCCCAAGTCGTTGCTGGGGTAGATGTAGGCCATTCCGAGGGAGTGCCGGTAGGCAAAGGCGGCGATCGTCGCCATCTTGGCGATCAGACGATGGATCTGGCGCTGGCGCAGGTCGGCGTCGTGGATCTGTTTGGCCTCCGGATAGAACGTAGAGAGGCCAGCGAGGGTCCCGACCAGCATCCCCATCGGATGCGCGTCGTGGTGGAACCCGTCCATGAACTTCTTGACGTTCTCGTGGAGCATCGTGTGGTACGTGATGTTGTGGAGCCAGGTCGACAGTTCGCCTTTGTTCGGAAGGTGCCCGTACACGAGCAGGTAGGCAACCTCGAGGTAGCTGCGGTGCCCGGCGAGCTCGTCGATCGGGTACCCCCGGTACCTCAGGATGCCGGCGGCACCGTCAATGAAGGTGATACTACTCTTGCACGCCGCCGTGTTCTGGAATGAGGGATCGTAGCTGAGCAGTCCGAAGTCGGCGTCGGTCCGGCGGATCTGCCGAAGGTCGGGAGCATGAATCGCTCCCTGCTGGAGCGGGATCTTGTACTCCCGTCCGGTCCGCCGGTCGACGATTGCAAGAGCGTTCTCCCGTGTCGGCCTCGCGCCGGGTCTGCCGCCCCGGCTGCGTTTCGCTGGCGCCATGAGGATTGCCCAGCCGCCGGAGACCCCGCGGGGTAAAGAACCGTTGCCGAGCACGCTGACCGTGTCTCCCGCCTTCGGTTCAACATCCGTTTTAGGCTCCGGGGCCTCCCCGGGGTCGTGGACCCCCGCGAACGAGAGCTGCTCACGGGCATGGGGAACTGCTTCGAGGCCTGTCACGCCGACTTTGATGGGACGGTGGAGATGGTGGCCGGGGCCCGGCACCGAACCCCGGAGGATGTGAGGACCGCGCTACACCAGATGAAGGGCGCGTACGGCGCCGACCCCGAGTACCGGCGGCTGCGAGCGCGCCTACCGGCCGAGTTTCCGATCTGAGCGGTTGGAGACGTGGATATGACGAAATGCCCGGCCTGTCTGGGGCGATTCGCGCCGGGCGATTACACCTCCCTGGCGCGGCACTTCGTGGAACGAGCCGCGTCCAGCGACCCGTCGCACGTTCGATGGTTGAACCAGAATCTCTCCAGGCAAAAGCTGCCGGAGCCTGAGGTCGCCGCCCGGCTGCAGAGCTACTTCGACCTCCAGGGCTCGTCCCTGTCGGGTTGGATTAAGCGACGGTTCATCGCCAGGTTCTACGGCCCGACACCGCACCCGTTCGCCGTCGCGCTCCAGCATCCGTCGAGGGGGACGCTCCTCGGGTACGTGGTGGAGCACCAACACTTCTTGCGCCAGTGGGTGCGTTCCTGCGCCTACATCATGGCCCGGACCGACGAGCCCGAGGTCATCCGATACGAACTCGACAACCTCAACACCGAGTACGGCGGGATCGGCACTTCGGCGCCGGCCCACTACGAGCTTCTTCTCCGCATGGGAGAAAGCCTCGGGCTCCCACGCGACCGGGTCC
>JASHPT010000026.1 GCA_030037955.1 Thermoplasmata archaeon
CATGCGAGAGATCGTAGACGCCTTCTTCCGGGAGCGCTCGACCGTCAACCATCACCTCGCGAGCTTCAACGACTTCCTGCCGACGCCCGACAACCCCAACTCGCGGATGCAGCGGATCGTCGACGAGGCCCGCGTCAGCGAGGACTCGACCGACCGCGGTGTGATCCGGCTGGACGTGCAGAAGACGAAGAGCTCGATCTACGTCCGCGTCGGCCGCCGGCGCGACCCCCGCGGTCAGCTTGACGTCAACTCCGAGCCGACCGTCTTCGTGGGCCAGCCGTTCGTCAAGGAGCCGGTGGGCTCGAAGCCGACCCTGACGCCCATGGAGGCGCGGCTCCGGAACCTCACCTATCAGGCGCCGATCTACCTCCGCGTCACCGTCGTCGAGAACGGCGTCGAGCGGGCACCCGAAGATGTCCACATCGGCGACCTGCCGATCATGGTCAAGAGCCGCCCGTGCAACCTCCACCAGGGGAACATCGAGCGGGACTCGGGCTTCCCGCTCTCGGCCGAGGAGTACCGGGCCAAGCTGGTCGAGTACGGAGAAGACCCGGCGGACCCCGGCGGCTACTTCATCATCGGCGGGACCGAGCGCGTCATCATGAGCCTCGAGGACCTGGCTCCGAACCGGATCTTCGCCGAGTTCAACGAGCGCTACGGCACGCCGATCGAGAGCGCGAAGGTGTTCTCGCAGCGCGGCGGATACCGCTCCCTGACCGTCGTCGAGAAGAAGAAGGACGGCGTCCTCCACGTCTCCGTCCCGACCGCGTCCGGACAGATCCCGCTGGCCATCCTGATGAAGGCCCTCGGGATGAAGAACGACGAGGAGATCTACCAGGCGGTCCTGGGCGAGCTCCTCCCGCTGGACGAGCCGTTCGTCCAGACGATGAAGCATCTCCTCAACGTCAACCTCGAGGAGTGCGTCTCGAAGAAGCTCTACCCGCCGGAAGGCATCCTCACGACGGAGGATGCTCTCCTCTACCTCGAGAAGAAGTTCGCGACCGGCCAGGCCAAGGAGTACCGGCAGCGGAAGGTCGACGGCATCCTGGACCGGTCGCTCCTGCCCCACCTGGGCGACACGAAGACGGACCGTCTCAAGAAGGCCCTCTACCTCGGCCGCATGGCCCGTACGGTTCTCGAGCTCAACCTCGGCCAGCGGGGCGAGGACGACAAGGACCACTACGCGAACAAGCGACTCAAGCTCGCGGGCGACCTCATGGAGGACCTCTTCCGCGTCGCCTTCACGATGCTCCTCAAGGACCTCAAGTACCAGCTGGAGCGGTCCTTCGCGCGGAAGAAGGACCTCCGGATCGCTTCGGCGATCCGGCCGGACCTGCTGACCCAGCGGCTGGTCCATGCGCTCGCCACGGGCAACTGGGTCGGCGGCCGCGCCGGCGTGAGCCAGCTGCTGGACCGCACCAGCCACATGTCCACGATCTCGCACCTGCGCCGCGTGACGAGTCCGCTCACGCGGAGCCAGCCGCACTTCGAGGCGCGCGACCTGCATCCGACCCAGTGGGGACGGCTCTGCCCGAACGAAACGCCCGAGGGCCAGAACTGCGGCCTCGTGAAGAACTACGCGCTGTGCGTCGATGTCTCCGAGGGCGCGGACGAGGAAGAGGTCGCCCTGATCCTGCGCGACCTCAATACCCGCGAGATCGGTCCCGAGGTCTTCCAGGAGGCGGCGGCGCCCAAGGGCAAGCGGGCCGCCCGGGTCTACGTCAACGGGAACCTGATCGGCCTCCACTCCAACCCCGGCGAGCTGGTCCAGGAGATCCGGGAGCGCCGCCGGTCCGGCACGCTCTCGCCGACCCTGGGCGACCGGATCTACGAGATCAACGTCCGCAGCGACCAGCGGATGAACGAGGTCATCGTGCACTGCGACTCGGGCCGCCTGCGCCGGCCGCTGATCGGCGTCAAGGACGCCACGCCGCGGGTCACGCGGTCCGACCTCGACGAGCTCGCGCGCGGTACCCTCTCCTACACGGACCTCATCCGGCAGGGGAAGGTCGAGTGGCTCGACGCCGAAGAGGAGGAGGATACCCTCATCGGGGTCGACGCGTTCCAGCCGCCCGAGCGCTGCCCCAGCTGTGAGAAGGCGCTCTCCCGCAGCGATATCCGATGGGTCTCCGCCGGCGAGAAGAAGGAGGCGGCGGACGTCGAGTGCGGCCGTTGCCACCACGTGTTCACGACCCCGTCCCTGCTCCGCAAGGAGCACACGCATCTCGAGATCGACCCCAACCTGATCCTCGGCGTCTGCACCGGCCTGATCCCGTATGCCGAGCACAACTCGACGCCGCGGAACACGATGGGCTCCGGCATGGCCAAGCAGGCGCTCGGCGTGGAGTCGGTGAACTATCGCCGCCGGCCCGACACGCGGGGCCATCTGCTCCACTATCCCGAGGCCCCGCTCTTGCGCACCCAGACGATGCGCTACGTCCAGTTCACCGAGCGACCGGCCGGCCAGAACTTCGTCGTGGCCGTGCTGACGCACGAGGGCTACAACATGCAGGATGCCCTCGTCTTCTCGCAGGCCGCCATCGACCGCGGCCTGGGCCGGTCCTCGTTCTTCCGGACCTACCGCGGCGAGGAGCGAAAGTACCCGGGGGGTCAGGAGGACCGCTTCGAGATCCCGCGCCCCGACGTGGCCGGGGCCCGGGTGGACACCGCCTACCGGAACCTGGGCGAGGACGGTCTCATCTACCCGGAGCTCGAGGTCACCGAGAGCGACGTGCTGGTCGGCAAGACCTCGCCGCCGCGGTTCCTCGAAGAGAAGACGGACCTGCTGACGCCGCAGAAGCGACGCGAGACCTCCGTCACGGTCCGCGCCGGCGAGTCCGGCTGGGTGGACAGCGTCATCCTGACCGAGGGGGAGAACATCTCGAAGCTGGTCAAGGTCAAGGTCCGCAACCAGCGGGTTCCCGAGCTCGGCGACAAGTTCGCCTCTCGGCATGGCCAGAAGGGCGTCGTGGGCCTCATCGTGCCCCAGGAGAACATGCCCTACACCCGGGACGGCATCACGCCGGACCTGATCGTCAACCCGCATGCGATCCCGTCGCGGATGACGGTCGCCCACGTGCTCGAGATGCTGGGCGGCAAGGTCGGCTCGCTCGAGGGCCGGTACATCGATGGAACGCCGTTCTCCGGCGAGCGCGAGGAGGCGCTGCGGGAATCGCTCAAGTCGCTCGGCTTCCACCCGTCCGGCCGGGAGACCTTCTACGACGGCGTCACGGGCCGGCGGCTGGACGGCGAGGTCTTCGTCGGCGTGATCTACTACCAGAAGCTCCACCACATGGTCGCGGGCAAGATGCACATGCGCTCCCGCGGACCGGTGCAGATCCTGACCCGTCAGCCGACGGAGGGACGGTCCCGCCAGGGCGGTCTGCGGTTCGGTGAGATGGAACGCGATTGTCTCATCGGCCACGGCGTGGCGATGGTCATCAAGGACCGGTTGCTCGACGAGTCGGACGGCACGATCCAGTACGTCTGCGGCAACACCGAGTGTGGCCACATCGCCATCCCGGACGCGCGCACCGGCTCGCTGCGCTGCCCGAGCTGCGGCAACACCTCGTCGATCTATCCGGTCGAGATGAGCTACTCGTTCAAGCTACTCCTGGAGGAGCTGATCAGCCTTGGCGTGATCATGCGGCTCCAGCTGGAGGACATGCGGTAGGAGGGTCGACGATGGCGCAGGGATTGTCCAAGCGGATCAAGAGCCTCCAGTTCGCCTTCCTCTCGCCGGACGAGATCCGGCGGATGAACGCGGTCAAGGTCATCACGGCCGACACCTACGACGACGATGGCTACCCGATCGAGATGGGGCTCATGGACCTCCACCTCGGCGTCATCGAGCCCAACCTCCGCTGCCGGACCTGCGGCGGCCGGGTCAACGAGTGTCCGGGCCACTTCGGGATCATCGAGCTCGCGATGCCGGTGATCCACGTCGGCTACGCGAAGGAGATCAAGCGGCTCCTGCAGCTCACCTGCCGGGCCTGCGGCCGGCTCCTGCCGGACGCGCCCAGCGGCAGCCGGGCCGAGGTCGCCCTCGAGGGCGACGACGGGCCCGCGACGCCGAGCCCCCGCGAGGGGAAGGAGGAGCGGTCCTGCCCGCACTGCCACGAGGTGCAGCAGCGCATCGTCCTCGACAAGCCCACCACCTTCCGCGAGAACGGGCACAAGATCACCCCGAAGGAGGTCCGCGCCCGTCTCGAACGGATCCCGGACGACGACGTCCGCGCCCTGGGACTCAACCCGAAGGCCGGCCGCCCCGAGTGGATGGTCCTCACCGTCCTGCCGGTGCCGCCGGTCCAGGTGCGGCCGTCGATCACGCTGGAGAGCGGAGAACGGAGCGAGGACGACCTCACGCACAAGCTGGTCGACGTGCTCCGGATCAACCAGCGTCTCCGCGAGAACCGCGACATGGGAGCCCCCCAGCTCGTGGTCGAGGACCTCTGGGAGCTCCTCCAGTACCACGTCACGACGTACTTCGACAACCAGACGAGCGGCATCCCGCCGGCTCGGCACCGCTCGGGGCGCCCGCTCAAGACGCTCGCCCAGCGGCTCAAGGGCAAGGACGGCCGGTTCCGGTCCAACCTGTCGGGAAAGCGGGTGAACTTCTCCGCCCGGACGGTGATCTCGCCGGACCCGATGCTCTCGATCAACGAGGTCGGGATCCCCGTCGAGGTCGGACGGGCGCTCACGGTGCCGCTCGAGGTCACGCCCTACAACGCCGATGTCGCGAAGGCGCTCGTGAAGCGCGGACCGACCCCGGCGGACCAGGACGGTCTCTACCAGTGCGGCGTGAACTACCTGATCCGCGAGGACGGCCAGCGGATCAAGGTCATGGACAAGAACGCCGAGGCCTGCGCCGAGCTCGTGACGCCGGGCTGCGTCGTCGAGCGTCAGCTCATCAACGGCGACATCGTGCTGTTCAACCGGCAGCCCTCCCTCCACCGGATGAGCATGATGGCGCACTTCGTGCGCATCCTGCCGCACAAGACCTTCCGCTTCAACCTCTGCGACTGCCCGCCGTACAACGCCGACTTCGATGGCGACGAGATGAACCTCCACGTGCTCCAGAGCCAGGAGGCCCGCGCCGAGGCGAAGGTCCTGATGAAGGTCGAGGAGCACATCCTCTCGCCCCGCTACGGCGGGCCGATCATCGGCATGCTGCACGACCACATCACCGGGATGTTCCTCCTCACGTACCAGAACCCGCGCTTCAACCGCGCCGAGGTCACCTACATGCTGTCCCGGATCAACATGCCGGTGCCGCCGCCGGCGGGCAGCGACAAGGACCGCGGCGAGTTCTGGCTCGGAAAGCAGCTGTTCTCGCTCCTCCTTCCCAAGGAGCTCACGATCGAGTACCGGGCGAACATCTGGAACAAGTGCACCGATGCGCCGCTCCACTGTCCCCACGACGCCTGGGTCGTGGTCGAGAAGGGCGAGCTCAAGGCCGGGGCCATCGACAAGAAGTCCGTGGCCTACGAGAAGGGCGCGCTCCTCGACGCCATCGCGCGGAACTACGGAGTGGGCCGGGCCCGGCAGTTCCTGGACGAGGCGAGCCGACTTGCGATCGCGACCATCGACCTCCGGGGCCTGTCGACGGGCATCGACGACGAGGACGTTCCCCGGGCGGCGCGCAAGGAGATCGATGACGTGCTCACGGCAGCGCGTCTCAAGGTCAACGAGCTCGTCGACCAGTATCGCAAGGGCGAGCTCGAGCAGATGCCGGGCCGCTCCCTCGAGGAGACGCTCGAGGTACTGGTCCGTCGCGAGCTGGGCCGGGCGCGGGACGATGCCGGCGAGATCGCCGGCCGCCAGCTGGGCCTCGAGAACCCGGCGGTCATTCTCGCACGCTCCGGGGCCCGGGGCTCGATGCTGAACCTGACCCAGATGGCCGGCGCCGTCGGGCAGCAGTCGGTCCGGGGGGAGCGGCTCCTGCGCGGCTACTTCAACCGGACGCTTCCGCACTTCGGGCGCGGAGACCTCGGCGCGGATGCACGGGGCTTCGTCTCGTCGAGCTACAAGCGCGGCCTGGCGCCGACGGAGTACTTCTTCCACTCCATGGGAGGCCGCGAGGGTCTCGTCGACACGGCCGTACGGACCAGCCGGTCCGGCTACATGCAGCGGCGGCTCATCAACGCCCTCGAGGACCTCCATGTCGACGAGGACCGGACGGTCCGCAACACGGCCGGCACGATCATCGAGTACAAGTACGGCGAGGACGGCATCGACCCGACCCGCTCCTACGGGGGTCTGGCCGTCGCCCTGGACGAGATTGTGACGATGGCGCTCGGCCGACGGCTCCGGCCCTCCTCGGAGGACAAGCCGGAGGGGGGCGCCGGCACGCCGCCGGTCACCGAAGAGGAGATGGACCTCCTCGCGGAGGCCCAGCTCGAAGAGGAAGGCGAAGAGGAGGAGGCCGAAGAGGTCCCGTCGCCGGAGGAAGGCCCGGGCTTCGAGGGCGAGTGACGATGCCGAAGGACGAGAAGAAGCCGGTCTCGAAGCTCGCGACCCAGATCGCCGAGTACGCCGAGGCCGACGGCGTCGTCTTCCCGCCGCTCGTGCTCCAGGCCCTCCACGAGAAGCTGCAGAACCTCCGGCTCGAGCCGCCGGAGGTCAAGCGGGTCGTCCACGACGTCGCGGCCCGGTTCGGCCGCGCGCGCGTCGACCCCCACGAATCGGTCGGCATCATCGCCGCCCAGTCGATCGGGGAGCCGGGCACGCAGATGACGCTGCGAACGTTCCACTACGCCGGCGTCGCCGAGATGAACGTCACCCTGGGACTCCCGCGCCTGATCGAGCTCGTGGACGCCCGCCGCGTCCCCTCGACGCCGATGATGACCGTCTACGTCGAGCGGAAGCACCGCACCGACCGCGCGGCGGTCGAGAAGATCGCGCTCCAGATCGAGGTCTCGACCATCCCGGACGTGGCCGCCATCGGCACCGTCGTCGAGGACCTCAAGGTCGTGATCACGCCCCAGCTGAGCCTGATGCACAGCCGCGGGGTGAAGCGCGGCGACATCGAGCGGGCGCTCCAGGAGGGGATCGACCCCCGCAAGTTCAAGGTCGCAGACGGCGCCGGCTCCGGGGAGAGCCGGCCGTTCGAGATCTTCCTCGCCGAGGCCCCGGCCCCGGCACCGGGCAAGGCCAAGAAGGAGGAACCGGACGAGGACATGCCGTTCAAGCGGCTGCTCGCCGCCAGCGAGGCGGCGAAGGCGATCCGGATCAAGGGGCTCACCGGCATCCAGCGGGCGCTGATCAAGAAGGAGAAGGACGAGTACGTGATCTACACCGAAGGGTCGAACCTCGAGGACGTCCTCGAGATCGAGGGGGTGGACGGCGACCGCACGACCACGAACTCGATCTTCGAGATCTACAAGGTCTTCGGCATCGAGGCGGCCCGGGCGGCCCTCATCCAGGAGACGTCCCGCACGCTGGCCGAGCAGGGTCTCACGGTCGATATCCGGCACCTGATGCTGGTCGCCGATGTCATGACGAACGAGGGCGACATCCGCGCGATCGGTCGGCACGGGATCTCGGGCAAGAAGACGAGCGTGCTCGCCCGGGCCGCCTTCGAGATCACCGCCGCCCACCTGCTCCGGGCGGCGATCACCGGGGAGGCGGACGAGCTCAAGGGCGTCGCGGAGAACATCATCGTCGGCCAGCCGATCACGCTCGGCACCGGCGCGGTGAACCTGGTCTACCGGCCGACGGTGGCGCCGAAGACGCCGCCGCAGGCTGTCGAGCCGCCAGCGCCGATCGAGGCGGCCGACGAGGACGAGCCGCTGGTGCCGGAGGGCTGAGTCGATGGACCTCGGACACGCGCTCAAGGTGGCGCTGCAGACCGGCAAGGTACGGATCGGCGTGAGCGAGACGATCGACGCCGCGAAGACGAAGCACGCGCGCCTCGTCATCGCCTCGACGAGCTGCCCGTACGAGCCGTTCCTCCGCGAGGCCCGGTTCGAGCGGGTGCCGGTCTACCACTACCCCGGCACGAGCGTCGAGCTCGGCGCCGCTTGCGGGAAGCCGTTCCCGATCAGCGCGCTCGCGATCCTGGACCCGGGCTCGTCGGCGATCCTGTCGCTCGAGACCGGGTAGGCTTCCGTCCGCCGTCCGGAACCCGTTCCATGACCGAGATCAGCTTCGACACCGAGACGCTGGGACTCATCCGGCTGTTCGAGGAACGGACCGGGGCCCGGGTGAAGGACTGCCTGCACGCCGAGGACAAGATCGTCTTCCTGGTGTATCCGGGCGAGATCCCGAAGGCGGTCGGACCCGGCGGCGCCGTCGTGGACCGGCTCAAGGACCAGACGCATCGCGAGATCCAGGTGGTCGAGTACTCGGACGACGCGGAGACGCTCGCCCGGAACGTCTTCTACCCGTTCGGCCCGCTCAAGGTCGAGTTCACGTCGAAGGGCAAGGGCCGGCACGTGACCGTCACCGTGGACCCGGCCTGGAAGGCCCGGGCCATCGGCAAGGCCGGGAAGAACCTCAAGATCGCCCGCGCCGTGCTGATGCGGCACTCCGACATCGTCTCGGTGAGCGTCGCCTAACCCGTCGCCGGCCCGTCCCCTCAACGTTGAAATCCCGGAACCGGTCCGGCCCCGCGAGGGACGACGGGTGGCCGGCAACCGGATCGCGGCGGTGCTGTTCGACCTCGGCGGCACGCTGGTCGACACGCGGGACTTCCCGGCCCTCGAGGAGATCGCCCACCGGGCCGGGCTGCACGTCGACGCCGACGTGCTCGCCCACTGGGCCTCCGAGATGCGGGCCGAGAACGACCGCCAGGGCGATGCCTGGTCGCTCGAAGAGTACTGGCGACGGGTGTTCGAGGGCGCGGCCGGCACGACGCTACCGGCCCCGCAGTGGGCGACGCTCTTCCAGGGCCTGTCGGCCCACGAGTTCCCGGCGCATCTCTACTCGGATGTCCGGCTCTGCCTGGACGAGCTCAAGGACCAGCGGCTCAGGCTGGGCGTCCTGGCGAACCATGTCTCGGAGCCGGCCGCCCGGGAGGTCCTGGGCCGGGCCGGCGTGCTCGGCTTCTTCGAGACAGTGGTCGCCTCCGGCACCGAACGCGTAGCGAAGCCGGACCCCCGGATCTTCCAGCGGGGCGTCGACCGCCTCCGGGTCCCGCCGGCGGAAACGCTCTATGTCGGCGATCAGCCGAACACGGACGTCCGGGCGGCGGAGCGTGCCGGCCTCCACGGGCTCTGGCTCCATCGGGATGGTACCGGCTTCGGCGACGACCCGCCCGAGATCACGTCGCTCGCGGAGGTCCCGATCTGGATCACGCAGTTCGAGGTCTCGGGCCGTGGGTTCGCGCCGTCGCCGCCGGACGATGGCGGGGAGACGCTCGGCGGAACTCCGCAGCGGCCTCGGCGGCGTATGGGTTAAATAGAGCCCCCGACTCACAACGGCGCTCCGCCGGTCTCCGAACGGGGACCGACGAGGCGACGCTCCCACGGCGCGCCGGGGACCCATGATCCGAGCGCTCCAGGGAACGTCACAGATGGCCCCACGGGGCGTGGAGCCCCGAGAACCCCTCCCTGGAGACGGGGAGTGACCTCTCGGGACTGACGAGGGAAGTAGAGTAGAGTTCGCTTAGATGAGTTGAGCTCGTCCACGGACGAGCTCGGCAAAAGAGCAAATTCCCGCAGTCAGAGAAGATTCGGTTTCCTTGACCGTCATACTAACCCATACAATGAAATCCGGTTGATCCTGCCGGCGGGCACCGCTATTGGAGTTCGCTTAAGCCATGCGAGTCGAGAGGGGTAAGCCCTCGGCGCACTGCTCAGTAACACGCGGACAATCTGCCCTCGAGACGGGGATAATCCCGGGAAACTGGGAATAATACCCGATAGGCCTGAGATGATGGAAGGCTCTCAGGTTCAAACCCTGCGGGGCTCGAGGATGGGTCTGCGGCCTATCAGGTCGTAGGGGGTTTCACAGACCCCCTAGCCGAAGACGGGTACGGGCTTTGGGAGAAGTCGCCCGGAGATGGATTCTGAGACACGAATCCAGGTCCTACGGGACGCAGCAGGCGCGAAACCTCCACAATGTGGGAAACCACGATGGGGGAACTCCAAGTGCCTACACTTTTGTGTAGGCTGTTCTCGAGCCTAAAAAGCTCGAGAAGTAAGGGCCGGGTAAGACGGGTGCCAGCCGCCGCGGTAATACCCGCGGCCCGAGTGGTGCTCATTATTATTGAGCCTAAAGCGTCCGTAGCTGGCCGGGCAAATCTCCGGGTAAATCGGGCCGCCCAACGGTCCGAATTCCGGAGACACTGCACGGCTTGGGATCGGGAGAGGGTGAAGGTACTCCCGGGGTAGGGGTAAAATCCTGTAATCCGGGGGGGACCACCAGTGGCGAAGGCGTTCACCTAGAACGAATCCGACAGTGAGGGACGAAGCCCTAGGGCGCAAACGGGATTAGATACCCCGGTAGTCTAGGGTGTAAACGCTGCAGACTTGGTGTTGGGGGTCCTGCGTGGGCTCCCAGTGCCGGAGCGAAGGTGTTAAGTCTGCCGCTTGGGGAGTACGGTCGCAAGACTGAAACTTAAAGGAATTGGCGGG
>JASHPT010000027.1 GCA_030037955.1 Thermoplasmata archaeon
GTCAGCCGGGTGTATCGGAAGGAGAAGGCCAGCGCCTCGGTCCCGTAGGTGAGGCTGCTCGCGATGCTCATCGCGACGATCGTCAGCGAGAACAGGGCGATGATCGCGAACCAGGCCGACGTGTAGCCGACCTCGGACGGCCGGGTGTGCGCGAGCCCGACCGAGAACACGTACGCGCCCAGGACGAACCAGAACGCCATGAACGCGATCCCCCACAGCAGGATGTTCGGGTTGCGGAGGACGGCGCGGGTGTACGGGACCGCGAGCATCAGACCGCCCGCTCGAGCAGGTAGCCCAGGTTGCTCGACCCTTTCATCGGGACATCGCCGGTGTCGAGGGTGATCGAGAACTCGCCGACCGACGTTCGGAACGTCGTGAGCGCGCCCGGCCGCGCCCCCCGGCTCACGTAGAGACGGTCGAGGTCCGCGGTGCGGAAACGCCCGAGGAGCCGCCCGTCGAACATGAAGTAGAGGTCCCAGTCCGGGAGCGCGTGCAGCAGTTCGAGCTCGTGCGTGTTCATCAGCACCGAGGCCGGGGACTGCCTCAACAGCTCGATGAACCGATGGCGCCGGCCAAAGTCGACGTTGTCGAACGGTTCGTCCAGGAGGAGCAACCGAGGAGAGAAGGCGAGCGCCAACAGGTCGCCGATCAGCTTCGTCTGGCCCGTCGAGATGCGATGCAGCGGCCGGTCCACTACCTCGGTGAGGTTGAACTCCTCGACCCAGCGACGCAGCTCGTGGTCCGGGGTTCCCTTGAGGTCGCTCCAAAGGGAGATGAGCCCCCCGACGGAGATCGTCATCAGCCGGTACACGTCCGCGAGGTTCGTTCCGACACCCAGCTCCCCCCGGAGGGTTCGGACGTCGTGTCCGAAGACTCGAACCGAGCCTTTCGTCACCGGGGTGAGTCCCAGGGCCGCCCGGACCAGCGTGGTCTTGCCGGAGCCGTTGGGCCCGACCACGACGGCCCGGCCGGTCCCAAGCTCCAACGAGGCGCCCGTGACGGCGTCGGTGGCCGAACCTCGGTACCGGACCGTCAGGTCTTGGATCGAGAGCGCCGATTCGGCCACGGCTCCCGGTCCCCACACGGCCGACGCATAAAGCCCGGCGGAATGCCGACGCGGCCGGTCAGTCCGAGGTGCCGGCCCGCGACGCGAACTCGCGAACGGCCTCCACGCACGGGACGAAGTAGTAGGCCCCGGTCAGCGGCTTCGTGTACTTCGTGAGGGCGTCCCGGACGCCGTCCGGAACGCCGGCCATGCTCTCGAGCATCCGCGCGAGCGGCCGCTGCTCCTCGCAGAAGCCGACGAAGACCGTGCCGTGGTCCATCGCCGTGCCGTAGGGAACGTTGCGCCGGAAGATCTTCCCGAAGACGTCCTGGTCCGTCCGCGCGGCGTGCGAATCGACGGGCTTGGGGTCCAGTTCCGTGCTCTCCGGCTTGGTCCGACCGATGGCGCGCTCCTGGGCGGCGACCGGGAGCGATTCCCACCGGGCAGAGTCGTGCTGCCACTTCTGGAGCAGCAGGATGCTGCCGCCGGCACCGGCTTTTCCCTCCGGTACGACGGCCACCGTCGGGGCCTCGAGCAGCGTGGGGTTCTCCGTCCCGTCGATGAACCCGGTCAGGTCCCGGTCCTGCCGGTACGGCCAGCCGACGATCTCCGCGGCCACCCGCGCCACCGGCGCCAGCGCCTGGATCGCGAGGCGCGCCTCGTCGAAGACAAGGTCCGCGGCCCCGCCCGAGAGCCAGAGCACGAGGTCGTGCTGCGTCGCCGGCATCACGAACCCATCCGAACCGACCAGGTCATGGTTGAACCCCACGACCCCGGAGGGGATTCCGCGCGGGCGCACGCTCTGCCAGAGCTCGGGCCGGAATCCCGAGACCAGGTTCACGCCCGCCATCGTGGTTCGAGGCTCCCGGAGACTGGCCACGGCCGTGACCAGGGCCTTTGCCCCGGCGGTGGGCAGACGGTCCAGCTCGAGGTAGGCCTGGGCATTGGCGCCGAGCGCGAAGATGCCCGGCTGCGGAGTGTGCGTCGTGGCGCCGAGGACTGCCTCGGGCTAGATAGTTCCTCTCTCCCCGCGCGGGGACGGCACGCCGGTCGAGGCCAGGAGTCGGCCCCGCCGTCAGGGAGCGTCCGGAGGGGGCGGGTCTGCCCGCGGCGTGTCCCGCCAGGCGAATCGGATGAGATACGGGGCCAGGAACGTGGTGACGACCGTGAGCGCACCGATGAACGGGAGAACGAAGGCGCCGGTTGCGCCGACGTCGGCGCCGCCCTTGGCCACGACGATGGAGAGTTCTCCTCCGGATGCGGCCAGGGTCAGGGCCTCGCGTCGAGCGTGGTCCGCAGGCACTCGTACCCGCCGCGCGGCCAGGTACGTGACGACCATCTTCGCACCGACCGCCGTCGCCAGGAACGCCGCGATCGGGGCGACGAAGTCGAGCAGCAGCCGGACGTTCATCAGGGCGCCCATCGAGACGAAGAAGATCGCGCCGAACAGCTCCTTGAGCGGCGCCATCATCTCGTGGGCCTGGGCCTGCGCCTTGGACTCGGCCACGAGAACGCCGGCCAGGAAAGAGCCGGTGGCGACCGAGATCCCGAGGACGATCGAGATCAACGAGAGTCCGAAGGCCAGGCCGAGGATCCCGAGCAGGAACAGCTCCCGGACCCGGACCGCGCTCAATCGGTCGATCAAGGGGCCGACCAGCCGGGGGCCGATCGTGAGCGTCCCGACCAGGAAGACGACGACGAGGGTCAGGGAGACCCCGATCTCCACGATCGACAGATGCCCGTGGAGAGCCGTCGATTGCAGGATGCCGAGCATCGAGACGGTGATCACGTCCTCGATGACCGTGACACCCAGCACGAGGCTCGCCTCGGAGCTCTGGAACACCCCGAGCTCCTGCAGGACGTTCGAAACGATCACCGTGCTCGTGACGGAGATCGCGAGCCCGATGAACAGGGAATCCCAGACCGGGAAACCGAACGCTCGCCCGACCAGGAAACCGGCGGCGAACGTGGCGAGGGATTCGGAGAGCGCGATGATGAGCGCGGTCCGGCCCACGGATCTCAAGCGGGCGATCGGGTACTCGAGGCCCACGGCGAACAGCAGAAAGACGATGCCCATCTCGGCGAGGGCGCTCAGCACGTCGGGGTAGTGGATGAGGGAGTACGGCGGCGTGTAGGGGCCGATGAGCATCCCCGCCACGATGTAGCCGATGAGGATCGGCTGGCGGATCCAGCGGAAGAGGATGGCCATCGCCAGCGCGACGAGGACGACCACCGCCAGGTCCTCGATGACGAGGATCTCCTGCAGCACCATGCAGGTCGACGCGCACAGCCGGGTGCTCGATAAAGGGCGAGGGCACCGCGCCCCCGGGCTGACTGTGGCGTCCTAGGAACGGGCTCGGGCCGACGCTCGACCGTTCAGCCCTTCACCGGCAGGGGCTCGCCCGGGGCGGGCGTCGGTGGCGCCCGGGAACGGCGAGGCAGGGTCGGCAGGTGGGCGAACTTCGGGTGCCGGGCCGGGCCCAGAACCTCCTGGCCGAAGACGATGGCCAGGCCGGCGAGGAGCGTGATGCCCGCGGCGATGTAGAAGGCGTACTGGAACGCGAGGTGCGAGGGCCAGCCAAGGCCCGCATGCGGGCCGGTCGTGATCAGGTACGTGGCCAGGAGGGAGCCGGCGATCGGGGCTCCCACGCTCCCGCCCACGTTCCGGAAGACGTTGTTCATCGCCGTGGCCTGGCCCATGTCCTTCGGGTCGACCGTCAGAATCAGCAGGTTGATCACCGAGGCATTGAGCAGCGCGATGCCGGCGCCGACGACCGTCTCGTAGAGCAGGGCCTGGGGCAGCGTATGGGCGGTGGCGAGCAGGTAGAAGCCCACGGCCGTGACGACGGATCCCCCGATCGCGAAGGGCTTTACGCCGACCCGGGACACCGCGAAGCTGACGATGACCGCGACGAAGATCATCGCGAGGGCGAGGGGCACGATCTGGAGCCCGGCGGCCAGGATGTTGAAGCTCGGGAAGGACGCGTTGTAGCCGCCCGACGCGAGAGGGTACTCGAATTGGTAGATGAGCGAGAACAACGCCACGTACATCCCGAGGCCGACGATGGTCAGGACGGCGTTCGTGACCGCCACGTTCCGCTCCCGCAGCATCTGGGTGTCCACGATCGGCTCCCGACCCCGGTTCTTCCACCAGACCTCGTACCCGGCGAAGGGGACGAAGAGGGCTAGACCTGCGCCGAGGAACGCGAGGGTCCGCAGGGACGTCCAGCCCCAGACCTGGCCCTGCGAGAGCGCGACCACGACGCCCGCGAGCGCTCCCCCCAGGAGCGCCGCGCCGACATAGTCGACCTTCGTCTCGGGACGCCGATAGCTCGACTCTCGGAGGAACAGGATCACCAGGATCGCGAGCAGCACGACGAAGGGGATCGCGGAATGGTAGGTATCGCGCCAGCCGAAATTCTGAGAAACAAACGACCCGAGAGGCAGGCTGATGACGAACCCGATGCCGAACATCGCGCTCAGCAGGCCCTGGGCTCGAGGCACGAGCTCTCGGGGGAACTCCTCTCGCATCAGCGACATGCCGAGCGGCATGATCGTGAGGCCGATGCCCTGGACGGTACGGGCCGCGACCATGAAGGTGAAGTTCGGGGAGAAGCCGGTGACCGCGACCGCGGCGGCGTACCCCAGCATGACGGCGGAGAGCACCTTGCGCTTTCCGTAGATGTCGCCCAGCTTGCCCACGACCGGGGAGAGGGCGACCCCCGCCGCGGCGTAGCCCGAGATGATGAGGCTGACCTGGGCCGTGTCGACCCCGAAGTCCCGCTGGATCGTCGGAAGCGAGGGCGTCAGCATGCCCTCGATGTACATGACGACGACCACGATGCAGGCGAGCAGTACCAAGATCCGGTTGGCGTACTTCCGGTCGAACGTTTCCATCGTCTTGGGGACAGGAGTAACCGGCGGCTGCGCCGAGGACGACCCCGTAGGGGTTCCGCTCACGGGCGCCTCCGGTTCGCGCGGGGTGTCCGGGGGACGGCCGCGCTGGGTGCTTCGAGCCCCCGAATCAGCTCCTGCAGGACGCCGGTCGTGGACTCGAGACGCGACGGCGGGATGTCCCGGCAGAGAGACGTCCACCGTTCCATGAACTCGGACCGGATCTGCGTCGTCAGGCGCCGGCCCTTCGGCGTCAGCGAGACCAGGACCTGCCGCCGGTCCGCGGCGTCGTGAGTGCGCCGAAGGTACCCCTCGGCTTCGAGGCCGTCGAGGAGACTCGTCGTCGCCGAGGGGGAGGCTCCCATCAGCTCGGCCCATCGGGTGGCCGGCATCCCCCCTTCCCGTTCCACGGCCGCGAGGACCATCATCTGCGGGAACGAGAGACCGAGCTCCCGAGAACGTTCCCGGGCGAGGCGCATCCAGCCGCGCGTGAGCTGAGAGATCGTCTCGGCGAGGCGTCCCTCTACAGTGTCCACGGCGAAGGAGCGGGTCACGTGCATTTATTTCGAAAATGGAAAGTTTCCAATTCAATATAAATTGGTTGTAGCGCGGGAGGGAAATCGGCCCGGATAGCTCCGGTGGCGTAGGAAAACCCGACGCACGCTCTGGTATACCGAGCGCCGATGCGTGCCGCAAGGCCGACCCAGCGCCGTCGCAACGTTGATAGCTCGCGGGCGGCTCGCCCTGTCACGGCCTAGCAGGCCACAGAAGGGAGTGCGGTGATTCCTCCGGAGTTCGACTATCACGCGGCAGGAAGCGTCGACGAGGCGATCGGACTTCTCACGAGCAATCCGGGAGAGGCGAAGGTCCTCGCAGGGGGCCAGAGCTTGATTCCGCTGATGAAGTTGCGACTGGCCTCGCCGAAAGTGCTGGTGGACATCAGCCGGATCGCAGAGCTCTCCTACATCCAGGAGAAGGGCGACTGGCTCGTCATCGGCGCGGCGACCAAGGTGAACGACTTGAACGACTCCAAGCTCGTGGGCTCGGGCTACCCCCTGCTGGCCGACGCAGGGGCTCACATCGCGGACCCGCTCGTGCGCAACATGGGGACCGTCGGAGGAAACGTCTGTCACGGCGACCCGGGGAACGACCTGCCCGCGTGCATGGTCGCGCTCGGAGCCCAGTACGTGGTCAAGGGGCCGAAGGGGAGCCGGACGCTACGAGCCGCGGACTTCTACCAAGACACCTTCGTCACCGCACTCGGCCCATCGGAGATTCTCACCGAGGTCCAGATACCGAAGTCTCAGGCGGGGGACGGAGGCGCCTACCTCAAGATGGAGCGCAAGGTCGGAGACTTCGCAATCGCCGCGGTGGCGGTCCAGCTCCGAGTCGATGGAAAGGGTACGGTGACCCAGGCCGGGATCGCGCTTACGAACGTGGGTCCTACGGTGATCAATGCGTCGAAGGCTGCGGCGGCACTGGTCAAGAAGAAGCCGTCCGACGCTGACCTGGTGGCGGCGTCGAAGCTGGCGGCCGAGGCCGCCCAACCGAGCGCGGACCTCCGGGGTCCGGTGGATTTCAAACGGGGGATCGTCCAGACCTTGACCCACCGCGCGGCGACACTCGCCTGGGGCCGTGCCGGGGGGAAGCGCTGATGGCGAGCACCGCGATTCCCCGGCTCACTTCTCCGCTCCCGATCAAGGGGGCAAGCCGGAAGATCCACGTCACGATCAACGACGTGGACTTCGACATGGCGGTCGAGGACCGCACGCTCCTGGTCCACTTCCTTCGGGACGTCCTCGGGCTGACCGGGACTCACATTGGCTGCGACACCACGCATTGTGGCGCGTGCACGGTCCTTCTGGACGGCAAGCCCGTGAAGTCGTGCACCGTACTGGCGGTGCAAGTCGACGGCCGGAAGATCCGGACGGTCGAGGGGCTCGAGACGGGGGGCAAGCTCCACCCGGTGCAGGAAGGCTTCGCGGCGGAGCATGGCCTCCAATGCGGCTTCTGCACTCCGGGCATGATGATGACTGCCGTGGCGCTGCTGTCGAAAAACGCTAACCCGTCCGACGAGGAGATCCGTCGGGCCATCTCCGGCAACCTGTGCCGGTGCACGGGCTACATGAACATCGTGAAGGCGGTCCAGCACGCCGCCAAGGCTCAGGGAGGTACGGCATGAGCGCGACCATCCACGGGGGCATTGGACAGAGCCTGGGCCGGAAGGAGGACGCGCGCTTCATCCGCGGGAAGGGGAACTATGTCGACGACATCCAGCTCCCGGGGATGCTCTACCTCGACTTCACTCGCAGTCCCTACGCCCACGCCAAGATCACGGGCATCCATCCGGAGAACGCGCTCAAGATCCCGGGCGTGCTCGCCGTCGTGACGGGGAAGGACCTCGACGCGGCGAAGTTGGCCTGGATGCCGACCCTGATGTCGGACACCCAGATGGTCCTCCCGATCGACACGGTGAAGTTCCAGGGCCAGGAGGTCGTCGCGGTCGTCGCCGAGAACCGGTACGCCGCCGCGGACGGTGCCGCGGCGGTCGAGATCGACTACGACCCGCTCCCGGTCGTCACGGACCCTGTGAAGGCGCTCCAGCCCGATTCTCCCCTCGTCCGGCCGGACAAGGAGAAGAAGTCGAACCACATCTGGCACTGGGAGACCGGGGACAAGGCCGCCACGGACGACCTTCTCAAGAAGTCCGAGGTGGTCGTGCATCAGGACCTCTACATTCCGCGGATCAACGTCTCCTCGATCGAGACCTGTGGCTGCGTGGCCCAGTTCGACGCCATGGGCCGGCTCACGGTCTGGATGACCACGCAGGCGCCGCATGCGATCCGGACGGTCTTCGCCCTGGTGGCGGGCCTTCCGGAACAGAGCATCCGGATCATTTCGCCGGACATCGGGGGCGGCTTCGGGGGGAAGGTCCCGGTCTATCCCGGATATGTCGTGGCCGTGGTCGCGGCGCTCAAGACCGGCCATCCGGTCAAGTGGGTCGAAACCCGGATGAACAATCTGATGTCGAGCTCCTTCGCCCGAGACTACCACATCTCGGCCGACATCGGGTGCACGAAGGACGGGAAGCTCACCGCCCTCAAGGTGAAGACGATCGCCGACCACGGCTACGCCGACGCGGCGGCGAATCCGTCCAAGTTCCCCGCGGGACTGTTCCACATCATCACCGGGTCGTATCCGTTCCAGAAGGCGTTCGTCGAGGTCGACGGGGTCTACACGAACAAGCCGCCCGGAGGAATCGCCTACCGGTGCTCGTTCCGGGTCACGGAGGCCGCGTACTCGATCGAGCGGCTGATCGACGAGATCGCCCGCAAGGTCGGGATGGACCCGGCCGAGTTCCGGCTCAAGAACTTCATCCCGCCGGAGGCGTTCCCGTACCACTCCGCCCTCGGCTGGACCTACGACAGCGGAAACTACGGGGGCGCGCTCAAGCTCGCGATGCAGATGGTGGACTATCCGGCGCTCCGCCGCGAGCAGGCCGAGCGGCGCAAGAAAGGGGAGTTGATGGGCATCGGGATCTCCAGCTTCACCGAGATCGTCGGGGCCGGACCCTCCCACACGTTCGACATCCTGGGGATCAAGATGTTCGAGTCGTGCGAGATCCGCGTCCACCCGACGGGCAAGGTGATGGCCCGCTTCGGGACCAAGGCCCAGGGCCAGGGGCACGAAACGACGTACTCCCAGATCCTGGCCACCGAGCTCGGCATCCCGGCCGAGAACATCTCGGTCGAGGAGGGCGACACCGACACGGCGCCCTACGGTCTCGGCACCTACGCCAGCCGAAGCACACCGACCGCCGGCGCGGCGGCGGCGGTCGCCGCCCGCAAGATCCGTGACAAGGCGCAGAAGATCGCTGCCCACCTGCTCGAGGTCAGTCCGGACG
>JASHPT010000028.1 GCA_030037955.1 Thermoplasmata archaeon
ATCCGACGGCGGGGCGAGAATCTCGCGCCCTACGATGTCGAGAGCGTGCTGAACCAGCACCCGAGCGTCTTCGAGTCGGTGGTGGTCGGGGTGCCGGCGGAGGTCGGCGAGGAGGACGTGAAGGCGTTCATCCAGCTCAAACCCGGGCTCACGATCGCTCCCGAGGAGCTCTTCCGGTTCGCGGCGGACCGCCTGCCGTTCTTCATGGTGCCGCGGTACGTGGAGTTTATCGAAGAGATTCCGAAGACGGCGAACCAGAAGGCCCAGCGCTACCTGCTCAAGGGGAAGCTCACGGGCCGCGAGGCGGACCGCGAAGTCCTCGGCATAAAGATCCAACGGCCGGGATAACGTGCCGATGGCCCGTGGTCGACCGATCGTGTTGGTCGACGCCAATGCGTTGTTGCTGCCGTTCACGTCCCACTTCCGCCTCGAAGAAGAGACCTACGCTCAGGTCGACGGAGCGCGGATCCAGGTTCCGTCGTCGGTGCTGGGCGAGCTCGAGCGCCTTGCGGACCGCGGGAACCCCAGGGCACGGGCGGCTCGGGAGTTCGCCCGTCGGTTCGAGGTGGTCCCAACGGCTTCGCTGGGCGACGACGCGCTGGTCGAACTGGGACGCCGACTCTCCGCCTGGGTGCTCACGGGGGACCGGGCCCTCCGGAGTCGGCTCCTGGCCGCAGGGGTTCCAGTGCTCTTCCCGCGGGGGAAGTCTCACCTCGACCGGGCCGTCTCCCCGCGCCGGCCGGCCCCGGTCCGCCGACTCCGGCGAGATCGCTCGGGCAAGGGTTAAAGCCCGTCCTCCGCTCGGCAGCCCGGTTTCACGGCCGGGGCCCCATGAGCGACGACCAGGACCTGCTGTTGCCCGATCATCCGCAGGAGTTCGGGTCTGGCGTCATCGGGGTGTGCGACATCTGCGGGAAGCGGCAGGCGGTCATCGTCCTGCAGAAGGAGCGGTTCAAGCTCTGCGTCCTCGACTTCCTCAACAAGAGCTGGACCGAGTCGACGGTCAAGCCCGGCGCGCCTCTTCCGTCGTACCGGAGCGACCGCATCTGGTTCGACACGTCGGCGACCAGCTCCGGAAACGCCTCTGCCATTCTGCTCAGCCCTACCAAGGTCGTTCGGCATCCGACCATCCTCATCACGCCGGACGTCTACGGGGTGACGACAGTACTGCTCGACGCGGCAATCCGCTTCGCGAAGGAAGGCTTCGAGGTCCTGATTCCGGAGGTCGGCAACGCGCACGGGATCGGATTCCCGGAGCATCTGGTGACCCGGACCGGCGCCTACCTCGGCGGAGGGGTACCATTGCGCTCGTCCCGGGCTCGCAAGCTGTTGCTCTACTTCCAGGACGCCCTGACGTACCTTCGGGCCCGTCCGATGGCGGACGTCGAAAAATCGGCGCTCTTCGGGACGGGCTTCGGCGCTGCGCTCGCCCTCGGGGTCGCGGGGGAGGAGCAAAAGCTGAGCGCAGTGGTTGTCGCTTATCCCGTCCCGATCCGCCCGAGCGGCTACCTGACGCTGGTGTCGGCGCCGGTACTCTTCGTCCACGCCGGACGGGACCGGGCATCCGAACGGTCCAGAGCGGAGGCAGTTGCGGCGACAGGCTCGGCACCTTCGTCCGTTGAGTTCGCGGACTTCCCGGGCGCACGCCGCAACTTCCTCTCCCAGGACCTCGGTGCCTACGACCTGGCCCTGGCCGAGGCGGCTTGGGCACGGATCCTGGGCTTTCTCAAGACGCGTCTGATGCCTCCGCCTCCGAGACCCCCGGCACCTCCCACGCTGCCGGCGCCTCCGCCGGCCTCGGCAGCCGCTCCTACGGCCGGACCGGTCCCGACGCCGCCACGGCCGGCCCCGTCGGGCTGACCGGCGAGTTCTGGGCTCAGCCGGTGCGCGGCACGGTTCCGGCGGTTTCGAGAAGCTCCTTGGCCGCGCCCACGAATCGCATGATCTTGGCGGGATTTCCCGACATCTTGATCGTGCCGCCCAGGAAGGCCTTCACCGGGTCCAGTTCGCGTCGGAGCAGCCGATCCCAGTTCTCTCGGGTCGCGCGGAACACGAACTCCGGACTGACGACTGCCGGGTCCTCGACGAACCGCGCCTCCCGGCAGGTCCCGTGGGACAGGTCGAGATAGATCCCGGGTCCATGGGCGGCCTGGGAATCGGTGAGAATCTCGAACAGGATGTCCCCTTCCCACGCCGCCGCGGCCTGCGCATAGGCCGGGTTGTCGTTGAGCGCCTGCCGGAACTCTGTGGCCCACTCAGCCGACGGAAATTTCGCCATCAGAATCGGGCGGGACGGGCGCTCGGACCTCAAAAGCCCTCCGAACGACTTTTGGCGGTGTCCTCGGTGGCGGCGCACCCAGGATCCGGCCCGGGCCGGAGAGCGCGGAGACGTCGGCGCTCAGGTGTACTCGTAGAAACCGCGCCCGGTTTTCCGGCCCAGGTGACCGGCATCCACCAAACGGCGCAGGGCCATTGGCGCCCGGTACTTCGGGTCCTGGAACTCCCGGTACAGTGTGTTGAGGACCTCCAGGCTCACGTCGAGTCCGACCAGGTCGGCGAGCTCGAACGGGCCCATCGGCATTCCCGCGCCGGCCCTCATCGCCTGGTCGATGTCCCGGGCGCTGGCGATGCCTTCCTGGAGAACGAAGCAGGCCTCGGACATCACCGGACTCAAGATCCGGTTGACGACGAAGCCCGGAGATTCCTGCACCCGGATCGGGACCAACGGAAACCGGTGATTCCGGAGACCCTGAAGGAAGTCGATCACGTCGGTGACGACATCCTCCCGGGTGTCGACTCCCCCCGCCACCTCGACCAGCGGGAGGGTGATCGGCGGGTTGAAGAAGTGCGTGACCAGCGTTTGGGGCGCGTGCCGGAGCCCGCGCGCCAGGCGGGTGATCGAGAGCGAGGAAGTGTTCGAACCGAGGATCGCATGCTCCGGCAGGACGCTGTCGAGCTTCTCGAACAGCTCCCGTTTGACCTCGAGTTTCTCGAAGGCCGCCTCGACGACGAAGTCCACCGTGGTGAATTCGTCCCAGGAGGTCGTGCCCCGAACACGCGCCACGACCTCCTCCGCGCGCTGCGCGCTGAACTTCGGCGCCAGTCGGGTCCTGAGCGTGGTGGTCTGTTCCGGCGTGAGTTCGAGGCCGAGGTCCCGGAGCCGCCCGATCTCCTTGTCCGCTCGGTCTGCATGGAAGTGCACGAGCTCGTCCACGTGCTGCCGGACCCGGGCGAGACCCTTGTCGACCAGCGCCGAATCCAGGTCTTTGAGGACGACCTCGATGCCGTTGTAGGCCAGAACCTCGGCGATGGCCGCCCCCATCGTCCCGGCGCCGACCACACCGGCTCGCTTGACGTGCATCGCAGGCTCCGCGCGCGCCGACCGGTGGGCGGCTACATAAGGCCAAGGAAGGCCTGCGCGCCGCCCTGCCCAATCTTTAAACCGCCCATCGGGACTGCCTCGCGTGCGCGGGGATGGCCCAGCCCGGTAAGGCGCTGGATTGCTAATCCAGTGGTGATTTCACCTCGGGGGTTCAAAGGAACGCCGGTGAAGCCGGCGGTCGGAAATTCCCCCTCCCCGCGTGCCCCGGCCTCCGGGCCGGACTACACGGCGGAGTAGACCGCTCCGTCTCGACCGACGGTCACTTCGTCCCCGGTGGCCGGGAGGGCTCCGCGTACGACGCAGAGCAGCCGAATCCCGCGGGCGACCTCGACCAGCACGATCCGATGGGGCGCGGTCCACCCAGGGGCCGGCACTTCGAGCTGAGTCGCGGCAAGGACCCGGCCCGTCGGCTCGACCGAAGTCCGCTCGCTCAGAAGGCCCCCGCACCGCGGGCATGGGCCGGCCCGCGGAGTAAACTCGGCCCGGCAGCTCTCGCACCTTTGCATCTCCAGCACCGCGTCGGCCACTTAGCCCGCCTCCCCGCGACCGAGAATCGTCACAAAGTTGTGGCTCCCCAGGCCGCCGATCGAGAGGGCCAGGGCCGCCGTACCCGGCGCGCCAAGCTGGGTCGCACCCGCCGTTCCCTGAAGTTGTCGCGACAGTTCGACAATCTGTGCGAGACCGGAGGCGCCGACCGGGTGGCCCCGACCGAGAAGACCTCCGGAGGGATTCACCGGAAAGCGCCCGTCCGGCGCCGTCGCACCGTCCAGCACCCAGCGGCCACCTTCTCCGGGTCCGCACGCACCGATGTCCTCGAGCGCGATGAGGAGGAAGGGGGCGAAGGCGTCGTGAAGTTCCGCGAATCCGATGTCTTTCCGAGTCAGCCTGGCCGCCGTGTATGCCCGCTCCGCCGCCACCCGCGTCGCGCGGAACGAGGTGGGGTCGGTCCGGTCCGCGACCACAGGTTGGTCGAACCCTTGACCGAGCCCTCGCACCATGACCGGGCCCTCCCCCTTGGACACGACGACCGCGGCCGCCCCATCGGAGATCGCCGAGCAGTGGAGGAGCCTCAACGGAGACGAAACGGGGCGGCTGCTCGCTACCTCCCCGTCGGTCACGGCAGTCTGAAAGTGGGCCGCGGGATTCCGCGCCGCGGCGGCCCGGCCGAGGACCGTGACCCGGTCAAAGGCCGCCGACGGGGTGCCGTGCCGGGCGGCATACAGCTGAGTGACGAGGGCTGCCATGGACGGCATCGTCCCTCCGGCCAGTTGTTCCTGCAGGGCCAACGACCGGGCGAGGACCTGGGTGACGTCCACCGTGGAGCGGTGCGTCATCTTCTCTCCGGCGACCGCTAGCACGTGACGGAACTGACCCGAAGCGACAGCTTCCGCAGCTGCGTGGAAGACCGCCGCGCCGGTTGCCGAGGCAGCTTCGACTCGCCAGCCCGCGGTCGAGTCAAGACTGAGCCGGTCCGCGACCCGGCTCGTCAGGTTCTCGATGTCCCCCAGAGGACCGGCGGCCATCGAGCCGACGAACAGTCCATCGATGGCCCGACGACCGACTCCCTCGAGCGCGGTGGCACCCGCCTCGGCCATCAGGTCGACGAGGGAGTCCGGTCGGCGCCCGAACCGGGCCAGGCCGGTCGACGCCACATGGACGCGCATCGTCTAGGCTCCGGCGTCCGGGTCGAACAGGGTGAACAGGCGCTCGAGGAATGTGCTCAACGGGAGTCCGTTCTCCCATCGGAGAACCCCGTTGCCTTCCCGGGTGCGTTCGATCGGAGGCAGGTGGTTCCGCAGGAACTCCACCCGTCCATGATGGGCGTGGTCGACCTGGGGGGTGAACAGGCGCCAGGGCTCCCCTTCCCGGCCGCCGAGCCGGCGATAGGCGTACAGGACGACCAGGCCCCCGCGGCGGGCCGCCTCCAGGTGCTCCTCCAGCTGGTCCGTCATACGGCCGCTGGCGGACGAGAACCGGATCACGCTCTCGGAGGAGGCCTTCGCCTCGATCGGAAAAGCGAAGCCCGCGCGCATGGCCACCAGGTCGAAGCCGTGCGAGCCCGCGGCCCGAACGACCAGGAAAGGCCCTCGCTGCAATCGGTCGAGAGTTCGCCGCTGTTCCGGAACCAGGTACCGCGCGTAGTGGCGGAGCGCGTCCCGTTCCCCCTCGAGGAGAGCTCGCAACTCTCGCTCGTACTGGGTCGCGCCGACGCCCACGGGCTGCGCACCGTGACGAAAGATAATAGGTTGGGCTCCGCATCCGAACGAAGCCCGTGGCGACCTCGGCGACCCTTGAGCTCACCGCCGACGAACGTGCGATCGCTCGCTCCCTGCTCGCAGTGCTCGACGAGGTCGAGCGGAGCCCCGTGCGCCGGGGCACGACAGCCGCTCCACACTTCCGGGCCTCCGAACTTCGGCGTCGACTCTTGCGGGACCGAACCTTTGGCGATCCTGGACGCCTGCTCGGTCGATTGAAGCGGCGAGGCTTGCTCGACGAGGGTCCCGGCGGCCCGTCTGACCGAGTGTACTCGGCGCCCTTCCCTCTCGAGCTCCGAGAACTATTGCTTGCCGAGCTGCAACCGCCGGAGGTCGCCGAGCCCGGTGGATTCCATCCGGTGCCCGACGAGCGAAGCGAGATCCGGACGATGGACGCGGATTTCCTGAGCCATCTCCAGGAGCTCCTGCGCTACCGCTTCGAAGACACGGTGGAGTTCGGCCGGTCCTTCTCCGCCGCGCGTCTTGCAGAGTACCTGCGGGACCTGTTCGGAGAGTCGCTCTACCTGGACATCCTGATCTCACTGCTCCAACAGTACGCGCTCGCCGACGTGCCCCTGCTCGCGCCCACCGGTCGTTCGACCGGCAGCAGCGGCTTCCATCTCGCCTTCTTCGGCCCTCCCGGGACAGGCAAGACCTTCGCGATCGACGACATGATCCGGGGAAACCCTCGATCCGCCGTCCCCGCGCACGGTCTTCCGGGCCGGAACCGGTACTGCGGCGGGATCACCCCGGCCCAGTTCCTTCGCGTGGGAGCGTACTACTCGGGTCGCACGTTCAACTTCATCGTGCCCGAGTTCAATGACTGGTTCAAGTACCGCGGAATGGTCGAGCCGCTCAAGCTGGTCATGGAGCAGCGCGAGGTGAAGTGGGAGACCACGCTCGGGACGGTCGGACCGTACACCTTCCACTCGTTCTTCTCGGTGAACTACAACGTGCGGACGGCGGGAGCCTCGGATTACTGGACCACGATCTCGGACCCGAACTTCGCGGCCCTCGAGGACCGGATGCTCCTGCGATTCCATCAGATGACGCGCGACCGCTTCCGGGCGGTCGAAGCGAGCGCGGAGCGGCTCGAGCTCGGGGAGATCGACTTCTCGCTGGCGCGCAAGATTCAGGACCATCTCGCGCTGATCTACGCCGCTCAGACCGGCCACCCGTTGGTCGCGGGCCGCCTCAAGGCAAAGCCGGTTCGGCTCGACCCGCAGCTGTATCGGCAGCTCCGAGAGGTTTCCGAAGCCGCGCTCTCAGGACGGAACTACCCCCGGTTCTCTCCGCGGCTCAAGTCGCGGGCCGTCAAGCTCGCGGCCGCGGCGGCGATCGTGGGATACTTCCGGCATGACCGGGACGCGACGCTGCCGGTCGGGGCGGAGGAGACCCGCCTCGCCCGGTCCTTCTACGAGGAGGAGATCCGTGTCCGGGAAGGACGACGCGGCGTCGCGCGGTAGGTCGGCGAGCGCCGGGAGAGAACCCAAGTTCCGGCGGCCACCGGCCGACGTGATCCGGTCGCTTGCCCGGAGAACGCTGGGTCGTCAAGGAGGACGGATTCCCTCGCAGGCCGCGCTGCGTCGAGCCCTGTTACCGGGCTTGCGGAGTCGCGACCCCCTGTTCGTGCTCGGCGGGGTCCGGCTACGCCAGATCCTCCTGGACGCCCCCGGGGTGCGGGTGGACGTTCGCTACTCGGAACGCTCGACTCGCCGACCCCTGCAGCGGTGCCCCGTATGTCACGCTCCGCTTCGTCCGATCCGCAACCGGACGCTGGAAGGGGACCGGGTGACGCTCGGGTACCGGTGCACGAAGTGCGCCTACTGGACCCATCTCCGCCGCAGAGTGCCGGTTCGATACCGGTTCGTTCGCGTCGGGGCCGACGGCGACCCCGACGCCGTCGGTCTGTGAGGCCGGCCCGCACCCGCTAAGAGCCGCATCCGGTGAACCTGTCCATGGACCGGGCGAGGCCCCCGCCACAGCTGGACCGGGTCCGGCTCCCGATTCTCACCGAGCGTCTGATCCTGCGTCCTCCGCGTCGGTCCGACCTACCGGCGCTCGTCCCTCTCGTGGGAGACCCGCGAGTGGCCCGCCCTACGACGATCCCACATCCGTACCGGTGGCGAGACGGGGAAGAGTTCGTCCGACGACAGCAACAGGAGCGACGCAGAGGTTCCGGCATGGCCCTGCTCATCTTCGACCGGCAGGACCACCGGCTTCTCGGCGGAACCGGATTCCATTCGATCAACTGGAGGGACCGCCGGTTCGAACTCGGCTACTGGGTCGCCCCCTCCGAGTGGGGCAAGGGCATCGCCACCGAGGCGGCCCACGCGGTCTGCCAGGAGGCCTTTCGCGCGCTCCGTATGCACCGGATCCACGCCTGCGTCCTTTCGTTCAATCCCCGGTCGGTCCACGTCCTGCGAAAGCTCGGCTTCCAGCTCGAGGGTCGGGAGCGCCAGCACCAGCGCGACGGGCGTGGCTGGGCCGACATGCTGCGCTTCGGCCTCCTGGCCGGCGAACTGCGCCCGCCGGCCCGGCCGAGACCGCGCGCCTAGAGCGAGCTCAGCATCACGCGGCCGGAGTTCGCGTCCACGAGGAGGACGACCTTCTCGTTCTTGTGCTCGAGAGTGAAGTACCAGATCGGGGCGTGGAGCAGCTCCGGTTCCCCGACATCGACCTGCGTCTGGACCTTGCTCACCATGTGGTGCTTCTTGTGCGCCTCGTCGGCCTGGACCTGCGTCACGAACGCCCGCGCCTGGTTCTGGGCGGCGTCCTCCGCGAGGTCTCCGTTCAGGACGGAGGCGCCACCCGGTAGCGAGTCCTTCTGGTACGTCTGGCGCGTATCCAGGTTGAACTGGTAGTTCTTCGGCTGGTACTGCATGTAGCCCTTCACGGCGACCACGGGGAACTGGTAGCTGCCTGTGATCTGGTCCTGCCGGGTCGGGTTCACCACCGGCCCGCCCATGATCGGGATGAAGGTGTTGCCCCGGCCCCGCGTCAGCGCGTTGCCGATGAGGGCACTGGCCGCCATGGTGCCCACCGTGGAGCCGACCGACACGGCCGCGTCCTGGTAGGTGTAGTTCGTCGTCGCCGACGTCGGGACGATCCAGTACGGGACGAACTGGAACTTCTGGTCCACGACCTTCGACTCTTCGAACCGGTGGCCGTGCAGGAACCCCGTGTCCATGCTGGCCTTCACGATCTTGAGCGCGGAGTCGGGGTCGATGATCTGCGGCAGCAGCATCGTGTGCCGGTTGACGGACTTCCATCCCGTCCCGGCCAGGGAGACCGTCCCGCCGCAGTACTGGCAGGTCAGGACGGTGTCGCCGAACTCCGGCTGCAGCGGGGCCCCGCACGATGGACACTTGAGGTCCTTCGGGGCGGTGGGCGCCGCCGCGGCTACGGGCGGCGGAGGGGGAGGCGGAGGCGCGCCGTAGCCCGCCGGGGCACCGCCGTAGCCGGACGGTTGACCGGGAGGCGGCGGTGGGACACCCCCCAGCTGCGCGCCGCAGGCGTAGCAGAAGCGCGCGTTATCAGGCAACGGGGTTCCGCATCGGGGACACTGCATCGGACGCTTTGCCTCCAGTGCCTTGGTCGGTTCCGGGTCTTCAGCTCATCGGAGCCGCGCAATTCGGACAGAACTTGGCGCCGACCGGGACCGGGGACTGGCACTTGGGACACGGCCGCGTCGCGACGGCGCCCGGGGTTGGCGCCGGGGTTCCGCAGTTCGGACAGAACTTGGACCCCGCGGGGATCGGGGTGTTGCACTTCGGGCACGGCGTAGAGGCGCCGGCTGCGGCCGCCGGGGCCATCGTCTGTCCGCAGGCCGGGCAGAAGCGGCTCCCCGGGGGCACCAGGGCCCCGCACTTCGGGCACGGAGTCGAACCCGCAGCGCCGCCGGCCATTCCGGGCGACACGGCGCCGTACATCGCGCCGCCCATGCCCATTCCGGCGCCGAAGCCAACACCGGCGCCGACCAGCGTCCCGGCGCCGCCACCGGGGTTCGCGGCGGCGGTCGTGAGCGCCTGGCCGGCCTGGTACTGCATGTAGTTGACGCCCAGGACGCCCATCGACGACCGGAGGTCCACGGCCTTCTGTACCTCTTCCGGCAGGTTGACGGAGAGTCCCTGGATCTGCTGCAGCTGGACGCCGAGCACGTCGAAGTGCTGCGGAGCGGCGCCGAGCACCGCCTGTTCGATGGTCATCAGCTGGGCGGCCAGGTCGGTGACCCGGACCCCCTGGTCCTTCATGTGACCCAGCGTGTCGTAGACGAGCAGGACCATCTGGTCCCGCAGCCGGTGGTCGACGTCCGCGTTGCTCGTGGCGCCGAAGGTCCCCACGAACTGGTTGATGAACAGGTCCGGCTTCGACACCTTCCAACGATAGTCGCCGAAGACGCGGAGCTGCACCAGGCCGAAGTCCGGGTCCCGGAACACATACGGCTCGGAGCTTCCGAACTTCCCGTCAAAGATGCGGCGCTGGAGGTAGTAGACCTCGGCTTCCTGGCGCACGCCGGAGAGCGCCTGGATGACGTCGCCGATGAGGCCGACGCTCATCGACGTGAGGCCGTACCGTCCGGGCGTGTCGATGTAGGCGAGGGACTTGCCGTCCCGGTAGAAGACCGCGATCTCGTCCTCCCGGACCACGATGTTGTCCCCGTACCGGATGTTCCGCGGGACCCGCCACATGACGTTCGGGCCCTTGTAGACATCCTCCCACGCGACCGTGGTGGCGCCGAACAGGCTGCCGCCCTTCGCCGGGACCGGTGCGTTGCCGACCATGCGAATTCGTTCCTCCTACTGGACCATGATACCTTCGACGGCCCGAATCCGCTGCGTGAAGGCGTTCTGAAGGACCTGCACCTTGGTGCGTAGCGTCTGGATCGACGTCCGCAGGGCTTCGAGGTCCCCACGGCTCGCGGCATCCTGGACCGACGGCGCGAAGGTCGCGAGCTCGTCGGCCGCCTGCACGAACCCGTAGTCATATTCGTAGAGCTGATCGAGCCGGGTCTGCTGGAAACGGACGTTGGCCGAGATGCCGGAGTACCCTTGCTCGGCATGCCGGATCCGTCCCGACAGTACCTGCAGGTCCGACAGTACGGTGGCGAGGTCGGTGAGGCCGGCGTACTGGTTGGTCCGCGACATCGTTTGGCGGGTGTCCTGAAGGCTCGAGAGCACGCGGTCGAGGAGGCCCGCCACCTGGGTCCGCAGCAGGCTGTCCGCCGCCCGAAGGTCCTCCATCTGGCGGTAGCCGCGGAAACCGGGAACCATCAGCTGGAGACGCTTCAGAACGCCTCGGTCTGCCTCGACGGTTTGTCGAATGTCCACGGGGGCAGAGGCGCCCGCCGATGCCGCCGGCGGGGCGGCAGGCGCCAACGCGGCGCCGCAGGATGGGCAGAACTTGGTCCCTGCCGGAGCGACGGCGCCGCAGGCCGGACACGTGAGAGCCGCCGGCGCGGCGGGCGGTGCCGCCGGCGGTGGGGGTGGGGGCGGAGGAGTCGCGGGCACGGCGCTCATTGGCTCGCTCCCGGAGGAGCATTGGGAGGCGAGCCGTCCGACGGGGCGGGGGGCGCCGCCGGCACGTTGGGACGGGCGGTCGTGTAGTCGAACGCCGAGCGCGGGGTCGACGCCCTCCATGTCTCGCGGCGGGCCTCGCGGGCCTGGGTCATCTGGTCGGCGTTCCGGCGCCAAACGGCGAGCACGGCCACCGCGCCGATCATGATTGCAACGAGGAAGAGCCCGACGAACTCGAGCACGGCCCCGATCTTGGGAGCCCCCACGATCAGCGAACCGATCAGCAGCACGAAGCCGAAACCGGCGTAGCCCCAGGAGAGAGCCTGGAGCGCGGAGCCGGCCCGTGTAAACGCCCGTCCGAAGAAGCAGACGAGGGCGAAGACGAGGCTGACGATTCCGATCGTCGCGAGGGCCAAGTAGTGCCCGGTCGAACTGGGGAGGGCGAGCCACAGCGCGATGAACAACAGGGCCGAGGCCGCGACGATGGCGATCGAGGCCACGAGGGCTCCGGTCGATACTCTCGGGGACGGAGGTGCAGCGGCGGACATCGCGACTCGGCGCCACTAGCGCTCAGGACTCTATAGCCTCGTTGAGGCCCGCGGTAACCGCGCACCGCACTCAGAGACGAGGCTCGTCGTCCGACCTGGGCCGGACTTTCGCCGTCGGGGTCGCGGCGGGGGGCTCGTCGTGGGTCTCCGGGGCCGGGGGAGCTTTCGACTCCGTCGTCGAGGGCGACTTGCCTCCGTCGGGGTGGGCCGCCGGGGCGGTGGGATGAGCCGGCGCCTGCTTCGGGTGCGACGAGGTCGCATGGTGCGAGGTCTCCTTCGCGGTCGCTCGTCCGTGACCGGCGTGCTCGAGTGCGGTACTGTTCGCGGCCGTGACCGCTTCGCCGCACTTGGGACAGGTGGGGAACTGCGACGTGCAGTGGTGGCAGAGAGGAGCGCCGCAGGCATGGAGCACGGACGCGATGCCGCCGCAGCCAACGCACCGGGCGGTTCCTGCGGCCGGCGGGGGCGGCCGCGCCGCCGAGGGATGGGGCGCTCCCGGAGACTGGGAAAACGGGATCTCGTCCTCGGCGAGGCTCGCGGTCGGAGCCGCCGGAGCTCCCCGGCCGGCCGGCGGGGTGCGCGGGGGGATCGCCGCGATCTCGGGAGAATAAGCGCCGAGGTCGAGCGCCGGTAAGGGCGCGTGCACGGCCCGGCCCGCGGTCTCCACCGCCTTGAT
>JASHPT010000029.1 GCA_030037955.1 Thermoplasmata archaeon
CTCGGCGCCACTAGCGCTCAGGACTCTATAGCCTCGTTGAGGCCCGCGGTAACCGCGCACCGCACTCAGAGACGAGGCTCGTCGTCCGACCTGGGCCGGACTTTCGCCGTCGGGGTCGCGGCGGGGGGCTCGTCGTGGGTCTCCGGGGCCGGGGGCGCTTTCGACTCCGTCGTCGAGGGCGACTTGCCTCCGTCGGCGTGGGCCGCCGGGACGGTGGGATGAGCCGGCGCCGGCTTCGGGTGCGACGAGGTCGCATGGTGCGAGGTCTCCTTCGCGGTCGCTCGTCCGTGACCGGTGTGCTCGAGTGCGGTACTGTTCGCGGCCGTGACCGCTTCGCCGCACTTGGGACAGGTGGGGAACTGCGACGTGCAATGGTGGCAGAGAGGGGCGCCGCAGGCATGGAGCACGGACGCGATGCCGCCGCAGCCCACACACCGGGCGGTTCCTGCGGCCGGCGGGGGCGGCCGCGCCGCCGGGGGATGGGGCGCTCCCGGAGACTGGGAAAACGGGATCTCGTCCTCGGCGAGGCTCGCGGTCGGAGCCGCCGGAGCTCCCCGGCCTGCCGGCGTGGTGCGCGTGGGGGTCGCCGCGATCTCGGGAGAATAGGCGCCGAGGTCGAGCGCCGGTAAGGGCGCGTGCACGGCCCGGCCCGCGGTCTCCACCGCCTTGATGACCCGCGCCTTGAAGACGCCGACCCGCAGCGTCTGGACGAGCTGGAAGAGCGTTCGCTGTTCCGGCGGGAGCTGGAGCGCCTTGCGCGCCATCTCCTCGACATCGGGGGCGAGATGCAAGTTCTCCGGCCGCAGGTCCATCTCCAGGACCGAGCGGAGGTACCCGAACAGGCGCTGAACCTGGCCCAGCGTGTAGGTCGGTGGCGACAGCACGGCGACGTCCGCGAGGGTGAGGCCCCGGTGCTCGATGCCGGCGGGCCGGTTCTGAAGCGCCGCGGTGATGAGATGATAGGACGCGACCTCGAGGTCCTGGAGCTCCTTCTCGGGCAACTTGTCCACGTCGACCTTCGGATAGCGCGACAGCACCTGCAGGACCGGATCCAGGAGTTCGAACGGGACGTGCAGGGTGACGAAGAGGTCGTTCTTGGTGACCGTCCGGTTCAGCCGGGCCTCGAGGAGCAACGCCTCCCGACCATACTTCTCGATGGTCGCGTCTCGGGTCCGCTGGTTCGCCGCCTTCCGGCCCTCCTTCGCCGCCTCGAAGTCCGAGTCCAGGGCCAGGGCACGGTCGAAGCTGGTACGGGCGTCGTCGGGTTTGCCGAGCGCGAGGAGCGCCAGACCCTGGCTCGACCAGGCATACTTGTTCCCCGGGGCCAGCTCCGTGGCCCGCGAGTACAGCGTGAGTGCCTCGTGGGAGTGTCCGAGCTTCTCGGCGACGAACCCCGCCCGGAGGAGGAGCTCCGGGTCGGAGCGACTCAACGCGATGGCGTGGGCGTAGGCATCCGCCGCCTTGTCCCAGCTCTCCTGCCGTACGTGCAGCTCGCCGAGCCGCATCCACAGGGGGAGAGAGCGCGGAAGGGCTTCCACCCCGCGTCGGACGACCTCCGTGGCGAACGGGAGCGAGCCGATCGCTGCCTCGGCTTCGGAGAGGAGCAGGAACAGCTCCTCCCGTGGGGTCTGCGTGGGCATGATTTCCCGCAGGAAGGTTCGGGCTTCCTCCGGCTTGCCGGCGTCCAGCAGGCACCGGGCCAGGCCGTCGGTCGCTTCCACATTCCCGGGCGCGACCTTCCGCACCGCTTCGAAGGTCGCCTGGGCGTCCCCGGGTCGTTCGAGGGTGTTCAGTACCTGGGCGCGAAGGAGGAGATACGGGAGAGTCCGGTCGCTGTGGTCCGACGGGTCCAACACCTGGGTCGAGTCCAGGATCTCGAGGGCCAGGTCGGGTCGGCCCGCCTGCAGGCGGACCCGGGCCCGCCGGGTGATGACCTCGAGGCTGCGGCCAGGGTCGAGATGCTGCGCGCGTTCATAGGACGCGTTCGACTCGTCGGTTTTTCCGAGTGCGGCGGCGAGGTCCCCGTGGTCGATCCACACCGCCGGGTTCTCGCTTTCCGACCCACCCACCGCCAGGAGTTCCGAGAGACTTTCGTAGGCATCTGCCGTTTGGCCCCGCTTGGCCTGCAGCTCGTACTTTTCGGTGAGAGCGCCGGCGTTGTGCGGGTCGAGCAGGAGGATCGCCTTGAGGGAGTAGACGACCTCCGCGTCGTGGCCCAGGGCCCGGTGCACCTCGGCTCGGATCTTCCAGGCCCGGAGGTCGTTCGGCTCCTCGTGAAGGAGCCGGTCCACGAGCGGCAGGGCCTCGCTGAACCTCCCGGCGACCTGGTACGTTTCGGCGAGGCCAAGCCGACCGGCCCGGCTCTGCGGGTCCTCCTGGAGGCCCTGCTCGAAGTACGCGATGGAATCTCCGTAGGTCCCTTGGGCCCGGAGCGCTTCGGCGATCTCGAAGTAGGCGTGCGCGTCCCCGTGGGATGCTTGGATGGCGCCCTTCAGGACGGCCAGACCCTCCGCCCGGCGACCCGCCTTCAGGAGGAGCTGCCCCTTCCGCCGGAGGTAGACCGGGTTGGACGGAGACCGCTGCAGCAGGAGGTCGAGGTAGCGGAGCGCCCGGGTCTCCTCGTTGAGCCGGCTCAAGGTCTCGACAAGGCCCCAGTAGAGCTCGGTGTCATCGACGCCCAGGGCCGCCGCCTTTTCGTAGGCCTCGCGAGCCTCGGTCTGGCGGTCCATCGCCCGCAGCACGTCGCCGAGTTCTCTCGAGATGTCTCCGCGCGTGCTGAACTCAGGGTCCGTCAGGAACTCGCGGTACGCCTTCACCGCCCGCTGGGCATCGTGGACGAGCGCCGAAGCGCGTGCGACGCCGAGCCGGGCCGCCGACTGGAGCGCCGGGTCTACGGTCGCCCGCTCGTACGAGACCATCGCCTCCCGAGCTGCCGCTTCCCGGTCCGCGCTCCCTTCCGCGAGCTCGTAGGCTGCGCTCAGGTAGAGGTTTCCGCGTTCGAGCGCCACGTCGTAGCGGGAGGGGTCCAGCCGGAACAGCGCGTCCAGCACGGGCACGAGGTCGGCCGCACGGTCCAGCTCGACGAGCAGTCGCTTCCGCTCCAGCAGATACCGCGTTTCGGTGGGCTCCTTCGCACTGAGAAGGTCGTAGACTGCGAGGGCCTTCTCCCGCTCTCCGGACTGTGACAGAGCGGCCGCCAGGGCCGCCTGTGTCTCCACGTCTTGGGGGTCGACCCGCAGTATCGCCTCCGCGTACTCTCTCACCCGATCCGGCTGCGACGCGGACTGGGCCGCGTGAAGGATCCGTCGGAGCTCCGCCACCTCTGTCGGATGGTCCCGGAGGAGTTCCTCGCCGGTCACGACGGCGTCCTCAAGAGCGCCGGCGGCGAGCTCGAGGTCGATGAGGGAGCGCAGCGCGTCGAGGCTCTTGGGAGAGGCCTCCAGGATGGCCCGTGCGGCGTCGATCGCCAGGTCGTTCCGGCTGAGGGCGACGGCGGTGGCCCGGAGGGACTGGAGGTTCGCGAGGTTCCGCGGGTCGAGTTCACGCAGCCGCTGCCGGGTGGCTAGGAGCAGCTCGAGCTGATGGCCGTTCTTCTCGAGGTCCCCGGCGATCTCGGACAGCGCGACGGGATCGACGAGCTGATGCTGCTCGACGAGCTCCGTGTAGATCGGAAGGGCCTCGTCGACCCGGCCCATCGCCAACAGGAGCCGCCCCTTGAGGAACCGGACGCGGGGGTCGTCGGGATGGTCTGCTGCGACGGGGTTGAGCGTGTCGAGGGCGGACTGTAACTGGCCCAGGGTGGCGAGGAGCCGGGCCTTTTCTACGAGCAGCTCCGAGTCGGTCGGGTTCGCGGCGAGCAACGCTTCCGCCGCTTCGAGGGCCTGTTGCTCCCCCCCGCCGGACCGGGCCAGCTGGAGTTTCATCCGCAGCGCGACGCCGTTCTGCGGGTCGAGCTTGAGGGCGCGGTCGACGTACTGGCTCGAGCTCGCGTCCAGGCGTTGGGCGGAGAGATAGGCCTCGACGGCCTCGGGGTTTCGACCCAGCAGCTTGAGGGCATCGCCCTTCGTTGCCCAGGCGCGTTTGTCGTGTGGATTGGCCTCGAGCGATCGGTCTAGCAGCAGAACGGCCTGATCGACCTGCCGGTTCAGCGAGAGCAGGACCAGCGCCTTATGATGGAGGAGCTCAGCAGAGCCAGGCACGAGCGCCAGCCCCACGTCCACGGCCCGCAGGGCGAGCTCGTTCTCCGAGTGGTGATGGAAGGTCAGCGCCGCCCGGGCGAGGTCGTGAGCGACCTCCGGTGCACCCTCTTCGAGTTCCTGGCGATGCTCTTCGACATGCGCCAGGAAACGTTTGAGGCCCTCCCGCTGCCGGTCGGCTTCGTGCGCGGCTTCGAACCGCTCGGCTTCCCGGAAGAGTCGCCGGCTCTCCTCCAGCGGGGAAGGGCCCGGGGGACCCTGCGAGGCCGTGCCATGGACCGTGGCCATTGCAACGGCGCATCGGAGCCGGTGACTCGTTAAATAATCTCGTCGGGCACACGAATCTCGCCGAGGCAGTCCGACGGTACGGCCGGCCGCTTTATGGGCCGGGAGAGGTCCGGTCGGTCGTGTCGCCTCGGCGCCGTTCCGCCGACCGGAAGACCATCTTCGACCCGGTGCACGGCACGGTGTCCGTCGAAGGCGTGGCGCTCTCCCTCATCGGCCACGCTGCCTTCCAGCGGCTCTGGGGAGTTCGCCAGACTGGGTTCGCCCACCTAGTCTTTCCTGGCGCCAATCACACACGGTTAGAGCACTCGCTCGGGGTTTTCTGGGTCACCCAGCAGATGGCCCACCGGCTCGGTCTCTCCGAGGACGAATCGACCACCGTGGCGGTTGGCGGTCTGCTGCACGACCTCGGCCACGCCCCCTTCTCCCACACGCTCGATCCGACCACGATCGAGGTCCTCGGGTTCGGGCACGAGAGAATTTCCCGCGCGTGGATCACGGGTCAGGCGATCGAGGGGATTACGGACGACCGAGCCGCAGACGCGTCTCCGGCGATGCCGGACATCCTCGAGCTTGCGGGTGTCAACCCGCGCGTCGTCGCCGACCTCGTGGACCCGTCCCATCGACGGGAGAGCCAGCCCCTTCTCCGCGCCATGTTGCACGGCGCGATTGACGCCGACCGGATCGACTACCTCCAGCGGGACGCGCATTACACCGGCGTCGCTCACGGCACCATCGACGCCGCACGCCTTTTGGACACCGTGCGGGAGCATCGAGGTCGCCTCCTCTTTGCCGAAAAGGGTCGGAATGCCGTCGAAGGGTTCCTGGTCGGTCGGGCATTGATGTACTCGGCCGTGTACTTCCACAAGACCGTCCGCGCGGCCGAGGTCATGGCGCAGAGTGCCCTCGAGCGGCTTCCCGAGTACCCGAACGTTCCCCACGAGATCTTCGGGATGACGGACGGGGAGTTCCTGGCCTTCCTCGCGACCACCGGTCAGCGGAGCGCCGAGATGGTGCGCCGCTTTCGGTCGCGACGGCTGTTCAAGCGCGCCCTGGCGTGGAAAGAGATTCCCACCGGACTCGGGCGCGCCGTCGGTCGGCTCCTGCAGGAGCCCGCGCGCCGTCGGCAGCTGGAAGACGACCTCGCGGACCGGCTCCACCTGCTCCCCGGTGGAGTGCTGTTGGACCTCTCGGGCCTCACCTCACGATCGGCCGGGGGTGACTGGGACGAGGTCGGGCTGCTGGGAACCCGCGGCCCGAGCTATCCGTTCCGGGCCGCGAGCGTGTGGCGAGACCTTGCGATGCGTCCGCCGTCGGCGTGGAAGCTCGCGGCGTATGTTCCTCCCGAGAACCGCCCCGTCGCCGTGCGTCGGCTGCCCGGTCTTTTGCGTCGGTCGCTCTGACGCGCTCCCGGGCGTCAGTCGGCGCGCGGTAACGCGGGGGTTACCCCTCCTCCATCTAGGCGCACCGTCAAATCCCCCCTGCTGCTGGCGCCTCGCCAGTCCGAGGGAGTACAACCGATGGAGATGCAACCCGGCCAGATGGCGTACGACCGAGCGAGCACGGTGTTCTCGCCTGATGGCCGCCTGTTCCAAGTCGAGTACGCGCTTCAGGCGATCCAGATGGGCGGCACGGCCGTCGCCGTGACCTACCCCGACGGAGTCGTCTTCGTGGCGTTCCGAAACCTCCCGACGAGCCCCCTCGCGCGCTCCGCATCGATCGAGAAGAGCTTCGCCATCGACACCGGGATCGGTTGCGTGACCGCGGGTCTCATCGCAGACTCCCGGATCCTCGTGGACCACCTCCGCCTCGAGGCGCAGCGCCACAAGATCCTCTACGGGGAGACAGCCCCCTATCCGACGCTCGCCGCGTCGCTCGGCACGTTCCTCCAGCAATTCACCCAGTTCGGCGGCACTCGGCCCTTCGCGGTGTCGATCCTGCTCGGCGGCTTCGGGTCCCATGGCCCGGGGATCATCGAGCTCGACCCGAGCGGTGCGACAATCGGCTGGAAGGCCTATGCCATCGGGCGGAACCGGCGCGCCGTCGCGGACTTCCTCGAGCAGAAGATCGATGAGGTGAAGGACGAGGAGACCGCCTTCAAGCTCGCCGTCGCGGCGGTCGCCGAAGGGTCCAACCCGCCCTTCACGGCGGAGGCGCTCGATGTCTCCTTCCTCGAGGCCGACAAGGACCTCCGGCGGCTGAGCTCCGCCGAGGTCGCGAAGCGGGTCCAGGGGATGCCGTTCATCGGCGAACCGGAGCGCAACGCCCGGCCCCGCGGCGGCTAGTCCGATCCGGGAGCCGGACCCGCGGAAACCGAGGCGGTCGCCGCCTCCATTTCCCGCCGCAGGCCCATCCTCCGCCGGGTGCGGTGATACGTGACGGCGAACCGATGCGCCTCATCCCGTACCGCGCGCAGGAGCAGCATCGGAGGCGAGTTCGGGTTTTTCGCCACCGGTCCGGACCGGTCGGGGAAGTAGAGCTCCTCTTCCCGCTTCGCGAGCCCCACGACCGGCACCTCCTCCGCGAGCCCCAGCTCCCGGAGCACGCCGGCGGCGGCGCTCACCTGTCCGGCACCGCCATCGATGAGCAGGAGGTCCGGCAGCTTCTCGGCCTCGGCCTGCAGACGACGCAGGCGACGGCGGACGACCTCGGCGACCATCGCAAAGTCGTTCGTTCCCTCGACCGTACGGATCTTGAACCGACGGTAGTCGTCCTTCGCCGGGCGTCCATCCTGGAAGACCACGAGCGAGCCGACCGCCTCCGACCCCTGGAAGAGCGAGATGTCGACGCCCTCGATTCGACTCGGCAGCCGGGGGAGGCGGAGCAGGTCCATGAGCGCCCGCAACACGTCGCGGGGCACCGTGGCCGGGGCAGCCTGCTCGAGCGTGCTCTCCGCCAGGCGGGACGCGAGCCGGGCCAGCGACGCCGGCCGGCCCGTCGGCGCGAACCGAACCGCAATGCCGCGATCCTTCGCGAGCCAGTCCAGGGCCTCCTCGACCCCGGCGGGTCGGGTGCCGGCCACGTAGATCCGTCCCGGTGCGACCGTCTGCTGCCCGTAGTACTGGGTCAGGAACTGCCGCAGCACCTCGCCAGCCTCGGGCGGATCATCCGCCGGGAAGCCCATGACGTGAGGCTCGCTTTGTCGCACCTCCCCATCTTCGAGGCGGAGCACCCCGACCGCCACCCGCAGCGTTCCCGGGTGACGGGGCAGGGCCACGGCGACGACGTCGGCCCGGCCCTCGCCGGGTCCGATCACGTGCTGGCGGTCCTGCAGGGCCTCGAAACCGCGGAGCGCGTCCCGGAGCCGTGCGGCGCGTTCGAACTCCTGACGGTGTGCGGCGGCCTTCATCTGGCCCTCGAGGGAGGCGACGATCCCCTGCCCCTTTCCGCGGAGGGCGGTCACGGCGTCGTCGACCTGGGCCCGGTAGGCCGTGCGGTCGACGAGACCGATACAGGGTGCCGTGCACTGCTGGAGGTAGTAGTACAGGCAGGCCCGCTTGGGCAACCGGACGCATCGGCGGATCTGAAAGGTCTCGGACAGGAGTCGGGCCACACTCCGCGCTTCGCGTGCGCCCGTGTACGGACCGAACAGCAGAGTGTCGCGGCCCCGGCGGGGCCGGCGGACCACCAGGATCCGCGGAAAGGTCTCGCTCAGAGTGACGGCGATGTACGGGTAGCTGCGGTCGTCCTTGAGGAGGGTGTTGTACGGCGGCTGGTACTGCTTCGTCAGCGTGGCTTCCAGCAGGAGAGCCTCTCGCTCGTTCGCCGTCGGCACGAACTCGACGCTGGTGCTCCGGCCGAGGATCCACTCGTCCTTCTCGACCCGGACCTTGAGGTGGTCGAGCACCCGCCGCCGGAGATGCTTCGACTTCCCGACGTACACGACCTCTCCGTTAGGCCCTCGGAACAGGTAGACGCCGGGCGTGTCCGGGCCCGGCCGGAAACGCTCCTCGGGACCGTAGGCCCACTGGCTCGCCGGGACGAACCCCGGGAGCGGACGGTCCGCTCCGCTCATCGGACCATCGCGGGGATGGGCCGGAGCAACGGCCGCAAGAACTCGGCGGTGTAGGAGCCGGGGGCCCGGGCCACCTCCTCGGGAGTCCCGGCGGCGACCAGGCGTCCTCCCTTGTCCCCGCCCTCCGGGCCGAGGTCGATGATCCAGTCGGCGGACTTGAGCACGTCCAGGTTGTGTTCGATGACCGCCACCGTGTTGCCTCCCTCCCGGAGCCGGAACAGCACCTCGAGCAGCTTCCGTACGTCTTCGAAGTGGAGACCCGTCGTCGGCTCGTCGAGCAGGTAGAGCGTCCGGCCGGTCGGCGTCTTGCCGAGCTCGAAGGCGATCTTGATCCGTTGAGCCTCGCCGCCCGACAGGGTAGTCGCGCTCTGTCCCAGCTTGATGTATCCGAGGCCGACCTGCGACAGCAGCTGGAGCCGGGACTCGATCCGTCGGTGATTCTGGAAGAACTGGAGCGCCTCGTCGACCGTCATCTCGAGGACGTCCGCGATGGACCGGCCCTTGAACCGGACCTGGAGCGTCTCCTGGTTGAACCGCTTCCCCCCGCACTCCTCGCAGACGACGTGGACCTCCGGAAGAAAGTGCATCTCGTACGAGAGGATCCCGTCGCCCTCGCAGGCCTCGCAGCGGCCGCTCGCCACGTTGAAGCTGAAGCGCCCGGGGCCGAAGCCACGGACCTTCGACTCCGGCAGGCTCGCGTAGAGCTCGCGGATCGGCGTCATGAGCCCCGTGTAGGTCGCCGGGTTGCTGCGCGGCGTCCGGCCGATCGGGGACTGGTCGATCAGCAGGACCCGGTCGATCTGGTCGATGCCTTCGATGTGGTCGTGCTTCCCCGGAGTGTCCCGACCGAGGCCCAGGTGCCGCCGGACCGCCTTGTACAGGATCTCCTGGAGGAGGGTCGACTTGCCGCTCCCCGAGACTCCCGAGAGGACCGTCAGCAAGCCCAGCGGAATCCGGACGTCGATGCCCTGGAGGTTGTTCTCCCGTGCGCCGCGGACCGCGATCCAGCGATGGGTCGGAAACCGCCGTCGGTCCGGAACCGGGATCGACCGCCGGCCGCTGAGGTACTCTCCGGTCAGGGACCGGGGCGTCCCGCCGATCCGGTCCGGAGGCCCCGAGTAGAGGACCTCCCCGCCCTGGTGGCCCGCGCCCGGACCCAGGTCGACCAGCCAATCCGCGGCGCGCATCGTCATCTCGTCGTGCTCCACGACGAGTAGCGTGTTCCCGAGGTCCCGGAGCGTCTTGAGCGTCGCCAGCAGCCGCGCGTGGTCCCGGGGATGAAGCCCGATCGAGGGCTCGTCGAGAATGTAGAAGACGCCGACGAGTCCGGAGCCGATCTGGGTCGCCAGGGCGATCCGTTCCGCTTCGCCGCCCGAGAGCGTGGCCGACGCACGGTCGAGGGTCAGGTAGGTGAGACCCACGTCGTGGAGGAATCCAAGCCGGGCCCGGATCTCCTTCACGACTTGGCCCACGATCTGTTCCTCCTTCGACGACAGCGTCAGGTCGCGGAAGAACGGGAGCAGCGAGGTCACGGGCCGCGCAACGACCTCGGCGATGGACTGGCCCGAGACGGTCACCGCCAGGCTCGCCGGCTTGAGCCGCTGGCCGTGGCAGGACCGGCACGGCGTGAAGGTCATGAAACCGAGGTAGTACTCCTTCGCTCCCTCGCTCTTGGTCGACTTCCACCGCCGTTCCACGGCGTGGACCAGCCCTTCTTTGAGCCATCCGCCGCCCCACCAGTGCCCGGCCCAGTGCGGGGAGGGCGCACCGATCGGCCGGTCGCTCCCGTACATCAGTGCCTTCCAGGCCTTGTCGGAGAGTCGGGAGACCGGGTCGTCGGTGTCGTAGCCGAAGCTGTGCCCGAATCGGTCGAGGGAGTCCGCTTCGGGCGTGAGCCCCCAGACCGCGATCGCCTTCGCGAGCGGCTTGTCTCGGTCGGGCACGATCAGGTCCGGGTCGGCGTGCAGGGTCGCGCCGATCCCCGAGCACTCGGGACAGGCGCCGTACGGGCTGTTGAAGGAGAACATCCGGGGTGCGAGCTCCTCGATCGAGAACCCGCACTTCGGGCATCCGCGGGAGCTCGAGAAGCTCTCGCGCAGCCCCTTGGCGCCGCGGACGACCACGAGGCCCTCGGCCAGCTCGCGTGCGAGGGATACGCCCTCCGCCAGCCGGGTGGCCTCCGACTCCGAGACCTTGAACGTATCGACGATGACCTCGATCGTATGCTTCCGATTCTTCTCGAGATGCACCTCCGGGCCGGGGAGGCGCACCTCGACCCCGTCGACGATGAACCGACGGTAGCCCTGCTCCCGCAGCTTCTGGAGCAGTTCCCGATGCTCCCCTTTCTTGCCTCGGAGCACCGGCGCGAGGAGGTCGACCGTTTGTCCCTCACAGTGGAGCCGCACGGTCTCCACGATCTTGTCGATCGACTGGGGCGCGATCTCTTCCCCGTCGTTCGGGCAGTGGGGCACCCCGACCCGGGCGTAGAGCAGTCGCAGGAAGTCGTAGATTTCCGTGACCGTTCCCACGGTAGACCGTGGGTTCCGGCTGCCGGCTCGTTGCTCGATCGCGATGGCCGGGGAGAGTCCATCGATGAGGTCGACGTCGGGCTTGTCCATCTGCCCGAGGAACTGGCGCGCATAGGCCGAGAGGCTCTCGATGTACCGACGCTGGCCCTCGGCGTAGAGCGTGTCGAACGCGAGCGAGGACTTTCCCGACCCGCTGACGCCGGTGATGACGATGAACCGGTTCCGCGGCAGGTCGAGGGAGACGTTCTTGAGGTTGTGCTGCCGCGCGCCGCGGATCCGGATCGGAGAGTCGGTGGCGGTCACGGAACCTCGGCCAGAACCCTACGCGTCCGGCAGGAGTTCGCGGACGGTGGCCTCGAGCCGCTCCAGCACATGGGTCTGGACCCGCTGGCCGAGCTCGACCGAGGCCTCCGAGGTGTCTCCGATGACGCTCTCCGGCCACTCCTCGACGGTGGGGTCTCCGACCTGGAACCGGGAGTACCGATAGTCGACCTTGGGGCGATCCGGCCCGACCGACCCCGGCCGCATGGACAGCACGCGCGATGTCTCGAGGAGGCCGCCGTGACCGTCCGAGGGGGGAGAGAGCTTCCCCCGCAGTTCATAGACGAAGTCGTAGTCCGACAGGACGGCGACCCGGAGCGCGGGCACCGCACGCACGGCCTGTTCCGCCCCCTCGCGGAGAGCGGCCATGTGGCCCTGGGCGGCGTGCCCGGAGAGGATGAGCACCCGGCGAACACCGGTGCGGGCGAGCTCTCCCAGGAGCTCCTGGACCAACCGCGAGAGCGTCGCCAGCGACAGGCTCACGGTCCCGGGGAACGGTCGGGTCCCAGCGCAGTATCCGTAGGCCAGCGTGGGGGCGATCAACGCGCCCACGCGAGCCGCGAGCGCGTCGGCCGTCGCCTCGGCCTGGATCTGGTCGGCGCCGAGCGGAAGGTGAGGACCGTGGGCCTCGAGCGCTCCGACGGGTACGATCACGAGCGGATTGTCCCGCAGCTTGCGTTGGAGCGTGCGAGAGTCGAGGTCAACCAGATAGTGCGAGGTCGTCACACGCGCCACATCGGCCCGGGATATTTAGGCGGCCAGTGAGTCCAATGTCACCGGTCGCCGGGAACGACTTGAAATGGAGCGGCGGCCTACCCTCGGGTTTCGCCCGGCCTACGGCGGCGCGGGGGACTCTTCCACGGAGTCGGCAGGCCCCGAATCGGTCGTTTTCGGGGACGTCCGGCGGACCCGGCGGGGCGAGCGTTTCGCGGGCCGGACCGCCGCCGCGGCCCGTGGCTTGCGAGGCCGGCTCGGCGAGGCGGCGGGCGAAGGCGCCGACTCGGCCTTCGGTGCGGACTTCCGGGACGGACATTCCGGGTTGATGCACAGCCGCCAGGGTCGGCGGCCCGCCTCGATCGCGGTCACTACGGGAGCGTGGCATAGGGGACAAGGCGACGGGTCGATGTCCAGGCGACCCCGCTGCGGCAGGGGGTAGGTGACGGTGCACTTCGGATACCCCGTGCAGCCGACGAAGCGTTTCCCGAACCGGGAGTAGCGGATGGAAAGCGGAGAGCCACAGGTCGGACAGTTCCCGACCCGGAAGGCCTTCTGGTGCTCGACGCAGTCGGGGTTGATGCAGTACAGCTGGGGCCGCTGGCCCCGGAAGACGATCTTGAGTCGGGGCGTCTGGCACTGCGGGCAGAGAAACTCCGGCGCCGGCTCGATGAAGCCGGCGGCCGGGAGCGAGTAGCTCACCGTGCAGCTGGCCGGGTTGTTGACGCACTGGACCCAGCGGCTTCCTCGCGGGCTGCGCTGCATGCGGAGCGCGCCGCCGCACTTCGGACAAGGTCCTACGAAGTGTTGCCGGTCCATCGCCGTCGTCAGCGTCTTCTTCACCGCGGCGGCGTTCACGGTCAGGGCCTCGTGGATCTCGCGGAGCATCTCCCGGGACTCCTCGAGTACCTCGGTCTTCGCCTTCTTCGACTCCGCCACGAGCTCCATGTCCGCTTCGAGCCGGTGCGTCATGTCCGGCAGCGTCACGAACGGAGCATGGGCCCGAAGCGCCTCCGTAACGGCCACTCCAGTACTGGTCGGCTCCAGGTACCGCGCCTGGACGTAGTGCCGGTCGAGCAGCTTCTGCAGGATGTCGTGCCGAGTGCTCTTCGTCCCGAGGCCGAGACGTTCCATCTCCTGGATGAGGGAGCCCTGGGAATACCGTCGCGGCGGCTGGGTCTTGTCCTCGACCAGCCGGATGTCCTGGACGGGCACGACCTCGCCGACCGATAGGGCGGGCAGGACGCTCTCTTCGGGATGCTGGTAGGGGTAGACCCGGTACCAGCCGGGGTCGAGCACGTGGTAGCCCTTTCCGTCGAACCCCTGGTCCCGGATTCGTACCTTGGCCGTCCGGGACCGGCCGACGCAGTCGGGCGCCACCGTGGCGAGGAACCGCCGGACCACGAGCTCGTAGACCTTGGCATGCTCGGGCCGCAGCTTCTTCGGGTCGACGACCCCGGTCGGATAGATCGGAGGATGGTCCGTCGTTTCCGTCCGCCCCCGCGTGGCGCGGAAGCTCGGTTGGGAGAGGACGTAGGTCGCGTCCTCCCGGAAGGGGCTCTCGAGGAATTTTTCCACGAGCGTCCGAAGACCCAGGCCCCGGGGATAGACCGTGTTGTCCGTCCGAGGGTAACTGATGAGACCTTGCGTGTAGAGATCCTCAGCGATCCGCATGGCTCCGGCGGCGCTGAGGCCGAGCTTGGTCGCCTCGGCGACGAAGAGGGTGGTGCTGAAAGGAACCGGTGGCCGCCGTCGTACCTCCTCTTCCTTGAAGTCCGCGACCGTGCCCTCGGTGGCCGTCTGCAGCGAGGCCAGGAGCTTCTTCGCCTCGGCCGAGTCGGTGAAAATTCCGTGCTCATGCTGGAGACGGAACGATTCCCCGCGGGCCTGTCCGGTGGCCTCGAGGGTCCAGAACGGTTCGGCCTCGAACTCCTTGATCTCCTGATCCCTCGTGACGAGGAGCGCGAGCGTCGGGGTCTGCACCCGACCTGCCGACAGGAACCCGGATCCCCCCTGGCCGGCGGTCAGGGAGAGATATCGCGTCAGGAGTGCGCCCCAGACCAGGTCGATCTCCTGGCGGGACTCGGCCGCTTCCGCGAGCGCCCGGTCGACCTCCCGAAGGTCCGAGAATGCCCGCTCGATCTCGTCGCGGGTCAGGGCGCTGTACCGGGCCCGTTCGACGTGAATCGACGGGTTCGCCGCGCGGACGATCTCGAGGGCTTCCCACCCGATGAGTTCTCCTTCCCGGTCGAAGTCCGTGGCGATGATGACTCGGTCGCAGCCCGGGACAACGTACCGAATGGCCTCCACGATCCTGGGCTCGGAGACCTTCTTCAGCGGCGTCGTCTCCAGCAGTTGGCCGAGATTCGCCAGGGACCAGTGCGAGAGCTCGTCCGGGTAGTCGAGCTCGATAATGTGTCCCCGGAGCCCGATGACGGCGTACTCCCCGTCGGGGCGGTCGAACCGGAAGACCGGTACGCTGCCCGCCTTGCCACGTTTCATGCGGCCGTCGGAGAGCACGATGGAGATCCGGAGGGCGGTGTTGAACTTCTCGGCGATGACCAGGGTCTTCACGTGTGCGCGGTATTCAGGCGAAGCGACCTAATTAAAGCCTGACGGGCCAGAAGGTCACTTTTCCGTCAGAAAACCGGCCGAACGCGTGCGCGCGCGGGTCCGACGCAGCCTCCGGTGCCGTGCGGCGAGCCCGCGCCGTCGCGCCTTCCCACAATCGACTTTATAGACGGCGGGGCTCCCGCTCCTCGCGCGTGCCGCGGTAACTCAGTTGGGAGAGTGCAAGACTGAAGATCTTGAAGTCGCCGGTTCAAGTCCGGCCCGCGGCATCCGCCACGGCCCCTAGGCGTTCCTAGCTTCAACCGTCGGCGGACGGCGGGGAGGTGGACGTCCCGGGGGAGGTCCCGGCGGCGTCCTCCAGTGCGTACTCGGTCCGGGCCACGCGAGCCGCCGCGTGAAAGAGGAAGCCGCCCAAACTGGTGGTCAGGAGCGTCATGAGGAGGATGGCTCCCAGGCCGAGCTGATTCAGGACGTGGAGCGAGATGCCGATGGCGCCCACGATGAGCCCGATCTCCCCTCGGGGGATCATGCCGACCGCGATCATCAGGGCCTCCGACCGACGCCGGAACCGGCGGAAGGCGGCCGGGTAGATCGCGAGCACCTTGCCTCCGGTGGCGATGACCGTGAGGAGGCCCCCCATGCCCCAGACGAGCGGATTCGCCAGGAGGTGGACATTGAACTGGAAGCCGATCACGACGAAGAAGAGCGACCCGAACACGGACACGAGCACGTCGAGGGTCTGACGGGTCCGGGTGACGACGATGCTCTCGGCGATGGCGAGACCGGCGATGTAGGCACCAACGACCGTCGAGAATCCCACCGCCGTCACGATCGCTGCGAGGATGAAGAGGATCAGGAACGGGAGATTGTAGGTCTCGCGCGGGCCGAGGGCGCGGAAGACCCGCGGGATCACTAACACCGACCCGACGAGCACGCCGAGCCACACCAGCACGTCGACGGCGATGCTGCCCGTGACCCGTATGACGCTGAATTGGCCTCCGATCAAGCTCAGGATGGCCGACAACAGCACCAGGCCCACGACGTCGTGGATCGCCGTGGTTGAGAGCAGAAACCGCGCGCCCGTGCTCCCTCCGAGCTGTTCGTTCCGGATCAGCGACGCCGTGACGGCGGTGCTCGTCGACCCGGCGGCCACGGCCAGGAGCAGGGCCATCGAGGACGGGAACAGGTGCGAGAAGACGACGAACGTGACCAGGAACGGCAGGAGGTTCCCGGTCACGGCGGCGAGCACGGCCCAGAGGCCCGCCGACCGGAGGCCCGCGATCCCCCCCTCGAGTCCCGCGGCGAAGATCAGGAGAATGACCGAAAAATCGGAGAACGCCAGCAGGATCTGGTCGGTGGAGTTGAAGAGCGAGGCTCCGACCAGCGTGTTGAAGATCCCGCCCAGCGCCGCCGGGGCGAGGAGCATTCCCAGGAGGATCTCGCCGACGATCTGCGGGGTTCCGATGCGGCTCAGCCGAAATCGGATGGCTTCGGCACCGGCGAGGAAGATGAAGATGACGAGAAGCGATGACGCCACACCGCTCTGCACGAGCGCCATACGGCTCTCTCTGTAGCGCTCATGCTATAAAATCCGGGCGGGTTTCTCGAACGCGCGCGCGTTCGAGAAGTCCGCCGACGGACCGAGCCGCTACTTGGAGGGGACGAACCAGACGTCGGTGATCGAGTACTTCGGATCGGAGGCGAACCGCGCTTCCACGGGCATTCCGACGTATAGGTCCGACTGGACGCAGTCCTTGAGCCGCACCAGGAGCAGGCTCCCCGCCCCTTCGAACTCGATCATCGCCAGGTTGTACGGCGTCTCCTTGAGGAACGCCTCGCTCCCGAACTGACAGGTCGTCCACGAATGGACGCGTCCCTTCCGGGGGAGCTCCTTCCACTCGGTGGGTCGTCCACAGACCATACAGTGGCCCCGGGGCGTAGCATACACGAATCCGCAGGACGGGTTCGTGCACCGCGAGCCCAGGAGCTTGCCCTCGGCGAGGGCGAGGAAGAAGGGCGAGTCCTCGGCATAGCTGTGGATGTAGTGGATCGAGTACGGGCTGTCGATGACCAGGCTCTCGACGCCGTTCGCATCCCGGAAGATGGCCGCGCCCGAACGGCCGAGCTCCTCCTGAACGTCTCGGAAGTGCTGGAACGTCTTGGGCCGGGGCATGGTCAGAACCCCCGCTCGAGGATCGATACGGTCACGGCCGACCCCGTTCCGGCGTGGCTGTGGATGGCACCCCGTCGGGGGTTCCGGAGCTGGAGGGTGGGGTCGCCGAAGTGCTGCTTGATGCGGCCCTGCAGTTGCCAGAAGGCAAAGACCGCTTGCATGAGGCCGGTCGCTCCGACCGGATGGCCACAGGCGATGAGACCTCCCGAGGGGTTCACCGGCATCTGGCCGGCCCTCGGCACGTCGAGGCCATAGTCGATGTTCTTGAGGAACGGGGCGCCCGAGAGCGTGAAGTCGTATCCTTCCCCGTACTTGCAGAGGCCGAGGTCCTCGTACGTCTGGATCTCGCTCGACGCATAGGCGTCGTGCAGCTCGATGAAGTCGAGCTCCCGGAGCGGGTTCGTGATCCCCGCCATCCGGCACGCCTCCAGCCCGGCCGAGCGGCCCGCCCGGAACGAGTGGACGCCGGGGTAGGGCAGGTGCTCGTAGTCCTTCGGCTTCTCGTGCGGGTACAGCGGCACGGACCCGAACGGTCGGTCCGCGAGCCGCATCGTATCGGTTCCCGTGCCGACGCCGGTGATCCGGATGGGCCGGTCGGTGAGTTCCTTGGCGACCGACTCCGTGCAGAGGATCGCCGTCGCGGCGCCGTCGCTCATCGTGCAGATCTGCTCCCGCGTCAGAGGATAGGAGATCATCTCCGAATCGAGGACGTCCTGGACCGTGAGCCGCTTCGGGTACTGTGCGTACGGATTGTGGGTGGCGTTGATGTGGTTCTTGACCGACACCCAGCTCATGATGCGCTGGCCCTCCGCGATCGCGAGGCGCTGCGCCTCGCGCTCGTCCTTCACGTGGGCGAACTTCGTAAGCCGAAGATACTCGTACATGTGCCGGACGACCATGAGGGCGTAGTAGCCGGTGTAGAACCCGCCCAGCGGAAAATCGAAGTTCGTATCGGACGCGAGCGCGATGAACTCGTTCCCCTTCCACGTGGCGACCCGGCTCATCGTTTCGTAGCCGGCAGCGAGGCACACGTCCATGCGTCCACTGGCGACCGCCTCATACGCGGCCTGGAAGCACTCGCCCCCGGTGGCGCCTCCCCACTCGATCCGGACGCTGCCCTTCGGGTTGAGGCCGAGGTAGTCCTGGACCATGCTCGCCGCCTTGAGTTGACGGCTGAAGTGGTCCGAGAAGTACGAGACCCGGGTCCCCGTGATCCGGTCCTTGGTGAGGTTGGGAACCTCCGCCATCGCCTGGTCGTAGGCCTTCTTCACCATCAGTCGGAAGTCCATCGCCGGGTGGGCCTTCGCGAACTTGGTCACCCCGCCCGAGACCATGTACACTCGGCGGCCGCCCGATCGGGATGGGGGACGTGTCGCACTCTTCCGGACCGACCGAGGCCGGTTCTTCCTCCGTGGAGCCAACGTTCTGCCTCGCGCGCGCGAACCCCGGTCGATTCTTAATGGTACCTCCGGCGAAGTGGGTCGGGGGCGTTTCCCGACGCGGACCGGTGCGTTCGGGTCCACCTCACGCTTTTTACGCCGAGAGAGCTCGCACCCGCGTCATGCCGCCCAAGCGGACCAAGCGTGACCTGCTCTCGATCGCCGACCTCGGTGCCGACCTTGGCCCGGTGCTGAAGCGCGCCGCTCGGTTGAAGGCCGACCGGCGCCGGGGCTTGCTTCGGCCGTCGCTCAAAGGGAAGAATGTCGCCATGATCTTCGAAAAGCCCTCCACCCGTACTCGGACCTCGTTCGAAGTGGGGATCCACGACCTCGGTGGCCACTCGCTCTACATGTCTCCCAAGGACCTCCAGCTGGGTCGGGGAGAAACGATCGCGGACACGGCGCGCGTCCTGTCGAGATACGTCGATGCGATCGTCTACCGCGCCTTCCGGTTCCAGGACGAGGCCGAGCTCGCCCAGTGGGCCGCCATCCCGGTGATCAACGCGCTGGACGACCGGGAGCATCCCTGTCAGATCGTCGCCGACCTGCTCACACTCTCCGAACGCTGGAAGGGGAAGTTTGCGGGGCACCGACTCGCTTGGGTGGGGGACGGGAACAATGTCCACCACTCGCTCCTGCTCGGCTGTGCAATGGTCGGCCTCGACCTCGCCAGCGCCACCCCGGAGGGCTACCATCCGGATCCGTCGATCGTGTCCGCCGCTCAAGACCTCGCCCGGAAGACCGGGGCGACGCTCACCTTCTTCGACCAGCCTCCCGAAGCGGTCCGAGGGGCCGACGCGGTGTACACCGACGTTTGGGTCTCGATGGGCGAGGAGGCCGAGCAGTCTGCTCGCGAGAAGGCATTCGCCGGCTTTCAGGTCAACTCGGCGCTCCTGGCAGGGGCCCGGCCTGGGGCGCTCGTCCTGCACGACCTCCCCGCGCACCGGGGCCTGGAGATCACGGACGAGGTCATTGACGGACCGACGTCGGTGGTGTGGGACCAGGCAGAGAATCGCCTCCATGCACAGAAGGCGATTCTCGAGGCGCTGATCGGGTAGGACCTCCCCATCCGCGGAGTCGCATGGCCTTCTCGCACCGGGACCATCGGGCTCGACGCGACCTCCGAAGCCTCTACGTCGGATTCGGGATCACGATCGGACTGCTGGTCGTCCTCGCCCTGGTGGTCCCGATCGTCTTCATCCGATTTCTGGCCGTCCTCGGCCTGGCGGTCGCGGGGGTCGCCTACCTCCTGGCCGCCGACCGTCTCACGGGGCAGTACGAACGGGACCTCGCGTCGGTCCGCTCCGGAACCGCGAGCTCTGGTGAGCTGCGCGCCGAGGTCTACCACGAGGTCGGCTTCGAACGGAGCCGGTACGACGACTGGAGGCCCTCGCCGCATCGTCGGCCCCCGGAGCCCGGGGAAGGGGCCCCTCCTCCTACGGAGCCGGAGCGTTCGGGTCCACCGTCAACCGGACCTTGAGCAGCCGCTCGATCTTGCGGAGGATCGCGTCCGGGGGCCGGAAGCTCCCGGACTCGACCTTGAGGACGAGGGACTTCTTTTCGTTGAGCCGCTTGCCGAACTCCTCGGGCGTCCAGCCTAGCAGTTCCCGGGCGTGCCGAATACGATGGAACCAGTCCGGCCGCAACTCGAGGTCCGGCATCTCGGCGAAGACGTCCCTCTCCTCCGTGCGCCGGGGCCGGATCGCCGTCGGGCGCCGGGCCTCGGCGAACTCGGAATAGCCTCCCCGCCCCACGCTGCCGGTCGTCGCGGGTGGCGACACCGGCTGGCCGAACCGGGAGCAGTCGGAGCAGAGCTGGAGCACCGATCCCTCGATCCGGACGGCCGTGAGCGTCTCCGTGTCCTTTCCACACATTTCGCAGATCACCTTCGTTTCCTCCTCTGTATCACGTCGTATGGCTCGCCCGCTCCTTGCGTCGTGTCTCGGCCCGCATGGCCCCCTCGGAGAATCGGCGGCGTTCGGAATCCGAAGTCAGCTCGAGACCGGGTACGGAGGTCGGTTTGCCGCTGGCATCCAGGGCTACCATCGTGACGTAGGCCTCTCCCACTCGGCGACGAGCCCCACCTTGGAGGGGCTCGGCGGTTACCTGGACCCAGACCTCCATCGAGCTGCGGCCCACGTGGGTGAGCTGCGCGAGCCACTCGACGACGTCCCCCACGTGCACCGGGGCCAGGAAGTCCATCCGATCGATGGAGGCGGTGACGCAGTTCAAGTGGCAGTGGCGGCCGGCGGTCACATACGCGACCCGGTCGATCTCGGACAGGATTTGGCCGCCGAAGACATCCCCCGAGAAGTTGGCATCCGTCGGCACCATGAGCCGTACGACGGTGGACCGGCTCTCCGCGACCGTGCGCGGGGGAAGACCCGTCACGCAGAACCCTCAAGGCGGGGCCCCGGGGGGCCCGAACGACGGCCGCACCGGGGCCGCGCGTAAATGGGTTTCTGCAGGGGCTCGTCGTCCCCGGACCGCCCGCGGGGCGGAACCGGCGGGACCGGCGAGAAATCCATCGGTTTTCGAGAGAATCGTCAATAAGACCTATATACAGGTGCAATGTGGCCGCGCCCGGAGTTCACCGCATGGCCCAGAAACCCCACATGAACCTCGTGTTCATCGGTCACGTCGATCACGGAAAGTCCACGACCGTCGGCCGAATCCTCCTCGACACCGGCTACATCCGGCAGGAGGAGATCGACAAGTTCCGGGCCGAGGCCGAAGCCAAGGGCAAGGCGACGTTCGAGTTCGCCTGGGTCATGGACGAGCTCAAGGAGGAGCGCGAGCGCGGAGTCACGATCGACATCGCGCACCGGCGGTTCGACTCTCAGAAGTACTACTTCACGATCATCGACGCGCCCGGGCACCGGGACTTCGTCAAGAACATGATCACCGGCACCAGCCAGGCCGATGCGGCCGTGCTGGTCGTCTCGGCGGCGGAGGGCATCCAGGAGCAGACGCGGGAGCACATCTTCCTGTCCCGGACCCTCGGCGTGGGACAGCTGATCGTCGCGATCAACAAGATGGACCGGCAGGAAGTGAACTACTCCGAGGCGAAGTTCAACGCCCTCAAGGACGAGGTCACCAAGCTGCTCAAGAACGTCGGCTTCAAGGTCGACCAGCAGGTCGTCTTCCTGCCGATCTCGGCTTTCAAGGACGACAACATCAACAAGGCCTCCCCGAACATGCCGTGGTGGAAGGGACCGACCCTCCTGCAGGCCCTGGACAACCTGGTCGTCCCGCCGAAGCCCACCGACAAGCCGCTGCGGCTGCCGGTTCAGGACGTGTACACCATCACCGGCATCGGGACGGTTCCGGTGGGGCGCGTCGAGACCGGCAAACTCAAGGTCGGTGACAAGGTCATCTTCCTTCCCAGCGGGAAGTCCGGCGAGGTCAAGTCGATCGAGATGCACCACGAGGCCGTGACCGAAGCGCTCCCGGGCGACAACGTCGGGTTCAACGTCCGCGGCATCGATAAGAACGACATCCGTCGCGGCGACGTCGTCGGCCCGACCTCCAGCCCGCCGACCGTCGTCGACAGCTTCACGGCCAACATCCAGGTCCTGAACCACCCCTCCGTCATCACCGTGGGCTACACTCCGGTGTTCCACGCCCACACGGCGCAGGTGGCCTGCGAGTTCACGGAGCTCCAGGCGCGGCTGGACCCGAAGACCGGGCAGGTCGCCGAAAAGGACCCGACCTCCCTCAAGACCGGGGACGCCGCGGTCGTGAAGATCACGCCCAAGCGGCCCCTCGTGCTCGAGCGCTACAAGGAGTTCCCGCAGCTCGGACGGTTCGCCGTTCGCGACATGGGCCAGACGGTCGCCGCCGGCGTCGTGGTCGAGGTCAAGAAGCGGGAGGCGTAACGCCTAAACCCCCGCGTCGGCTCGTTCGCATACCTCGGAGTATCGATGCCGCAGCGGGCCCGGATCGCACTCAGTGGCACTGACCCCAAGAAGGTCGACGCCGTCTGTTCGCAGATCCGGGAGATCACCTCCAAGACCGGCGTGGCGATCGCCGGCCCGATCCCGTTGCCGACGAAGCACCTTCGGGTGCCGGTGCGGAAGGGACCGGACGGGGGCGGGACGAGCACGATCGACCACTGGGAGATGCGGATCCACAAGCGCCTCATCGACATCGACGCCGATGAACGGGCTCTGCGTCAGGTGATGCGGATCCAGGTTCCCGACGGCGTGAATATCGAGATCGTCCTCAAGTCGTAGGGTCCCCAGGCTCGTGTTCGTACGGCCCGCGCGTCCGTACCTGACGGTCGGCGCGGTCGGGCTCGTCGTGCTCTGGACGGTGCTGGCCTACACCCATCCCTTGGTCGTCGTGGGGGTCGCCGGCGCGTCGGCGCTCACCGCCCTCTGGCTCTTCTTCGCGGTCTTCTTCCGGGACCCGGAGCGGGTCCCGGGAGACGGCGTCGTCTCCCCGGCCGACGGTCGGGTCACCGTGGTCGCCGAGGAGGACGGGACGTGGCGGATCGCCGTGTTCATGAACGTGACCGACGTCCACGTCAACCGGTTCCCACTCGATGCCGAGGTCGAGTCGATCGATGACTCGGGGGAGGGCTTCCGGCCCGCCTACGTCCCGGAGGCGAGCCATAACGTCCAGCGGAGGTACCTCCTCCGGACCGGTGCCGGACCGGTCGAGGTGATCCAGATGACCGGGTTCGTCGCGCGGCGGCTCATTAGTCTCGTGCAGCCGACCGAGGAACACCGGAAGGGGGACCGACTCGGAATGATCCTCCTGGGGTCGCGGGTGGACCTCCGGATCCCGGTCGCGGCGGTTCGGCCGGTGGTCAAGCCGGGAGACCGTGTCAAAGCCGGGACCACCACGGTTGCGGTGGCGCGTCAGTGACGACGCTCGCCCGGGTGGGGGCCAACCTGGCCACGCTCGCGAACGCACTCCTCGGGGTCGGCGCCGTGCTCTACACGCTCGCCGGCAACAAGCTGTGGGCGATGTTGTTGATCGGCTGCGGGATCGGGTTCGATGGACTCGACGGGCTCCTCTCCCGACGCGCCGGCGGCCCCCCCTCGGTGTCCGGACGCGTCCTGGACTCCGTCGCCGATGCGATCACCTTCGGGCTCGCCCCCGGAGTCCTCCTTGCTGTGCATACGGAGCACGCGTCCCAGTGGGCCCCCTGGTACCCCTACACCCTCCTCGTCGGGCTCTGGATCGTGGCCCTGGCCTGGGCCCGGCTCGTCTACTTTACGCTGCGGGCCTACCAGCAGCCCCACTTCATCGGCGCCTCCACACCGCAGAACGCCCTGGCCCTCGTGTTGCTGCTCCTGCTCTTCGACGAGCCCGGCTTCTTCGGGACGAACCCGGTGCTCGTGCTGCTGGTCGCGGCCGGTCTCGCCGCGATCATGGTGCTGCCGATTCCCTACCCGAAGCTTCGACGCGGGATGCCGCTGCGGTGGGTGATGATCGCGACGGCCGCCGCCCTGGGCGTTTCGCTGGTCCCGTTGCAGTTCCGGCCCGCCGTGGGAAGCCCCTTCTACGAACTCGGGGAGGTCGCGGCGCTCGTGGCGCTCGTCGGCCTCATCCTCTACTACCTCCTGGGACCTCTGGCGGTTCGGTCGGCGCCTCCGGCGCGAGACGCGGGGGTCGAGCATGGCTAGGGCCGCGGTCCGAGTCCACCGGGCGGCGCTGACCCGGCGCGAGGCCCTGCTATTCGAGGCCGGGATCAAGCTCGGGGGGATCTTCCATCAGTACCTCGGCATCCCGGTGTCCCCCCGAACCGCCCCGGCCCTCGCGCGGAGCATCGAAGCGGCTGTCGCACTCCAGCCTTTCGTCACCCGGGTCGACGTGCGGATCGTCCCCCGCCGGACGGGGCCACCGGGACGGGGCCGGTTCGGCTACCGCTACCTGACGGCCGAGATGATCGACGCCCGGGTAGCGCTGGCGGACCGACGGGCTCGCGTCGTGGCCCGGCTCAGCTATCGCGCCGACCTTCGGTATCCGTTGATGCGGGTCGAGTCAGCCCAGGAGGCGCCCGGCCGGCCTGTCAGGCGCCGCGCTCGCCGATCGGCACGTACGTGAGGTCGGTCGGCCCGACGTAGAGCGCGCTCGGCCGGATGAGCCGCAGGTCTCGGTACTCCTCGAGGACGTGCGCCGTCCAGCCCGTGACCCGGCTCACGGCGAAGATCGGCGTGAACAGGTCCTTCGGGACGCCGAGCAGCGCGTAGACCGAGCCGGAGTAGAGGTCGACGTTGGGGTAGAGACCCTTCTCTCGATGGACGACCTCGCGCTCCTTCTCGAGCATCTCGTAGGACTTGAGGTTCCCGGCGGATTCTCCGACCTTGTGGAGCCAGCTGCGGAGGATGGTTGCTCGCGGGTCCTCCACCTTGTAGACCCGGTGTCCGAAGCCCATGACGCGCTCGTGCCGAGCGAGCTTGGCCGTCACGACCTCCTCGACCCGGCTCACCTCTCCGCACTCGAGCAGGAGCTCGACCGCGCGTTCGTTGGCCCCGCCGTGGAGGGGCCCCTTCAGGGTACCGATGGCGCTGGTCACGGCGGAGTAGAGGTCCGAGAGCGTGGACGCCGTCACGCGGGCCGCGAAGGTCGATGCGTTGAGCTCGTGGTCCGCATGGAGGATGAGCGCCACATCGAGCGCCCGGTTCTCGATCTCGGTCCCCTCCTTGCCGGTGATCTGGTAGAGCAGGTTCTCGGCGTGCGTCAAGTCGGGCCGCTCCTTGAGCGGCGAGAGACCGACGCGACGGCGCTGGAACCGTCCGATCATCGAGGGGAGGGTGGCCGTCAGCCGGAGGGCGCCGCCGATCGAGTTGGGTCCCGGCTGGGCCTCGGTCGGCTCGAGCATGGCGAGGGCGGAGACGGCGGTCCGCAGCACATCCATCGGGTTCGACTCGGTGGGAAGGCTGTCGATCAAGCGGGCGAGCGGCGCCGGGAGCGGTCGAAGGCCCACCAATCGCTGGTGCAGGTCGTCGAGCTGGGCCCGCGTCGGCAGCCGACCGTACCAAAGAAGGTAGGCGACCTCCTCGAACGTCGACTTCTCGGCGAGGTCGCGGATGTCGTACCCCTCGTAGATGAGCCGGCCGCCCTTTCCATCGATGAAGGTGATGTGGGACTCCACGGCGACGATGTCCTGGAGGCCCCGTTGGACGACCTCGTTCGACGCCATGGCGGACTCGACACGACGAAGAGACGACCAGCGCTCTTAACGGGATGCCGTCGCGAGCCTACCCGACGGCCGGAGGAAGGACCGTTCCCATGCGACGTCGAATGTATGCGGCATCGGCGGCGGCCCACATCGGCAACGACGCGAGCAACCCCACGGCGGAAACGAGGAACGTGAGGCGGTAGCTTCCGTAGAAGGACAGCACGCCGGACAGAAACGCTCCGGCAATGGCGGCGGCGCCGCCGAGGGCGCTGTTCAGTCCGAGCATGCTCCCGGCATCCCGCTCGTGTAAGGTCCGGAACAGCACGAGCGAAGAGGCCGTGGCGTAGAGCGCGATCGCGGCCCCGAGGATCCCGTAGGTCGCAACGTTCGCCCCGAAGGCGACGCTCCCACCGAAGAGCCCATCGAACGTAAACGCGACCACGATGAGGTATCCCACGGCCCGCAGGAGCGACGACGCACGTACCAGACGGTCCGTGCCTCGACGTGTTGAGAGTCGGCTCGAAAACGGAAACGCGATCGCTTGAGCCACGCTGTTGGAGACGTTGACGAGGAAGATCCCCGCGAACGAGATCCCGACCGCGGCCAGATAGAACGTGTACGACGTGTTGAAGAGATTCGCCGTGAGGCTGAACAGGAACATGGAGGCGAAGATCAACGGGAGCTCCTGCCGGGCCTCCACGCGCAGGCGGTGCCACGCCCGGCGGACCATGCCGTGCTGGAACTGGGGCAGCGGGGTGAAGAAGGGCATCGTCGCCCGGAACGCCACCGCGTGGCGCAACCGTGAGAGGATCCCGGTGGCGGCGGGGAGAGATTCGGACGAGGGTGGAGCGCGGGCGGAGTCCCGGACACCGACCCAGACCACGGCCGCCGATGCGAGGGCGAACGCGGCCAGGACGTAGAGCAGGGGGCGCAGGACCTCGTGGGCCTCGAGCCAGAAGAAGCCCACGACGCCACCGAGGATCGTCCCCAGGATGCTGATCTCCTGGAACGACGCATAGGCCGTGGGCCGCTCCGTTTCCGAGAACTGCTCCAGGATGAGCAGGTTCGATGCACTCACCCCTGCCGGGGTGAGGACTCCGACCACGGTGTAGAGAAGGATCAGGTCGCTGAAGGACGTCAGGAAGACAAGGGCTACGTATATCCCGGCGAAGCCGAGATAGTTGATCAGCAGGAACCGTCGCCGCAGCGGGTAGCGGTCGGCGAGATAGCCCCAGGCGATCGAGGAGACGATGAGGGCTCCGTTGTAGACGGTAGAGGCGAGGGCCCACTGGATGACGGAGCCGTGGGCTCCGAGGATGAGCAGCTGGAGGGACAGGCTGAACGCCGCAGTTGCCGCGTTGACCGGGAGGAAGGCGAGCAGCCAGGGACGGGCCAGAATGCTCGCCCAGCGCCGGGGGCCGGGTGTCGTTGGAGCCGCCACCGCGGCATCGGCGACCGCCCGTCGCATTAAGGCGTGTGGTCCAAACGAAACCAGTGACGTTCCCTCTACAAACGCTTATAAATCGCGGCAGGTCTCGCGCCGTCCAGAGGTATAGCGAGGCGTGGCCGTCGGGTTCGTCCTTATCAGCACGGCACCCGCGAAGGAGCACGAGGTCTACACCGAACTGCTCCGGGTGAAGGAGATCGTCGAGCTGCATCCGCTGTTCGGCGAGTACGACCTCATCGCCAAGGTGGAGGCGGCGGACTTCAATGCACTGGGCCAGGTCGTCGTCGACAAGATCCGGTCCGTGGCCGGCGTCATCGACACGAAGACGCTTACGGGTATCAAGTTCTGAGGAGACGGGGAAAGAATGCTACACCTGATGCTGTTCGGAGCCTCTCGGTTGACGATCGGTGGATACCAGTTCCTGGAGATCCTTCTCCTGATCTTCGGACTGTTCCTAATCCTGGCGGGCGCCTTTACCGCCTACTTCGGGAGTGGCAAGAGCCGGTCGATCGGCGTCGGCCTCCTCGTCGGGGGCCTCGTCGTCGGGATCGTCTCCGCGTACTGGTACCACGTCGCCAACGTCGGGGCGAACACGCTCTCGTCGCTCCTGTGGTTTGCCTTCCTCGTGATCGTGGCGGCCGTGATCGGGGCCCTGGCGGCGGTGGCGATCTTCCTGGTCGCCATCATGAAGTCGTAGGCGGCAAGCCGCCGCCCGACGCAACCCGTCTGGGCCGGAATCGAGGCCGGCCGTGCCCCCGCTCGTCACGCTGACCACCGACCTCGGGGACGTCTACGCTGCCCAGATGAAGGCCATGCTGTACCGCCGGCTTCCGGCGGGCAGCGTGGTCGATCTCAGCCACGACCTCCCCGTGCACGCGGTACCGGAAGCAGCCTTTCTGGTCCGGCACATGGCCCAGCGGTTTCCCGCGGGGACCGTTCACGTCGCGGTCGTCGACCCGGGAGTCGGCAGCACCCGGGCTCCGCTCGGCATCGTGACGGCCGAGGGCAGTCTCCTCGTCGGCCCGGACAACGGGCTCCTGTGGCCGCTCGCATCCGCGCTCGGAACTCCCCGTTGCTTCCGGCTCGACCCGGCGCGCGTGACATCGCCCGGGCTCGTATCGGCGACCTTCGAAGGGCGGGACCTGTTCGCACCGGCGGCGGCCCTACTCGCCTCTGGATCGTCGCTCGAGTTTCTGGGGTCCCCCCACGAACCGGTGCGCTACGAGATCCCGGAGCCGACGGCGCGGCCGACCGGTGTGGAGGGTCGGGTGCTCCACATCGATCACTTTGGCAACCTGATCACGAACATCCTGTCCTCGGCAGCGCCGGCGGTCGGCACGAAGATCTCGGTCCAGCTGGGCCGGGGACCTGTACGGAAGACCGTGCTCCGGCGGACCTACGCTGACCTTCCGCCCGGCGGCTGGGGTATGCTCGGGTCCAGCTTCGGCTACCTCGAGCTATCGGTGCGAGAAGGCTCGGCCGCGCGCAGGTTCTCGGCCCGGACGGGGGACCGGATCCGCCTGGCGTGGCCCCAGTAGCCGTTCCCCGCGCGAGAGAGTAAATACACTCCCGCGTACCCCTGCCGCTCCCCGAGCACGGCGCAGGGAGCCGTCCAGTATGGCGAAGCGCGACTACTACGACGTTCTCGGCGTTCCCCGTACGGCGACGCCGGAGGAGATCAAGACCGCCTATCGGCGGCTCGCCCGCGAGTACCATCCGGACCTCAACAAGACCAACCCCAAGGCGGCCGAAGAGAAGTTCAAGGAGCTCTCGGAGGCCTACGAAGTGCTCGCCGATGAGACCAAGCGCCGGCACTACGACGCCGGAGGTTTCTCCGGCGTGGAGGGTGACTTTGGACCGGGCGGGTTCGACTGGCAGAACTTCACCCGGGCCGGGGATATCGAGGACCTTCTCGGATCGTCGGACTTCCTGCAGCAGCTCTTCGCCCAGGCGGCTGGCGGAGGATTTTTCGGGGGATTCGGCGGCGTGAGCCCGCGGTGGGCCCGGCCGGAGCTGCGCGGGCGGGACGTCGAGGTCTCGATCCGGGTTCCGCTCCGCGCAGCCGTGAGCGGCACGCAGACGACGATCGACGTTCCGCGCTCGGAGACGTGCCCGGAGTGTCACGGAAACGGGGCCAAGGACGGCACGGCACTCGAGACCTGCCCCGACTGCCACGGCACGGGCCAGGTCCGTCGCACGTCGCGGAGCGGGTACACGCAGATGATCTCGATCGGCGAGTGTCCGCGCTGTCACGGCACCGGTCAGCGCATCAAGGAGCGTTGCCCCACGTGCAAGGGCGTGGGCCGCCTCAGGGAAGTACGACACCTCGAGGTTTCCGTGCCGGCCGGAGTGGAGGATGGGGCGGTCCTCCGGCTCGCCGGCCAGGGCGACGGAGCGCCGCCCGGGGGACACCCGGGCGACCTGTTCCTGCAAGTGCTCTTCGAACCGGACCCCCGGTTTCACCGCGACGGCCGGCAGATCTACACCGAGGTCATCGTGCCGCTGTCGGTCGCTCTTCTTGGCGGGGAGGTCACGGTACCCACCCTCACCGGAGAGGCGACGCTCAAGATCCCGTCGGGCACCCAGCCGGAGCGTCAGTTCCGCCTCCGCGGAGAGGGCGTTCCTCGCCTGCGCGGTTCCGACCGCGGGGACCTGATCGTGACGGCCCACGTCCAGATCCCCGAGAGCCTGAACGGGCGGCAGAAGGACCTCGTCCGCGAGGCGCTGGGCGGGCCGTCGCCGAAAGCTCGGTCCGGGTTTTTCGGGCACCGGTCCTAGGGCCGATGGAGCCTCCGGAGCCCTCCGACGAGCGGCCCCAGCACTACTTCACTGCCCGGCCGCGCGTCCCGTCTCGCCCGGAGGAGCACCGGTTTCTCTACCGGGGGGAGATGCTCGTCATCGAGACGGACCGTGGACTCTTCGCCTCGCATGGGCTCGATCCCGGGACCGCACTGCTGATCGAGAGCCTCGAAGGTGCGACGGCGGCCCGGGTCCTGGACCTCGGCTGCGGATGGGGCGCCATCGGGCTCGCCGCAGCTCGGTCGATGCCGCAGGCGCACGTCGTGCTCACGGACGTGAACCAGCGGGCGGTCCGTCTCTCTCGCAGGAACCTCGAGCGTAACGGCATCCGGAACGCCGAGGTGCGCCTCGGAAGCCTGTTCGAGCCTGTGACCGACGAGAGCTTCGACCTGATCCTGAGCCACCCGCCATTCCACGCCGGTCGTGCAACGGTCCTCGCCCTGCTCGAAGGCGCTCCGGGTCACCTCACGCCGGCCGGCCACCTTCGGATCGTCGGAAAGGGAAGCCAGGGAATCCGCTTCTACCAGACCTGGCTCCAGGAGCACTGGGGGCCCGGGGTGCAGGTGCTCGCCCGGGGCGGCGGTTACCGGGTGATCGACGCGGCCCCGCCGGCGAGGAATCGCCAGCGGTAGAGCTGTACCAGGTGCTCGCCGTAGGAGGCGATGGTGCTCGGGCCCAGCTTGCTCTCCCCCGCTAGCCGCTGCCCGAAGCGGAAGGGAACCTCGATCACGGGGAACGGCTGGCACTTCACCAGGATCTCGAGCCCGACCTTGAATCCGGTCGGAACGAGCGGCCCCCGCTCCAAGACTCGCCGACGTACCGCGAAGAAGCCCGACATGGGGTCATGCACCCGGGTGAGCGGCCACGCGAGCAGCGAAGCCGACCACGAGATCAGCCGGCGGATTGGGGGCAGACCCTCCTCACTCCCGCCTTGCACCCGGCGGCTGGCGAGAGCGAACTCCGCGGTGCCGGCGCGGATCGGGTCGATCAGCCGAGGGAGCAGCTCGGGCGGGTGGCTGCCGTCGGCATCCATGACGCAGATCACATCTCCCCGGGCGCGCCGGCACCCGTCCAGCACCGCCGACGAGAGACCGGCGCGGGCGGGCCGAAGCAGCAGCTCGTACGGGCCCGACGCGGTGAGACGACGAACCAGGTCAGCCGTGCCGTCCGGGGAGGAGTCATCGACGACGATGATCTCGTGGGCATAGGGTCGCAGAACCTCGTCGATTCGGCCGTGGATCCTCTCGAGGCACTCCCGTTCGTTGTAGGTCGGGAGCACCAGGCTCACCACGGG
>JASHPT010000030.1 GCA_030037955.1 Thermoplasmata archaeon
TTCCGGCCGTGGCCCGTGGCCCGACCGTGTTGATGTCGTTCTTGGATCAGAACGGCGTTACGACGATCGCCTTCAGTGTGCCCTTCCCGGAGGTCTTCCACTACAACTTCCCGGCGAACTCTGGCACCTGGCAGGTGGACAACCTATCGGCACCCGGCGGGCCGGGGGGCGGCTGGGCCTTCTCGTACTCACCCTGCCCGTGACAGCACCCTCGCGGGCTTCATCAACAGAGTGCACGTTCGATGGGCGGCGAGAGGAGCTTGGGGCGGGCAGCGGGCTCGCCCCGGCGAAGACTTGCCGCGTCAGCTTTCCTACGGACTCGCGGACGGGAGCGGCTCTTCGTTCACCTTTGGTGGCGGATCTGTTTTCGGGTTGAGCCAATAAATTAGGCAACTCCGGCACCGAAAGTCGAGTGGGGGCGAACTTTTGGTGAAGTAGGTCCACTGCGACACAGCCGGGTTCAGCGGTAGCCCTGATTCCAGAAACGGGACGCTAGGTCCGTGATCCCCCACCTTGGGAAGAAACCATCCTCCCCGGGGCGCGTATAGGAACCCCGGCTCCATCGGCTTTCCGCATCGTGGACACGAGTGGAACGGGAACTCGTACGGGTGCTCGTCGGCTGACATGCCAGACCGGGTATGACGCAGGTCACGTATCCCTTTCCCGGCCGCAGGTCGTAACCGGTTGTAAGAACGGAGCGACCGTTCGATGACGGGACCGCCATAGGCCCGACGAGTTTCTCTTAAGCGCGAAATGCAGTCCGCGTCACCTCGAGGACCCCTCCATGGATCGTGTGCCAGGTGGAACGACCACTCCGTACCAGGTTGAGGTTTTCATGCAATGTTTTACTGCCGCAACCGCTTGGAACACCGCGCACGATAAACTGCGGAACCCGCTTCCGGCGAGCCCGGGCCGCCAGCTCACCGTGGCTATGTCGGCGATCGGGGACCTCCAAGCCTTCCTCGTTGCGGCAGGTATCCTGTCCGACCTTTTCTTTCCCGAACCAAAGAGAGGCGATGTCGCGCGCGGGCAGCAGTTGCGCGACCTCTACGGGGTAGCGGCTGATTCTCCGCTCGCAAACAAAAGAGTACGAAACTCGTTCGTCCACGTGGACGAACGACTCGACAAGTGGCTACCCACTCAAGCCGGTAAGGTGGAGGAGGTAGGTCCCTTTTCAATCACGCACTGGGAGGGACCCGTCCCGACGACAGAACAGTCCACCCATCTGCGCATCCTGGACAACAAGAACTGGAGGATTATGGTGCGAGGGAAGCCTCTTGAGCTTCTCCCATTACTGAAGGAGATCGACCGCATCGGCCGAAAGTTCCCGCTCACAGTAAGCACTCCCGGCGGCCCAATTGCGCTCGCTTTCGAGCCGGCACGCTTCGTCTGACTCCGCGCATGATCACCATGGACAAGACTGGCTCGCCCGAGTAGCCGACCCTGCGACACGACCTTCCGTCAGGCCGAAGTCCATTCCAGGGACGGGAGACAGGGCTGCCCGCGAACTGGGCTGGGTCCTCCCGCCTCGAGCGACCCGCGACCCACCCTGTTGGGTGTGAGAGGGAGTCGATGGGTCCGGTTCGGGGACCATGCCCCTTAGACGAGTATATATCGGCGTGATGCGCTGGATAGGCTGAGAGCGTAGGACCGGTAGGGAGGCGGGTAGCGAATTCTACGAAGCTCAGGTTCTGTGGGAATACAGAGATCGAAGGAGTTCATAGGACTCCGAAAATCAGTGCGAACAAGAACAACGGGTCAGCACGACCTGCAAACTTCAAACTCTGGTCAATAAGCATTACACAAGTTTGGATCAAATCCCTTTCGGATTGGCAGGAATCCTTTTCGGATAGACAATAGATTTACACTCAAGCGACGCCCTTTGCTTGACGTTCCCGCACAAGCCCAATCGACATGGCTATGTACGCATTCGCACCGCCAATCGCGGTCCTTCCGCTCAGGAAGGGAGAAATGGCTCAAGGAGCCGACGAGAGGCGGAGAAGCGACGAACCGACGACCGAGCAGAAGGGAATACTTCTGCGACCGGCGACTACGGGAGTGTTGAGGCAGGCCCTCAACCACTACCTAGCAAAGGAACGAGACTTCGTGGGGGTCTACTTCCCGAACGTAGTCGCGCGGGGATACGCGAGCTACGACGATGTGTTCCAGCTGAGCGACGACCAGGCCGATGCGCTCCGCCCGATCTTGGCGGAAAGCATCACCCACTTCCATGTACAGGCGGGGCGGGAGGAGGCCCGGAACACCCACTTGACCCAGCGGACGCCGATCGATGAGTCGTTCGTTCCGCGGGCGGCCCGAAAGGCCAATCTGTGGACCGACGCGCTGAAGAACCTCTGCGAGACGTTCGGACTCGAACCCCCGATCTGAGGCGGCAGGGAACCTTTTCGCCGGCCCCCGGTCGGGGGCCGGCAACGTTTTCGGAGCAGCTCCTCAAGTTGATTGGCGGGCCGGCCGCCCCTCAGCGACCACGTCCCCGAACGAGCGACCCTCCAGCCGGTCCCGTAGCTTCTCGTGGAGCTGGCGCAGCGCGACCACCTTCTGCTCCAAGTCCTCCAGGATGATTCGGTTCACGCGCACCCGCAGCTGCGGCCCGGTCTCTCCGTCACGGGCATAGTCCGCGAAGCCGCTCCGCGCAGACTCGAACTGGCCGGCGTTGAAGACGAGCTGCCCACTCGCCCAGGGGCGGCCGGACTGGGGGCTCGGCGACGCCTCCTCGTCCACATGGGCGATCCAGCGGGTTGCCTTCGACGGTTCGAGCAGGAGGCTCGCGGGGACGAATCCAGGGCAGGTGTCACCGGGGTGGGCCTTCCGGTCCGGCGCACGGCGACCCGGATAGTCGGGCGAGTGCTCGCGGAGGTAGGCGGGGTACGGCCTCGGCGCGCCGAAGTCCACGACGTACCGGACCTCCGGGTCGCGGGGGATCTACTGGTCGCACCCGCAGGCGCACTTCCGGGGCCAGCTGTTGCCGGTGACGGTGGGCAGGCGCAAGGCCTTGGCGGCGGGGTCGGTCGGCGTGGGGGTCTCGCTGGGATTGGATGAGATGCTTTGCTGCATCGCTTCGTCCCGCGAAACTCAGGGGAAGCAATGCGACGTGGATCGGGTCGGGCGTGGGACAGTATCCCGCCACAGTCTCTTCTCCGTTGGGCCCACCGGCGGACGTCGGCGAGGGCAGGTCCGGCTACCCGAGCTAAAGGATCGGGGCCTTGCTCGTCGTGGAACCGAGCGTTACGCTCCCGCTGACGGAGAACGGACCCGTGGCATCGATCACGAAATAGAAGGTTCCGCCCTGAGATGTGAAGTTGTGGTTTCCCGAACAGACGTCACTCCCTTCGTTGAACCAGGCGCCCGCGCCCGCCGCTGGACCTCCCACGGCTACTCCACAGAGGTTCTCGCTTTGGTTCGTGGCCCACATCACTTGGACGGCCACACCCTTAGACGCCGTGAAAGTCAGGTTCGCAAGGTAGAGCGTGTAACCGTCGTAGGTGGTCACTAGTCCCGGTTCGTTGAAACCGCTGTTTGAGCCGGGGTTCGTTACCGTTCGTAGCGGGACAAGAGCAAGGACGACAAGGAGCGCGACAATCGCGGATGCCACCACAATAACCAGAAAAACTCGCGTCCGCGATCTTCGGGGAGGGCCGCCGTACTCGATGCCTGCGGGGGCGGGCTCGGCCCCGTAACTAGCCCTCCGAGAGGTACTCGCCAAGCCCGGCGAACCTACGGCGTAGCCTTCCGGGTGGGGCTGCGAACTAGGCCCCAATCCTGCAGTCGGGCTCGGAGGCGAGCCGGCTTGGCCGAGAGCGACCCCGCACCTCGGGCAATACGCGAACTCCGCGCTAGGAATCTCCGCCCCACAAGAGGGGCATGCAGGAGGCCTAGGCTCAGGGAGGCTCTCCCCGCAACGGTAGCAGAATGTGTGGGCCCCGGGATTGGTCGTGCCGCATCGGGGGCACTTCTTCAGTTCCTCGGACACATGATTGCTTCTGATGAACCGCCTATAAGAATCGCACGAACATTGCAGGGGGTCCAGGAGTTCGTGGCGCCCTCGGCGGTGTACAGCGCTGCCCTAGGAAGGGGGGGCCTCGAGCGGCAGGCCACACTTTGCGCAGTACCGGCTTGCCGGCGGGTTATCGAACTTGCAGTTCCAGCAGGTCGGATTCGGCGGGCTGATCAGCGGGGCATCCCAGTAACCTGGGCCTTTGGGCCCTTCCGCGGCTGAGCCCCCGCTCGCCCCCGGCGGCGGAGCGTCGGCCCTATTCGACCAGGCCTCCGAGGCAGGGATCGTGATGCTCGACACGGGACTGCCCCGCGCGCCCGGGGCGTACTCATCCACGCGTTGCGCAACGCTGACGTCATTGTCCTTTCGGCGGCGTCGCGTGACCAGAAGCACGACGAGGATGCCCAGCACCAGAGCCCCGAAACCGAAGACCAGTAGATACCCCTCCACCGCCGGCAGGCCGACGAACGACGGATTGACAACGAGAGTCAGGCTGGAGTTCGTCTCCACCCCGTTCGCGTCGGTGACCGTCACCTCAATTTGGTAGGTTCCCGCGCCCGACGGGGAACAGGAGAGAGCGTTGGAATCAGTCGATACGCAGCTCGCCGGCAGGCCGGAGTACGAGTAGACCAACGACGGTGCGCCGCCGACGACTACGACGCTCAGTTGGGTCGCCTGGCCCGCGAGCACGGAGTTCGGCGAGGCAGCGAAGGAGCTGACGGACGGATCATCGTAGATGGTGAACTCTAGCGAACCGTTGGCCACGACTCCGTTGGAATCCTGTACGGTCACCTGAACGAGGGAAGTGCCGGCGGTCGTGGCAGCACAGGTGACTTGAGCCGAGGCACCGTCGCAGTCGGCCGGCAGGCCGGACCAAATATACGTGAGTCCGCCCGATCCGCCGGAGACCGTCGCGTCGAACCTCATGGTCTGGCCCACGTCGACCGAGCGGGCCGTCGTCGAGACCGACACTGAGGGCCGGGTGTCCACGGAGTAGTCGAGGGCCGAGCTTTCGACGGTGTAGCCATTCGCATCGGTGACGATCGCTCGGACACCGTACGTCCCGCTTGCGGTCGGTACGCAGGCGAAGGAGGGCGCGTCCAAGCCCGAGCAGCCTGTGGGGAGTCCGGTCCAAGAATACGAAAAGCCGCCGGCTCCGCCGGAGGCGGATGCCGTGAACGTCACTGGTTGTCCGACATCGATGCCACCACTGCCGGGCGATGCTGTGGGAATGGATATGGTAGGGTCCGAGTCCACCGTGAGGCTGACAGGGCTGCTAGAAGCTGCAACGCCGTCGGAGTCGGTGGCCGTAACGCTCACTTCGAAGGCACCAGAGCTAGACGGCGTACAGTCCAGTGTGTCGGTTGAGCTGGAGGTGCAGCCGCCCGGTAATCCCTGCCAAGCGTAGGTGTAGCCCCCGGACCCCAGGGTGACGGAAACGGCCAGGGCCGTGGTCTGGCCGATATCGACCGCTGCCGGAGACGCACCGACGGAAACGATCTCAGGGTCCGAGTACACGTCGAAGTCAAGGACCGGACTCGACAGCGAGTACCCGCCGGTCTCGCCGAGGACGAACTGTATGGGATACGTCCCGGCAACGCTTGCCGTTCCGGTACAGGTGAGGGTTTCGTCGCTGTCGCCGACGGAGCAAGCCCACGAGCCCGGGACCGTGTAGTCCCAGTCCGCGTAGATCGGGTTAGTGTCTATGTGCTCGATGAGCGCGGGCTCGTAGATCTGGACGTCCACGGTCTGTCCCACGTCGTATGCCAAAGGCGTGGCGGCAGGGGTCGGCAGTACTGCGTCCGTGGAGAACTGCCACCACGTAGTGGAGGAGTAGCTCGATATGTTCGTAGCCGCCTCCCAATGCGGCCCGTAGGGGCTGGCGTCCGAGGCGTCCACGTACTGACCGGCAGCGTTGTCCGGGGGCATCGTCCACTCACCCGAACCAATCGAGTCGTAGCAGACCGCGTCGGTTGGAGGGTACCACTCGTCGGACCAGGGCGTGAAATGAACGATGTACGCCCCCTGAACGAACTGGTAGTTTACCGTGGGCATAGAGGTGTAAGACTCACAGCTGGAGGCTGAAGTGTCGACGATTTCGGTCATCGGTCCCGTGAAGAAGCCGCCGTTCGCACCGTACGCGAAGTAGTTCGAGGCGGGGGAGGATCCCCCATCGGGCTGCGGCTGGCAGTTGACGTACTCCGTTTGAGGATCGGTCAGGTCGGCAGTCGTGAAGCATACGTCTCCGGAGGTGCTTCCTGAGTTCGACACATAAAGGCCCAGTTGGACCGTGTCCCCCGCACGGATTGTGAGGTCGGAAGACACGCAGGGACCGTAAACCGAGGTCCCAGCATTGTTAAAGATTTCATTCGCCACGACAAATCCCGAGGCGCACCAGTTCTCCACAACTGTGGACTGGAACCAGTCGCCCTCGTTCGAGACCCCGTTGAGTTCGAAACCTGTGGCGTACGGGCTGGGTTCAACCTGAACATCAACGTAGATGGACGAGAAGCCCGCATAGTCGGTGCAGGACCCCGAAACGCCTGAAAAGCAGGCTTGGTCTAGGAAGGAGCCTTCTTGCATGTAGTATCCGCAGTCACCACAGCTCTCCTCCGGTGCGGACGTGGGTGCAGCCGGTCCTACCGGATCGACGCCGGCCTGTTGGCCTGGAGATGGAACCGGGCCACCCGGCCGCTCCAAGGGAGCTGCGAACCCACCCGATTCCCCGGCAGGTGCCAGCGTCGCGAGTCCGTGGGGCGACGGGGGTGGCGACGGTATTGCGTTTGATACTGCGGAACCGGCTGCGCCGGCGAACAAAAGTGCCGCAGCGAACAGCAGGGCCGCCGCGGTAGGGCCCCGTCGGCAGCAGGGAGAACTGAGGCTCACACGTACAAATGCGCGTTCTCCCCCTTTATCAACGTAACCTAAACTGCAGAGGCTCTCGGGTTTCCGGCCGGGGCACCTGGCGGCGTCGCTCGTTCCTCGCGAGAGGAGGGACGGGCGAGGGGGGTTGGGTTTGGGGTCAGGAACTAGCCTTCAACCCCCTCCGAGTACGCCGGCCGACCTCCTCTCCCTTCTCGTCATACTCGACGATGGTTACTGTGGCGTTTTGCTCAACCCAAGCCACGAGAAGCCTCAGCAACTGCTTCGGCAGACCCTTTGCCAGGGCGATAGCAGCTAGATTCTGAGCCTCCTTGGCGTAGGCATTCAACGATCGATACTTCCTGGGCGGAATCCTACGAGGCGACAGAACAGTTTTTCCCCTAACGTCGACGTAGAAGCCTCGCTGGCGGAGTTGCTCAAAGTCGAGTGCTGCTTGGTGCGTCTGGACAAGAAAGTCCAATAATGCATGGGCAAGCGGTTGCTTTTCCTGATCGATACTAGAAGGCGGTCGCCCCTCCTCGAAAACCGGACGCAGCTGGTCCATTGCCCGGAACACTTGCTCCGAGACATCGCCAGATGATTCCGCAGTGGAAACGCCGAGCGCGCGATAGACAGCGAGAGATGGGATGAACGAAAAGCAGAGAAATTTCTTTAGCTGGTGATCGTCAAAAACTGCGGTCTGGTGATGTGTGGTAACCCTTTCTTCTTCAGAGGACGGTTCGACTTGAGCAAGCCCGGCCTCCAATTGGATCTGCAGCTCGAGGCCGAGGGCCTTTCCGATCTCCTCGATAGCGGCAATCACTAGGGCCACGGCTAGGCCGGGTTTTCCGTCGGCAGCAATCAGCTCTGATGATCGCAACAGATCGCTCGCGTTGTCTAGAGCAGCCGCAGCTGCCGAAGGAGCGAGGTCCAAGTTGATCTCCCTGAGGCGTGGCTTGCGCACCACGCGGCATCGGACGGTGCGCTGGCTCTACTAGCTTCTTCCTGCTCAGACTGCAAAAACGGAGGGAAGGGCCAGGCGGCGGAGGACGCTCGGCCGAACGAGTTTGGGCCGAGATGCTGGGGTGGTCTGCAGATACTTCGGGAGAGGAGCGACAGGCCTACTCCCAGGAATGTCACGTCCTCGCCCGGTACTGCGTCGAGGACTCGGACAGGATCGGCTTGTCGAGGGAGCTGTGACGTTTTCGGCATGTTTCAGGTTACGGCGCAAGCCGCGTCGCGGGATGTGAGTGGGCGTTCGGTCGTCGACAACGACAAGCTGGTGTGAGATCGGTCCGGCCGGTGCACTTCGGCCGCCCACGCCCAGGCGTGCCGGCGCACGCCGCGGAACGGCCCAGGGGAAGAGGTCGCCTAGCACTGGTCTATGTCTGCGGGAACCGTGCGCCGAAGGTACAGCAAGAGCACGATGGCGGGCATCGCCGGCAACGCGAGGAGGGACCATGCCGTCAGCGGAGTGGGGGCCCCTCCAAGCGCGAGCCCTGCCAAGAGCGGAGCCAGCACGGTTCCCACGCCGGCCGACATCTGCATGGCCCCTGAGTAGGCGCCACGCCGATCGCCGGGTGCCAGGTTCATCGACAGCGTAGAGGCGGCGTAGAAGATCAGGCACTCACCGAGCGTGAGAAGGACCACGAGACCCAGCAATACGAGGAGTATCTCCTGGCGGAAGATCCCGTCGAGGCCTATCCCGACGAAGGCAAGGGCGTAGACGGCTGCACCGACCGCCCCGGCGACGGTCATGGAACGGCCGGAAAGCCAGCGGGTCAATGGCACCTGAGCCGCGACGACGACGATCGTGTTTACGGCCAGGGCGAGGCCCACGATGAGGTACGAGAGACCAAGCCCCGTGTGCGCGTAGGCCGGGACGGCGTAGCTGATCTGCTGATTGAGCGTCCAGGTCGCACATGTCGCGGCCCAGATGATCAACAGCGCGCGGTCGTCATACAACGCTCGCAGGGACGCGGCGAGGGTTTCCCTCAGACGCCTATCGGTCCCCTGACGAGGCGGCGCCGCATCCGGAGGCAGCAGCAGCCGTCGGCGAACGGTCGTCAGGCTGCGATCGTACGGTGAGGGCGGTACGAGCGCTACGGTCAGTACGACACCGACGGCTGTGACCACCGTTGTCAGGCTGGCGAGCTGCCAGAAACTGAGAACCGACAGAGCCGCGCCACCCGCGAGCGTACCTACGGTGAAGCCGGCGTTGAGGGCGGTCCGCATCCAGGCCTGACCCTCGGCCCGCCGGCCCCCATCGGTCAGGTCGGTCACGTAGGCGGTCACGGACGGGTTGCCGACCGTTCCTGACGCGCGGGTCAGGACCAGCGCCCCGACGACAACGCCGAGCGCACCCGCGAACGCGCCGACGGCGAGAGTCGCGAGCCCCAGGCTCTCGAACGCAAACGACGTGACCAGCACTCTGCGGCGGCCGAAACGGTCCGCCAAGCCTCCTCCAAGTAACGGGAACAACACCCCTGCGAAGTTCGGCAGGGCCAGGAGTGCGCCGGCGAGCCAGTAGGGCAGCCCGACGGTCGAGTTCAGGTAGATGAGGACGAAGGGAGCATAGGTCGACAGACCGAACCATCGGACCCCCCAGCCCAGGGCGAGCAGTTTCACGGGGTCGGGACGGGCCGGACCGACCGATTCAGATGCGGACGACAACGATGCCGATCGCAGGTGCCCCAATCGCCGGGCTGCGCTCCCGGGAGAACGACCCGAAACCGCGTACTTTAACCCGCAAAGCAAGCTGACGGAAAGCTCCGAAGAATGGCTTCAAAACGAAAGAATTTGGGCACCGATTCTTACGCTGCAGGGCCGCGGCCCTTGGATGATGCCGACCGCAGGATCCTGCGCGAAGTCGCTTCGAATCCCCGCGAGCCGGTCGCTCGTCTCGCCAGCCGGATCGGTATGTCGCGTCCTGCGGTAGCGGAGAGACTGCGACGGCTCGAGGAGGACCGAGTCATCGCCGGCTGGAACGTGGACCTGGACCCCGCTGCGCTCGGTTTCCGGTACACGGTCTTCATCCGAATCCGTCCGAGTGCGGGCCAGTCGCCGGGGATCGAGAACCTGATACGCGCTACTCCCGCGGTCGTGGAGTGTTACCGGATGACGGGGGAAGAAGGGCTTCTACTGAAGGCACTCTTCTCGACCGTGCCGGAATTCGAGGATCTCTTCGCCAGAATCCAGCGCTATGGCCAGGCCACGGCCTTCGACGTTCTGTCTGCCGTGGTGTCTCCTCGAACGCCGCCTCTGCCGGCGCCATCGAGCCCGGACTGAGACGCCAGTCAGCTTCGGACTGTAATCGAGTGCCCGTTGTTCCTGTCGGTCGTGAGTCGAGAATGGGGTCGGGGATCTCTCCGGGGAAGACGAGCGGAATCTTGCTCCGCACGTACCTCCCTACCGATGCGCCCGCATGCAAGGACCTGTTCGAGCAACTGTTCGAGGCCCATCGGCACCTCTACGACGATCCAAGCATCGGTCGCCGGGGCCCCGCCCACGAGCTCAGGAAGCTGCTTCGCCGCTCGGGAGCGCGCAACACCTGGGTCGCGATTCACAATCGCCGAGTCATCGGGCTCATGGGCCTGCTCCCCCACCGGACCTACGGAGAGGTCGAGCCGCTCGTCGTGGACCGCAGCACTCGACGGCGGGGCGTTGCGAGGGAGCTCCTGGTCCAGGCTCTCAGCGAGGCGCGTAGACGCCGGTGGACCTATCTGGCCCTTCGCCCGGTGGCGAGAAACGCTGTCGCGCTTCGAACCTTCCACACCGTGGGCTTCACGTTCCTCGGCCAGCTGGAACTCAATCTTCGATTGACGGAGCGCGGGAGGAGTGCCCTCGTACCGGTTCCGGGTCCTGTGATCGCCGGCCGACGCTTCCAGGTTTAGCCGATACGCGACGCCCGTTCCCTAGCTAAGACCCGCCGGTCCGCCCCTCGCCAAACCTTTTTGGCGTCATCTCGGTCGGGCCGGGCGACAGATGACTCCCGACGAGGCGACTCGCATCCGCGTTCGTTGGCCGGACGGGTCGTCCAGCGACGTGCCGGCTGGCACGACCGCTGGCGTCGCCCTACGAGGGTGGAATCCAGAGAAGGCCCGAACCGCCTTAGCGGCACTGCTCGAGGGTCAGGCCGTCGATCTCGCTCGGCCATTGACCCGGGACGGGGCGCTAGCCCCCCTCGCGTTCTCCGACCCGGCTGGCCGCGAGGTGCTCCAGCACTCGGCGGCGCACGTCGTGGCTAAGGCCATCACCGAGCTCGTACCGTCGGCGCTCCCGACGGTGGGACCTCCAACGGAGGAGGGTTTCTACTACGACTTCGAGATGCGCCCGCTGACCGCCGAGGACCTCCAGCAGATCGAGGTCCGAATCCGGGAAACCGTCCAGCGCAAGGAGAAGTTCGAGCGGGTCGAGGTGTCGAAGGACGAGGCGAACCGTCTCTTTCGGAGCAACCCCCACAAGCTCCGCTACATCTCCGAGGTGCCGGAGGGGGAACCCGTGTCGATCTACCGTACGGGGTCCTTCACCGATCTTTGCCGAGGCCCTCATGTGCCGGATGCGGGTTGGCTCCAGGGCCTCCACATCCTCGGCTTCTCGGCGATCGCGCCGGAAGCCAGCGAGCCCGGGTCAACGTTCCAGAGGATCCGCGGCGTCGCCTTCCCTACCCGGGCCGAACTAGACGCCTACCTCAAGCAGCGGGCCGAGGCCGAGGCGCGAGATCACCGGGTGCTCGGCCCTCGTCTCGAGCTGTTCGCCTTCTCCGAGGAGATCCCCGGTTTTCCGTTCTGGCATCCCAAGGGGATGATCGTCGTCCGCCAGCTCGAAGCGTTCGTCCGTGAGCACCTCGCCGAGGCCGGCTACTCGGAGATCCGGACCCCCCTGCTCTTTCCGCGGACGGTCTACGAGACGAGCGGACACTGGGAACACTACCGGGAGAACATGTTCCTGACCACGGTGGAAGACCGGGAGTTCGGCATCAAGCCGATGAACTGCCCCGGCGCGATGCTGACCTTCCGCACGCGGTCCCGCAGCTACCGCGAACTCCCGATGCGCCTCGCGGAGTTCGCGCCCCTGCACCGGCTCGAGGCGAGCGGCACCATCCACGGGCTCACCCGAGCGCGAGAGTTCGTCCAGGACGACGCACACCTCTTTGTGTCGGAGGATCAGATCCCGGCGGAGATCCAGACGCTCTTCGACTGGATCAAGCGCGCGATGGGCACGTTCCGTCTCGAATGGACCTGCGAGCTCTCCACCCGCCCCGAGAAGTTCATGGGCACCATCGAGGCCTGGGATCGGGCCGAGGCGACGCTCAAGACCGTCCTCGACGCCTCCGGCGCCGCCTACAAGGTCTCCCCTGGCGAGGGGGCCTTCTACGGCCCCAAGATCGACATCCACATCCGGGATTCGCTGGGCCGCTCCTGGCAGTGTGGCACCATCCAGCTGGACTTCCAGATCCCGACCCGCTTCGGCCTTCAGTACCAGGGGGCCGACGGGGCGCTTCATACTCCGGTCGTGATCCACCGGGTGATCCTCGGGTCTTGGGAGCGTTTCTTCGGCGTTCTGCTCGAGCATTGTGCCGGCTGGCTCCCGCCATGGCTCGCACCGGTGCAGGTCCGGGTCTTGCCGGTGACGGAACGCCAGATCCCTCGGGTGAACGAGCTCGTTCAAACCTGGCGCGGGGCAGGCCTCCGCGTAGAGTTTACCGACAGCCAGGACACGCTGTCGAAACGGATCCGGGAGGCCGAGGTCTCCCATATCCCGTATATCGTGGTCGTGGGCGACCAGGAGGTGGCCGCGCAGACCGTGGCACTGCGGACCCACGGCCAGAAGGGCCAGCGGAGTCTGCCCCCGGACGACTTCGTGGCTCTGGTCCGGGCGAAAGTGGCCGCCCGAGAGTACGACCCGTAGGCTCCCGGGGTGAGCTCTATACGCCGGGTTCCGTCCCCGGTGTGTGCCGCCGTTGCGTCGGCTCGCACTGTTGGACGCCCCGCTGCGCAGCTCTCTCCTGACCCTCGGCGCAGAGGCGGCCGCCGGTTCCCTGCGAGGCTTTGCAGTCTCCGGGGCGGCCGTGGCAGGAGTCGAGGCCACGGATGCCGGAGAGGTCTCCCTGCCTCCCGCCGGAACCGAGGATTACGTGAGCGGTCCGCAGGTGCCAAAGAACGAGGAACGAGTTCGGGACTCCCTTCGGGCCATCTCGGCCGAAGTGGCCCGGCTCGTCGGAACCGGGTCGGTCCCCGTGCTCTTTGGCGGCGATGCAACGGTACTGCTCGCGCTCCTGGCCGGGGTTTCCGATGGCCGACCGGACCAAGGCCGTCGGGGCCTGCTCGCCCTAGACGGAAAGGCCCGGTTTCGCGGCGCCACGGCGGGGTCCGCCGCGGATCTCAGCCAGAACGTCATGAGCCTGGCGACGGGCCGCGGGCCGCCCTCGATGACCCACCTCGCCCGGGATCGATACCCGCTGGTGCAGGAGCCGGACATCGTCTTGGCCGGCGTCCGGGAGGCGACTCCCGAGGAGGCGGCTGCACTCGTCCAGACTCGCATGACAATCCTGCCGCCCGAGGACCTCGCGGGCGGCGGCGGCGTTGCGAGATTCATGGGGGCGCTGGGCCGCCTCGTCCGAACAACCGCTGAGGTCGTGCTCCACCTGGATGCGAGCGCTCTGGATCCGGCTCAGTTTCCGGCGGCGGTTGGAGACGCTGCTCCGGGGGGAATCTCCCCCGAGACGATCAAAAGACTCCTGGGAGAGCTTACGACCTGGAACTCCGAAGGAACGCTGCGACTGGTCGGGATGTCGGTAACAGGTGTGGACGCCCGGAAGGACCCGGGCGGCGTCCGGATGCACGAGCTTGCGTCGTTGGCCATCCGGGTGTTCCGGAGTACCGGCCCACCCCCGGGCTAGGCCCGAACGTGCCCAAAGCCCCGGATCGCGTCCCGCCGCGCCTCCAGGAAAACGTCCTCGAGTTGCGCGCTTTCGAGGTGGTGCACTTCTCGGAGATGCTCCCGCATCCGTTGGAGCTCCATCATCCGGTCGCACTTCGGGCACAGCGTCCGGAGGGTGCGGCGGCTGGTCGACCGCAGCGGGTTCGACTGCATCGGCCGAAGAAAAAGGCCCCCAGAAGTATGAAAGCCCTTTGAAGGGCGGGCAGTCCTTGTCGAGGCACCGCCAACGTCCGGGGTAAGGGTTTAATAATTGTCGGGCAGCCCGAGCGACAGTTTGGTGCGGATCGGATGACGTATTCGACGCTCGATCTCGAGCTCGCGGTGCTGGGCGCGGCGCTGGTGGCGCTGGTCTATGCCCTGGTGCAGTCCGTACTGGTGCTCCGGGAGCCCGAGGGAGACGACCGGATGAAGTCGATCTCCCTCGCTATCCGCGAGGGCGCCGTCGCGTTCCTTCGACGGGAGTACCTCACGGTATTTTCGGTGGCCGCGATCCTGGGCATCATCATCTTCGTGGGCTTCACCGGCGTCAAGGGACTCGGCTTCGCCGGCGACCTCGCGGTCGGCTTCGTCTTCGGCGCCGCCGGGAGCGCTCTCGCCGGGGCCGTGGGAATGTTCGTCTCCGTCCGGGCCAACGTCCGGACGGCAGCTCATGCGCGTGCCGGAAACCTCGCGGCAACGATGCGGTTCGCCTTCCGGGGAGGCTCGGTCACCGGGCTCTCGGTCGCCGGGTTCGCTCTCCTAGAGCTCATCGGGTTCTACGCGGCACTGGGCGGGGACGTACTCGCGATGGTCGGCCTGTTGTTCGGAGCGTCCCTCATGAGCCTCTTTGCTCGAGTCGGGGGCGGCATCTACACCAAGGGTGCGGACGTGGGCGCGGACCTGGTCGGCAAGGTCGAGGCAGGGATCCCAGAGGACGACCCGAGGAACCCGGCCGTGATCGCGGACAACGTCGGGGACAACGTCGGGGACTGTGCCGGGATGGCCGCGGACCTCTTCGAGACGTACGTCGTCACGGCGATGAGCGCGATGCTGATCGCGGCGCTGATCAAGGTCGGTGGGGTCTATCCTATCCTGGTCGCGTTCCCTCACGCGGTCCTGTTCCCGCTCGTGGTCTGCGCCTGGGCGATCATCGCTACCATTGTCGGCACCGCGTTCGTGCGGATGCGCGCCGGGGGGTCGATCATGGGGGCGCTCTACCAAGGTCTCGCTGTCACGACGGCCGTTGGCGTGATCGGGCTCTACGTCCTCGACTCCCTCCTGATGAACGGCAGTCCGGGCGTCTTCGTGGCGACCGTCCTCGGGCTCATCGTAATGGTGTGCATCGTGCTCGCCACGGACTACTACACGAGCTCGACGTACCGGCCCGTGGAGAAGATCGCGGAGTCGGCCCAGGCCGGGGGCGGGCCGGTGGTAATCTCGGGTCTGTCGGTCGGACTGGAGTCGACCTGGATCTCGGGCCTAGTGATCGTGGGGGCGATCCTCGGGTCATTCTTCGCGCTCGGCTGGTCGGCGACCGGGGCGGTGAGCGACACCGCCCGGTTCGGCTACTTCGGACTGTACGGGATCGGACTCGCGGCCGCCAGCATGCTGGCGGTGACGGGGATGATCATCGCGATCGACGCCTTCGGGCCCATCACGGACAACGCCGGCGGCATCGCCGAAATGGCGAACCTGCCGGCGGAGGCGCGAGCGGTGACCGACCCGCTCGACGCCGTCGGTAATACGACGAAAGCCGTGACGAAGGGGTACGCGATCGGATCGGCGTCGCTGGCGTCGCTGGCGCTCTTCGCGGCCTATGGATTTGCCGCGGCGAGCGCGGCCGGGATCCCGTACAGCGCCTGGATCGCCCAGCTGACGATCACGAACCCGCTCGTCGTCACGGGTCTCATCATCGGAGCGCTGCTCCCCTTCTTCTTCACCTCGTTCCTCATGAACGCCGTCGGTGTCGCCGCTCAGGCCATCGTCTTCGAGGTCCGACGCCAGTTCCGGGAGAAGCCGGGAATCATGGCCGGCACCGACAAGCCGGAGTACGGGCGGTGTGTGGACATCGTCACGCAGACGGCGATCCGGCAGTTGGCCGTTCCGGCCGCGATCGCGGTCGTCGTACCGCTCGCCGTCGGGTTCATCTTGGGGCCCTATGCCCTCGCCGGGCTGCTGCTGGGCGTCATCCTCTCGGGCCTCCCCTTGGCGCTGATGATGACCACCGGGGGGGGTGCCTGGGACAACGCGAAGAAGTACATTGAGGGCGGGAAGTTCGGCGGGAAGCACTCGGACGCGCACAAGGCCGCGGTCGTCGGCGACACCGTAGGGGACGCGACCAAGGACACGGCCGGGCCGGCGATCAACCCGCTGATCAAGGTCGTCAACACGATCTCGATCCTGTTCGTGGTTCTGATCGTGCTGCACCACGTGATCCAGTTCTGAGGGACTCCTCCGGGTGCGGGCCCGGGTACCCGGCCTACCGGATCGTGAGGAGCCAGGTGCCCGGGTATTCTCCGCGCCGGTTGTTCGTCAGCACCGCGACGGCCGGCGTGGACGGACGGACGCCGTAGACGAGCGTCGCTCGCCGGTGGTGCGTGGCCCGGATATGGGCCCGGACCCCCGAGGTGATCTCGGGCATACCGGGCGTGCCGCCCGAGCCGATCAGTAGGAGGATGCCGCCGCGTTCCTGGGCCCGGCCGCACAAGGCCGAGATCGAGTCGGTGAACTCGGGGACGGAACCGAAGGAGGAGGAGAGGGCGCCGAGCACGACGGCGACGAGCGACCGGGGCGTGATCGACTCCTTCAACTGGTCGACCAGCTGCCGCGTCGCCGGCGGCGTCACCGCGCC
>JASHPT010000031.1 GCA_030037955.1 Thermoplasmata archaeon
AGAAGACTCGAGGCAGTCCCGGCGGGCTCGGTCGGTCCCGCGAGGCATCCCACGCACCTCGACAGAGCTTAGACCCGGGTCCAAGCGAAGATGCAGAATCCACGGTCAGCGCTGGTCCGCCCCCCTCCACCGACCTCTGGCGCGGCCTTTACATGGGGCGGCCGATATGCGGCGGCCGGGATCGCTCCGCTTGAAGACCGAGACCTACCAGATCTGGCTCGACGTCAACTTTGCCCAGTGCACGTTCCGGGGTCGGGTCCGAATCACCGGGGAGCTCGACAGTCCGACAGTGCGACTCAACGCAGTCGGCCTAGAGATAGGTCGTGCCGTGTCGGGCTCGCACCCCCTCTCGATCCGGCTGCTCGAGGCCAGTCAGGAGCTCGAACTGACCGGCGTCCCCGCCGGGGCACGCGAGATTGAGGTCTCGTTCTCGGGCAAGGCTCCTGACGACAGCCTGCTGGGCTTCTACCGATCCCGTCAGCCGCCCGACTACGTGCTGGCCACGCAATTCGAGTCGACCGGCGCGCGCCGAGCGTTCCCCTGCGTCGACCGACCGGACCAGAAGGCCACTTTCGAAGTGGAGGTAACGACCGATCCCGGGGTTTCCGTGCTCTTCAACACCCCGTCGAACGAGGTCGCCACGGTCGAGGGGCGCCAACGGGTTCGGTTCGTTCGAACACCCCGAATGTCCACGTATCTCGTCTTCCTCGCCGTCGGGAAGTTCGACGTCCTGCGCGGGACCGGACCCGGATCCCGGGTTGCAGTATGGACCCCGCCGGGAGACGCGGCGAAGGGGCAGTTCGCTCTCGGCGTCGCCCAGAAGGTTCTCAAGGAGTTCGAGAATTACTACGGCGTACCCTACCCGCTGCCCAAGCTCGACCTGGTCTCCCTCCGAGACTTCGCCGCCGGGGCGATGGAGAACTGGGGCATCATCGCAAGCAAGGAACGGCTGTTGCTGGCCGACGAGGCCACGACGGCCGGGCTGCGTCGGTCGATCTCGACCGTGACGGCCCACGAGATCGCCCACCAGTGGTTCGGGGACCTGGTCACGATGCACTGGTGGGACGAGATCTGGCTCAACGAGAGCTTCGCCGCACTGATGGCGTTCAAGGTCCTCGACCGCTTGGGCGACCCCAGCATCTGGGACGACTTCTTCCTCTCCGAAATGTCGACGGCCTTCACCGGAGACTCCCTCTCGTCGACGCATCCCATCCGTCAGGCCGTAGCCTCCGCCGAGGAGATCGATGAGATCTTCGACGAGATCAGCTACGGAAAGGGGGCGAGTGTGCTCCGAATGCTCGAGGGGTTCGTCGGGCCCGAATCCTTTCGACAGGGTGTCCACGATTACCTATCGAAGTTCCAGTACGGGAACGCCCGCAGCGAGGACCTCTGGGAGGCCCTCGAAGCCGCCGCGCGGCAGCCGATCTCCGACCTCATGCGACGCTGGGTCGAGCGACCGGGCCACCCGGTCCTCATCGTGCATCGCAGCGCCGACGGACTCCATCTCGAGCAGCGTCGCTTCTCGATCACGGGGGACCACCCGCGACAGTATTGGCCGATTCCGCTGGTCGCCCGGACCGATGGAACCGCGCTCCGGGTGCTGATGTCGAGCCCGGAGATCACCCTCAACGTCGGCGCGTCGACGGAGGTCTTCCTGAATGAACAAGCGCTCGGATTCTATCGGGTCCTGTACGACGACGCGACGTACGACCGGCTCGTCGCGCGTTTCGAGCGACTTGCCTCCGCCGAGCGGTGGCTGCTCACAGAGGACGTCTTCGCGTTCCTGTTCTCCGGAGACGTCACCTTCGCTCGCTGGAAGTCCCTGATCGAGCGGGCAGGGACCGACAAGGACCCCCTGGTGGGGCAGGGGGTTCTTCACCAGCTCGGCTTCGCCGCCCTCGCACTGTACGACGATCCCGAGTTCGTCGAGCTCTACCGCAGGATCCATCAGGCGCAGACCGAACGTCTGGGGCTCACGGCGAAGGCTGGGGAAGGCGACATGGAGCGGAGGCTACGCGATTCTGCGCTGCGCGGTCGGATCCTCCTCGACCCGGCGTTCGCCAGGGAGCTCGCGCCGATGTACGCCCGCTACGACGAGATCGACCCCGACCTCCGCCAGGCGGTCGCGCTCTCCTATGCGCAGGTGACGGGACCCCCGGCGGTCGAGGACTTTTGGCGACGTCTCAAGGACGCCAACGATGCCGGACAGGTCCAGATGGCCCGGGCTCTTGCGGGCTTCACGGACGCCTCCCTCACCGCCGCATCACTGGACCGGGCCAGTGCGGGCGAACTGCCTCTGTCCCAGTTCCCCTGGATGCTCTTCGAGGCGCTCGACCACCCCCAGGCCCGGCCTGCCGTGTGGCGCTGGTACCAGGCCCAAGGGGCCAAAGTCCTCGGGGCGTTCGCCGGGACTTCCACGCTGCACCTGGTGTACGAGCTGCTGCTCTCGAGTCTCGGGGGCACGAATTATTCGGAGATGAAGGCGTACTTCGCGGAGCATCCGGTCCCGGGCGCCGAACGGGGAATCCAGAAAGGGCTCGAGTACGCCTCCGCGATCGCCCGGCTCCGTGCCAGCCGTCGGGCCTAGCCGAGGCTCGGGCTAGAGGAATCCACTCAGGAGGTCGTGTCGGGATACGATCCCGACGAGGGCGCCTCCCTCGACGACCGGAAGGCGATTGATCCGATGCTCGATCAGCAGCCGAATCGCGTCGTCGAGTGACACGTTGGGCCCCACGGTGATCGGCCGACTGGACATTGCGGTGCGCACCCGCGTGTTCTCGAGGATCGTGCGACATTCCCGGGGGAGGTCGCTCCGCCGCGCCTTCGTCGCGTCGAGGATAAGGTCGAAGATGCCCCCGGGGAGAGACAGACCGGCGCGTTCGTGGAGGACGCGCACGACATCCTTCTGGCTCAGCACGCCGACAAGGCGCGGCCTGCGGTCCACGACGGGCAACCCGGAAACCCCGTGGGTGCTCATCAGCGAAGCGGCCACCTCCAGGGAGGCCTCCGGCCGGACCGAGATCACCGGCTTCGACATCACGTCGCGGACGACGTATCCGTAGAAACCGAGTCCTCGCCGCGAGGCCTCAGGGCGGACCGAAGCCGAGGATTGGGGGCGTCCTGGCCGGCGGTCGGCACGCCTCGACGCTCTTGGCACGCGGCGAGAATTCCGGGGAGGGGGATTACTCCTTCGGGCGAGATGCTCTTGAGTGGGTTTTGGCGGACGACTAGCCGCTCCCTACACCTAGTCTTTCCGCCAACCGAAGGGTCAAAATACCTCCGCCTTCGTGGGCATCGCGTGTACGGCCAACCTGGAGCACCGAGCTACGTACCGCCCTCGGCGTCGACCGCCAAGACGCTGATTCTTGTCGGGCTGATTTTCCAGCTGATATTCGCTATCCTGTTCCTGCTGGTCCTCGGGGTCATCGCCTTCCTCGCGGCTGCCGTGGGAGTCTTTTCGATCATCGCGGTGTTCTACGTAATCATTGGGTTGATCGGCTTCATCTTCCTGTTTCTGATTTGGACTCTCTGCTACAAGCCGGTTCGCGAAGGTCGCTACGAGGCCGCCCGTACACCCACCCTGATCTTCGCGATTCTGTCCTTGATCACCGTCAACATCATCGCGGGAGTCCTCTACTTGGTCGCCTATGTCAAGCTCGGGGACGCCGTTCGAGAGCAACAGACCCCGCCCCCCGGCTACCCCGGCGGAGCCCCGATGATGTCTCCGGTGGCCCCCTACGCGGCTCAGCCGGCCGCCCCGATGCAACCCCCGGCGGCCCCTGCGCCCGCAGCCGCGCCGGCGCCCGTGGTTTGCCCCAAGTGCGGGCGGCCCGCGACCTTCATCCCGCAGTACAACCGATACTACTGCTACACCGACCAGCAGTACGTTTAGCGGCGTCCAAGCGTGAGACCCGTCCCGGACCGCCGGGGTAGGCCCGTACGAGGTTCCGGTGGACAGGGCGCAGGCGACGGAGTCGAGGCTTGAGCGCCGTCTTCGCCGCAAACGGAAGTATCGGACCCGGTATCGTCATGTGCGTCCCCGGTCAGGTAGCCCCGGGAGCACCCGTCGACGCCAACTTCGAGAGGTAGACTGATGGCGTGTCCCAAGTGCAATCATTCCGACTCAGACCACGTCCGACGGCCTCCGCCCACGGTCCCCTTCTGTGTGAAGTGCCAGAAGTGGTGCCTCGACCCGCGTCCGAAGGCGGTCTGGAGAGGGGTCAAAACCTGACCCGGGGCCTCACCGGGCCCGCGCCTGCAGGTCCCTCACGACGGTCCGCGTCGTCCGGCGCGCCATCGCCATGATCGTGATCATTGGGTTTACGCCCGGGGCCGTCGGAAACACGGACCCGTCGGCCACGTAGGCATTCTCGAGGCCCCACACGGCTCCGCCCGGTGCGACGGCGGCGGAGGTTCGGTCCGGACCCATCGGGCACGAGCCCATGAGATGGGCACTGAAGAGGAGGCACCGGTTCGGCGCGAGTGTACGTCGTCCTACCTCGGAAAGGAAGGAGTCGACCTCGGCCGAGTTGAGCTGAGCTCCGGCCGCCTCTGCTTCAACTGGCACGCTGTGGAGCGAGATGAGTCCCCTCGCCCCGGCGGCGGCGAGGATTCGGCCGGTCTCCTGGATCCCTCGGGTCAAAATGGTGCGATCCGCCGAGCTCAGCTTGTATTGGATGGAGGGCCCGCCCCGGGCGTCCAGACGCACGGTGCCGGAGGAACCATCCCGTAGAAGCACGATCGTTGCCGTGGCCCGGGCGTAGCGTTCCTGCATCCACATCTTGTGGGCGCGTCCATCCACCCACGGCGCCGCGAGCGCGAACAGCCCTGGATGAGCCGGGGCCGCCTCCATCCAGAAGCCCTGGCCGGTCCGTGCCCAGTCGAGGAACTTCGTCACCGCGACGGTTTGCGGTGGCCCGGCCCATGTCCGGACTTCGTGGCCCATGTCCGCGGCGACGGCCGTGGTAGGGTGAAGCCGTAGACCGTGGCCCACGCCGCGGCCACGGAGACCCGACCGCAGGAGTAGCAGGGGGGTGTGGATGGCGCCGCCGGCGAGGACGACTGCACGCGGTCGAACTCGGACCGCCCGAGGTCCACCGGTGGGAGGAGTGTATCGAGCCACGACGGCCTGAACGCGTCCGCCGCTCACCTCGAGCGTCTCGGCTTCGGTGTTGAAGAGCAACCGTGCCCCCGCGCTCTGGGCTTCCGGCAGCAGGTTCAGAATCGTGGATCGCTTGCAGGAGTACGCGCATCCGAATCCGCAGAAGTCGCATCGCTGAGCGCAGCCGACCGCGTCCCGCGAGATGGCCTGATAATCGACGCCGGCCCGGTAGCCGAGAGCGGCGCAGCCCTGCCAGAGGGCGTCGTTGTTGGGGTTCCGCTCGCTCTCCCGGTCGTTGACCTCCAGCGCCTGCCACACCGACTCGACGTCTCGGGCAAAGTCCGGTCCCGTCAGTCCCTCGATCCCATACTGCGACTCCCACTCCCGGAGAACGAACGGAGGGGGACGCAGGCAGGTCATCCAGTTGACGAAGGTCCCGCCGCCGGCGCCTCGACCGGCCAGGAGCTGGAAGGAGAGGTCGTCGGTGGCCAGGGTGCCCGAGCGGTCGAACGACCGCCCCGTTCCTTCGAGCTCGCTCGGGCGCAGGTCGCTGCCGGTCAGGTACGGACCGGCCTCGAGAACAATCACGGAGAGCCCGGAGACCTGCAGGTCCCGAGCGGCGATGCTTCCTCCGGCACCGGAGCCGATGACGCAGACATCGCAGGAGAGCTCCCGGTCACTCTCCGGAACTATCGGCTGAAGAATGTGATCGTCTGGCGCTGTGGCGCGAGGCGCCGGAAAAGCTCCCGGGTACCCGATCGCCGGCCAGTTCGGGCACCGGCCCGAGGCGTCCGGCAGCAGATAGAACAGGAAGCACGTGAGTCGTTTCAGCGCCTGGAACCCGGTCCGCTTTCGTCCGATTCGGCTATCGCGCCATCCCTGGAGGTACCGGGTCCGCCGGTCCTCCCCCAGGACCGTGAAGCGCACGGCACCGGAGCCCAGCACGAGGTTCGTCGCTGGGCTCTCGAAGGTCTTCAGGAGAGTGTGGACCTCCCGGACCTGACGCGGCGTGAACTGGCTTCGAACGAGCTCCAGGATCTGGAGGTCCACGCCCAGGTCGGATGCACGGCGGATGTAGAAGTCGGGTGGGCCCGTCCCCGGAGGCGCGGACGGTACGAGCGTATCGCAGACGGCGCGCAGCGTCGAGCGCTCGGCCGGCGAGAACTCCTCCATCGGAGGCCCCTCCCGGTCCATCGGATGGGACGATATAATGGCCGGCACGATTCTCCGGCCGATGGGACGCCATGGCTCTCACTGACTGCCCGGTTCAGGTTGTGTGGGATCCGGCGTTCGAGTCGTACGACTTTGGAGCGGGTCACCCGTTCACGGAGAAGAGCCGTCGCCTCGCAGTTCGGCTACTCCAGGAGTCAGGGTTCTTTTCCGGGGGGAGCGCGGGTCGCCCGGAGCTTGTCGCTCGGGTCGACTCTGCGGGCCGCGAGGAGCTGCTGAGATTCCACCGTGAGGATTACCTCTCTCTCGTGGATCGCGCCGGCCAGGACCGACACGGCCCCTCCCTGGACGCCGGCGATACGCCATCCTTTCCGGGATGCTTCGCAGCGGCTGCGAGGGTGGCGGGCGGCACCCTTGCAGCGCTTCGCTCCGTCACCGATCCGGAGTCCGTCCACGCATTCAACCCCGCGGGGGGGCTCCACCATGCCCATCCGGGGCGTGCGAGCGGGTTCTGCATCTTCAATGACCTCGCAGTGACGATCCGGCAGTTTCAGCACCGTACCGGCACGCCGCGGCGCGTAGCCTACGTGGACATTGACGTGCATCACGGGGACGGTGTGATGTACGGCTTCTACGACGACGGCTCCGTGTTGGACATCGACTTCCACCAAGATGGGCGGACCATCTTTCCCGGAACCGGGTTCCCTTCGGAGACCGGTCAGGGGGACGGGGCGGGTCTCAAAGTGAACGTGCCGCTACCGCCGGAAGCGGGGGACGAGGCATTCCTTCCACTGTTCGAGCAGATCGTGCCCACCATGCTCCGGCAGTTCCGTCCCGCGCTTGTCGTGCTGCAATGCGGGATGGACGCTCACGTCGGAGACGGTCTCGGAGGCCTTCAGTACACCCCGCGGGCCTACGAGCGGGCGGTCGGGCTCCTGCACGCGCTGGCGCATGAGACGGCGTCCGGCCGCCTCTTGGTCACCGGCGGCGGAGGGTATACTCCGGAGCACGTTGCACGAGGGCTGGCACGGGCGGCCCTCCGACTGCGCAACGCTTCCGGCCCGGCGATGGGTCCCGAGCCGCTTCCGGCGGCCTGGAGGGCAGAGTTCGCTGAGCTGTTCCGCCGAGAGGCACCACGGACATGGAACGAGCGGCCAGAGATCGGCCCCTCCCCATGGACCGACGACCGGTCGGGGAAGCTCCTCGAAACGCTTGGCGAACGCCTAGGAGTACGCTGGGACCGTTCCGAACTCACGGAGGAGCGATCGGGGCCAGGGTGAGGTAGAGGCGTTTGTTACGAGCACCCTTGTTCTCGATCTTCTGCAAGGTCACGTGTCCCACCTCGCGGGTGGATCGTACGTGCGTCCCTCCGTCTGCCTGGGCATCAAACCCCTGAATGTCGATGACCCGGAGTTCCGCCACATCCGGAACGAGGGTCGGGTCGACGCGTACCAGGCCCGGCGTGCGCTCGAGATCCGACCGGGGAACGAACCGGACCGCGATCGGCAGGGCCCGCTCTATGACTGAGTTCACCTCGGAGACCACCTGTTCGGCGAGGGTCCGGTCGAACTCCGGGAACGACAGGTCCATTCGGGCCCGATCGAGGTAGATCTGCCCTCCGGTGATGTCGGAGCCGAACCGGTGGTAGACCACCCCGCTCAAGATGTGAAGGCAGGTGTGATAGCGC
>JASHPT010000032.1 GCA_030037955.1 Thermoplasmata archaeon
TCAGAATCTGAACGCTTCGTTCGCCATGGACCGTGGAATCCCTGAGCAGCTCCCGGTTTCCATGCGGCTTGGTGGCTTCCTGAGTCTCCGCGGCTGACAGCAAGCCCAGCGTGTGCCCCAACACGAGGTCGTTTCGGAGTCGCTCCGCGAGGGTGCACGCCTGTTTCGCATAGGTGATTGCCTCGGAAAACCTAGACTCTTGGGAGGCGGCCGCCGCGAGCCCGCTCAGAGAGTACGTCAGCTGGTTCAAGTAACCCAGGGACTCGGCTTCGCTGCGGACGAGCCGCATTTCCTCCGCGGCGTCATGTTCGCGCCCCATTCGGAGGTATGCGTGCGCCCGGATCAGCCGCAGGTTGAGGGCGATGTCCGCTCTGCCGGCCTGATTCGCCTCGGGTAATGCAGTCTCAATGACTCGAAGGGCAGGCTCTGAACCCCCCTCCAACTCTTCTAGTCTCGACCAGCCCGCGATTCCCTCGAGCGCGAGATCCGCGATCCTGTAGCGGCGGGCGAGCTCGAACGTTTCCTGGAACAGAGGGCGCGAAGCCTGAATGTCGCCTTGGGCCTGGACTATCCGCGCACGGGAAAGGATGAGGAAGATTTGCAGGCGTCTTGTGACCCCCCCAATCCGCTCAGCTTCGCGGAACTCAGCTCGAGCCTCATCGATCCTGCGCAATCGCGTGAGATGGTCGACGATCGAGAGATGCCCCTCGCAGGCGATCCTGGCGTCGCCGCTCGATTCGTCCATGGCCTGTCGAATCGTCTGTATGGCCTCCATATGGTCAGAATGCAAACCTAGGAATGCGGCTTCCACGAGCAGAACCCGTACTCTGGACGGGCCTCGAGGGGCGGAGCCGGCTAGGGTCCTCAGCCCGTTCCGGAGGGCCTCGGAGTATCCGAGGGCGAGCACACTCCGCTGCTGCTGAACGAGCAGCCGAGCCGCGTCCTTCCATCCGCCGGCCGCAACGAGATGGAGGAAGCGTTCTCGGACTGCCTCAGGCTGACGACTTCCGGCGTAGAACTCGGCCAGAACAAGGTGTGCGGTCTGTTCGTCCTTCGACGAGACTCGGCGCAGCAGCGCGTTTCGAACCACTTGGAGGATCTCGATCCGGCCTTGACTGCTCTTCTGAAGTATCCCGATCCGAATCAACTCCGAGATTCTGGCAGGCGGCATCCCGCCGCGATCGGTGACGAACCTGGTGGGCAGGGGCTCATTCGAGACGGCGACGGGTAGAAGGGCCCGAATATCGGATGGGCCGAGTCGGTCAACCACTTGGTACGGCAAGGTTGCAGCGTCGGCGTCGAGGCCCGGATTGGACACGGCGAGTTGCAGTAGTAGCGGGGAACCCAGCGTCGCCTGGAAGACCGTCTCGAAGCGATCGGCGAGTCCTCCTTTGCGGTCGGTAAGGTCGTGTGCGGCGGCGCGATCTAGCCCGCCGATGGTAAGCCGTGTGCTCCGAACAGCGTCGTCCGAGAAAGCCGGGGCGTCATGCCCTACGATGTAGACCTGATCTCGCCGGCTCCGGACGAGTTCTTGCGAAAACTCCGTAAGGAACTGCCGGAGGTCTGGGTCCGCTTGTTGGTAGTCGTCAAACACCGCGACTAGTTCCCGATCCCCGAGCGCCCGCCCAACGAGATCCGACACCTCGCGGGGATTCGGGGCACGCGGCAGCTGCGCGTAGTATGCGAGCTGCGTCGCTCCGATGTAGGCAAGAGCGTGCGAAAGCGCGGTCACAAACTGTCGCGGCGAGCTGGCGGGTCGAACCGAGAACCAGAACGGAATGCGCCCTCGTCGGACACTTCGCAAGTGACGACTGATAAGTGCGGTTTTTCCCATTCCTGGAGGGCCATCGATCACGGCAATGCCCCCGCCCTCCCGTGCGATGGCAGCCAATTGGTCCAGTTCCTCCCGCCTTCCGACGAATGGATTCGGTGGTCCGGGAATCGCGCCAATCAGCAGGGGAACCCGCTTTGTCGATTTGTCGAGATGTTGACGACCCTCGACTGTCAGCCGATAGACGAGCTGTTTTCGTTGTCCGTCACGAACTGGTCCTCTTCGGCAGGTCAGAAGCCCGTCGTGGACGAGTTGGCTGAGAGGACGCGACATTGAACATGGATGGTAGCCGAGGGACTTCGCTAGTTCGCGTTGACTGACCCCATACGGAGAGACCTCCGGGGGAGCGTGCGTCTCCACGTAGTCCAGAATCTCGACTGGGAGGAAGCTCTCGCCACCCATCCGATAGACGGAAGGTCGGTGTACTACTTAGAATTATTTTGTACAAAATAGCTACCGATGTTTATGTAGCATATCTGCCACAGAGGAGGTCGTGATGAGCGCGGAGGAGGCGAGCGGGGCCTACCTTGGGGGCATCGGAACGATGCTCGAGGTGGCCGACGTCTGCCCGACTTGTGGTCGCACTCACACCGACCGACAGTACGCGTTCCTACATCGCGGCTCTGGGCAGTGCCCCGAGCTCGTTCGCAGCAATTACCCGATCGTGAGCCGGCCGTCCGCTTCGGCGGAGTCCCACCTTGTCCCCGAACCGCTCAAGGTCGTCGAGTCCGAGATACCGATTTCCATGGGCTCGTTGCCTCTTCCTCCAAAGGACGTTGACCTAAGCCGACGCCACCGACACCTCGGTGTACCGATGCTTCCCCCTACCGACTTCGGAGGCCTGTTCTGATGCT
>JASHPT010000033.1 GCA_030037955.1 Thermoplasmata archaeon
CCCGAGCCGATCAGTAGGAGGATGCCGCCGCGTTCCTGGGCCCGGCCGCACAAGGCCGAGATCGAGTCGGTGAACTCGGGGACGGAACCGAAGGAGGAGGAGAGGGCGCCGAGCACGACGGCGACGAGCGACCGGGGCGTGATCGACTCCTTCAACTGGTCGACCAGCTGCCGCGTCGCCGGCGGCGTCACCGCGCCGGGCGCGACCAGCGGAGGCGGCGTGAAGGTCGCGAGTCGCTCCCGAACCTTCGCGATGTCCACAAGCCGTCCCAGCTCGGCCACGAACCCGGCGAGCGAGAACGGCGGATCCGCGAGCACCGTGACGTCCCATCCGCTCCCCACGGCCTGCGCGATCGTCCGGTCCGCGATCGGCCGCAGGGAACTCCGGTCGACCCGGGCTTCGTATTCGACCAGCGTGGGCTCGGCGACGACGAGCGGCCCCAGGGTGCGGTCGAGCTCGCCGAGGCCCCAGGAGAGGCCGTTGGGCGGGTTCTCCCGGAGCTGATAGCGCTCCTCCCGGGCCGCCTCGGCTCGCGGGTAGGACCGGGGAACGGAGGTAAATCGGGCGCCGTCCAGGGAGTACAGCACGGAAGCCGACTGCAGGGGTACCCCCCGCAGCTTGTGGAACTGAAGCTCCCGGACCACCATGCCTTCGAGGTCGTCCCGCCGGAGCTCGATCACGCCATGAACGAGGTACTCGAGGGAGGTGAAGCTGGCGGTCTCCTGGACCAGGATCGTGTGCACGTTCGCCTTCGACAGGACGGAGATCAGCGCGTTCTCGATCCGGAGACGGTGCACTTGAGACGCAGTCTCGGTCGGGCTCGCAAGGTACGGCTCGATCAGGCCGTCCCAGCTATCGATCACCAGCGCGGAACGCTCGCCGTCCGGGAGCCGGCTGAAGACCTCCTGGACCCCCGGGGGGAGTGTCAGGAACCGGTCGAGGTTCCCGAATTCCTCCGAGTCGGGGGAGAGCTGGGTGAACTGCTTGATCAGCGACGCGTACTCTCGACGGCCGTCCGCGCCGGGCCACAGCGACTCGGCGTCGATGACGTGGTTCTCCGGCAAGTGGTCGTGGAGCCAGGGATAGTGTTCGAGGAGTTCCGGGTAGAACACCCGGGTGGATACGTAGAAGCCCGGCCCCTGCAGTCCGGCGAGCAAGCTCAGGGCGAGGGTGGTCTTGCCGGTTCCCGGAGCTCCCCGGATGAGGAGGGATTGGCCGACGCGGCTCCGGAAGAATCGCCGGATCTCGGTCGGCAGGTGCCAGTCGCCGACATTCTCGAACGGCGGCGGGGTCGGGGTCGGTTCCCGGCGAGGACTTGGTTCTCCCGACGACGAGCCCTTCTTCCGCGGCGCTGGCATCGCTTCCCGGAAACTCCCTGAAGGTGTCCCGACGAGCCGACCTCGCCCGGAACTGTCTCTGGTAGTGGCGCGACGGGGTATTAGATGTGGCGGGGGGACCCGGCTTTTGGCCGTCCCCGGAGGAGCTCAGGCGTAGTGGCTCAGCGAGGTCCGCTCCTTGCGGGCCTCGTCACGCTGGCTGCCCTTCTCCTCGGCCTGGCGCTGTCGCTCGCACTCCTCGTCGGTGACCCAATCGAACCGGAGGTCCTCCGGATGATCGTGAGCGAGAGATGCCCCCGCTTCGAACGCGCTGAAGAGCAGCTCTTCGAGGTCCTCCGAGTCGTCCTCCCCCTCCAGCCGACCTGCCGTACGCCAGTACCAGTCCGGGGCCTTCCCGGCCTCCTGGAGATACTCGGTCACATGGTCAAAGATGGACGCGTGCTCATCGGCCAACCGGACGTGGAGGTGGCGACGCGGCGCCTCCGTGGCGGACGGCGATGGGGTTCCCCGGGACATGCGGCGGAAACGCTCGCGACGGCCTATAACTCCTCGCAGGCCGCCGGGTACCGGGCCCCACCCGTCACGAACGCTTGAATAGGGCCGAGGCTTCGAACCTCGCGAGGACTCCGTGTACAATCCGTCCCCGGCGGGTACGCCCTCCTCCGCCGCGTCCCCTCCCCCGCCGCCTCCACCGGAGGAGTTCTCCGCCGCTCCCCGGTACACGTACCTGGTCTCCCGGCTTCGAAACCGGCAGATCACCATGGAGGAAGCTACCGAGCTCTTCGCGATCCAACAGCGGCAGGTCAGTGCACTCTTGGCCCGAACCAACGCCCTCGCGGCGGCTGCCGCCGTGCCGAGGCCGGCCGCTCGTCCGATGGCCCCCCCGTCTCCGACCGCCCCACCGGCGGTCCAGGCCTTCGAGGGCCTGGACCCCTGGGGGGAGAGCCTCCTCTTTCTGGCGCTCGGCGCCGGGCTGTTCGCCGCTCTGGCCAAGCGGGCGCGAGAGCCTGAACCGGCGCCCCCCAGCCGCCCGCCCCCGGCGGCCCCTGCAAGTCGACGTCGCTAGGGGCGGACCGTGACGCCCCGAGATTTCGTCTTCGCTCATCTGGCCGATGCCCACGTCGGCGCCTGGGCTCGGGATCCGGCGATCCGGGCCGCGCTGAGGGAGAGTGTGGTCGCGGCTCTCCGGACGGTCGCGCAGCGGTCGGCTCAGTTTCTGCTGATCTCGGGCGACCTGTTCCACACGCCGGTCCCGGACCCTGAGGAGGTCGCGCCCGTGGTCGCTGAACTCCGGAGCCTGGCGAGGTCCGGCGTTCGGATTTACGCGGTCTTCGGCTCGCACGACTATGTAGTGCACCGGACCAGCTGGCTCGACGTGCTGGCGGAATCGGGTCTCTTCGTCCGCGTGGCTCCCGAAGCTGTCCGGCCCCGGGAAGGCCGCTGGCCGCTCCCGTTCCTGGTCGACCAGGACACTGGCGCGGTGATCGCCGGTATATCCGGCCGATCTCACGGCCTCGACCGGGACTACTACCGGTCCATGGACCCCTCGGCGTTTGTTGAGACGCCCGGGTTCCACATTTTCATGTTCCACGCCGCGGTCAACGAATACCTGCCCGAGGGCCTCCGAGCGCACATCCGGGGCGTCGCCGTCGAGGACCTGCCCCCCGCGGACTACTATGCCGGCGGCCACATCCATCGGAGCTACACCGGGCGTGGCCCCACCGGCGGCCTGCTCGTCAACCCGGGAGCCGTGTTCGGAACCTCCGTGACGGACGTCGCGCAGGGCGCGCGCGGACTCACCCACCGAGGCGTCGTCATAGTGACCGTGCGGGACGGGACCCCGGCGGCGGAGTTCGTCGACACGGTTCCGGCGGGCAGCATCGATGTCTTCGACGTGGACCTCTCGGGTACGACCGGTGAAGAGGCGCGCCTGAAGGTCCGAGAGCAGGTCCGGGCCCATACGGCTCCGGGAGCGCTGCTGTTTCCCCACCTGACCGGGGTGGGTCTGGAGTCTCGCTCCACCGACCTAGGACTGACGGACTCCAGCGCCGACGCCACGACCCGCGGGGTCGCGACTGTACACTGGGACCTGGGAGACTTTGTGGCGCCTCCTACGTCCCCGGTGGTTTCTAGCGAATCAGACCCGGCGTGGGACGAGAGCACGCTCCACGTCCTTCGTGAACTCGTTCCTCCGCCGGTACCAGGGGTGCTGGCCGCCCAAGCGTCAGAGCTCCTGCGGGATCTCGTACGGGAACTCGGTACGCCAATCGGCGACGGCGAAGCGAAGGAGGACTACCGGTCCAGCCGAGTGAACGGGGCGCTCCGGTTGCTCGGCATTGCGTCCGCGGACGCCGCCGATCGGTCGGCATGATCATGCAGATCGAACGGGTCATGCTGCGGAATGTCCGCAGCTACCGTGCCGCGGACGTGCGGTTGACGACCGGGACCACCCTGCTCTCCGGCGACATCGGGGCGGGCAAGACGTCGCTCCTCTACGCCATCGAGCTCGCGCTCTTCGGTTTCGCCGAGGTCGATCCCCAGTACCTCGTTCGACATCGGGCGCGGGACGCCGAGGTGTCGCTGACGCTGGTCGATGGCGACCGCCGCTGGGAACTCCGTCGCCGGATCACCCGGAGGTCGCGAAAGGGCCGCGAGAGTTTCGAAGCCACGGAAAGCTCCTTGGCAATCGATGGACAGCGGGCGGAGTATTCCGCCACGGAACTCCGACGGTGGACGATCGACCTCCTCGGCTTCCCGGACGATCCGAACCCCCGGGCGCACTCGGATGTCTGGCGGTGGGCGGTCTACCTCGCCCAAGAGCGGATGCGCGACGTCCTGAGCCCCGACGCCGAGGCCCGGATGGATACGATCCGCAAGGCCCTAGGGGTCGAGCAGTTCCGGCTGGCGGCCGAAAACGCTCGCTCGGTGAGCCGCGAGCTCCAGGAGCGGGCCGACTCCTACGCCGAGCAGGCCAGTCGCCATCTCGGAGTGGAGGCGGAGGCGGAGCGCCTAACCCGGAATCGGGACGACGCGCTGCACGAGGTGGCCCGGCTCGCGGAGCTCGAGCGCGAGCTCCGGACCCGTCTCGAGGGCGCCCGCACCGAGGCCATCCGCATGGATGCCGAGCTCCGCAAGTTGGAGCAGGACCGCCAAGCCCTCGGCTACCAGACCGAGCTGGTTCACGAGCTCGAACAAGGGCTGGAGAACGAGCGAGACGCGGCCTCAGCGGCCCACGCAAAGCAGGCCCGAGTGGAGGGCGACCTGGAGCGGGAGCGGGCGCAGGGCCGGCATTCTGACGACGCAAAACCCTCGATGGCGGAGCTCCGAGCGCAGCGCTCGGACCTGGAGCTCCGGCTGGCCGAGCTGGAAAGACTCCGGGGCCAGGCCGCCGAGATCGATGCCCAGCTCCTGCACGGGGGAGCCCGTAGCCGTGCGATCCAGGCCCAGGTCGATTCCACCCGGGTCGAACTCACATCGGCAGAGGCAGATGTCCGGACCGTAGCAACGACCGAGCCGGTCGAATCGCCGCGGTCCCTCGAGTCACGTTCCTCTACCGAACTGGTCGCGAGCCGTCGCGACCTCGAGGAAGGACGTCGAACGCTGGTCGCAGAGCTCGCCTCGGCGACGTCTGAGCTGGACGAGCTGGAGAGCCTCGTCCATGGCGGAATCTGCCCCCGCTGTCACCGCCCCGTCGATGTGACGGAGTTCGGGCAGCATCAGCACGAGCAGGAGGCTCGGGTGGCTCATCTGCGGGAGCAGCTCGCCCAGGCCGGGGAGGGCGTCGACGGAATCGACCGTGCCATTGAGGCGCGTGTCGCCTACGAACGGCTCCAGGACCGCTGGACCGAGCTCGAGGCTCGACGGAAGGAGGCCCGGCATCGGGCGGAGACCGTGCGGGAACGGCTGGCGGCGGAGGTGAGGCTCCAGGACGAACAGCGGATGGAGCACGACGGCCTGGAGGCATCCCGGGCCGGGCTCGACGCCCGGCTCGTATCGGAGCCGGGCGTCCGGCTCGAGATGTCGCGCATCGACCGAGAGGTCGAGGTCGCCGAGGCCCGGGCGCGGGCGGCCGTCGCCCGGGAGGAGCGGATCAAGGCTCTCGAACTCCAGCGTTCCGAACTCCAGCAGGAGATTCCGCAGCGGGATCGCCTCGTGGCCGATCACGGGACGCGACTTGCGGACCTACGGGGCCAGGTCGCCGCGGAGGGCACGCGGCTCGCGGCCGCGGCTCCCCTGGAGCCCGCCCACCTCGCCGCGAGGAGCGAGGTGGAGAGACTAGAGTCGGCCGTGGACGCGACAGTGCGAGAGGCCGTCCGGCCCCAAACTCTGGCGGCGGACGCCGCCGCTCGCCTCGAGGAGCTGGCCCGGCGCCAACGCGAACGGGAGATGCTCGACCGTAAGGGGTCGGAACTGCGGTCGCTGGCCGCCTGGGTCGACGATTCGTTTCGGCCGGCCATGCTCGACCTCGAGCGGCGGCGACTCACGGAGGGGCGCGCCCGGTTCGAGAGGCTCTTCGGACAATACTTCGCCGCGCTCGTCGACGACCCGGCTCTCGTCGCCCGCGTGGACGAGTCGTTCGGCCCGTGGGTCGACGTGGCGGGCGAGGCGACCCCCGCGGAAGCCCTGAGCGGCGGCGAGCGGACGGCCCTGGCGTTGGCGTACCGATTGGCGCTCGGACGCACGGTGCGCGAGGCCGGTCATCTTCGGCTCGACACCCTGATCCTGGACGAGCCGACCGAGGGATTCTCGCAGGAGCAGACCCTCCGGATGGGCGACCTCCTCGAAACGATGGCGCTTCCGCAGGTGCTGCTGGTGTCGCACGAGGCTCAGCTCGAGGGCATCGCCGACCGGGTGCTCCGGGTCCGGAAGAAAGACGGGGTGTCGACCGTTGAAGAGGGGGACCAGCGGACGCCGAACACCCCCGGGACCGACGAGCCGGTCCCGGCCTCTGTTGCTTCCAGTCCGCCGCGGGTTCCGCGCCGAAAGATCCGGCGGCTGACCGACCTCGAATCGCCGGACGCCGGCCCGGTTCAGGCGAGATAGCTCTGGAACTCGCGCTGCGCCCACGGTGCCCGCTCGGCCAGCTGCAGGTTCTCGGCCAGGTGGGCGGGCTCCTTCTGCCCCACGAGCGGCCCGATCGTTCCGGGCGCGGACCGAGCGAACTGGATGGCCGTCTGGGCGGCGGAGAGGCCGTCCGAGACCGGCCCCACGCGGGCCAGCTGCCCCTGCAGCAGTGGGACGCTCGTGAAGCAGCCGAGCCCGAGCCGGCTGGCCGCCTCGAAGAGGGTGCACTTCTCCCCCTTGACGGACTGGTTGCGAAGGACGGCGGCCTCCGGCATTCCGAGACTGAAGGGAAACTGGAGGAAGTGCAATCCGGGGTCCCGCCCGCCGACCGCCCGGGCGATCTGGACGGCCTCTTCGACCGAAAAGTACCCGGTGGCGGACCGAGGGGCTCGCAGGCAGTCCCACGTCGCCAGTCCGTAGGCACCGAGCTGGCCGTCCGTCCGCAGCTGCTCGAGCAGCTCGAAGGCATCGGTCAGCCGACGCACGAACTCGTCGTGGCCGACGACGGGCAGCTGCGCATCGGGCGCATTGTGCAGATACAGGAGATCGATCTGCCCCAGACCCAGGTTGGCGCGGCTGCGGTCGAACTGGTCCCGAAGGTAGCTCACACTCATCGCGTGACAGTCGTCCACGATGTCGGCCGGATCCAGGACCTCCTTGGCCACGAGCTCGGCCTCGACCCAGCGATCGGCCGGCACCTTCGACTCGGCATCGGGAGCGAGGTAGCCGCACTTCGTCGCGACGAAGATCTCGCTGCGGTCAACATCTCCGTGCTCGACTGCTCGCGCGATCCCACGGCCGACCGAGCGCTCGGCCCGCTGGTACCGGTAGTTGATTGCCGTGTCCAGCACGTTGATCCGTCCCGACTGGAGACAGAGCTGCGTGGCCTGCTCCACGGCTTCATCGGTGGCGCGGTCCGGAGGCCCGATGTAGGTCCCGAGGCCGAGGGACGACAGGTGGAGGCCCCCGGGTCCGCTCCGGAAGTGGGTGGAGGGCAGTCGATGCGCCTTGGCCGCCCGCGCGGCGAACCGCGAGGTGCCCTCGGGCGTTGCCGCCCCCGGAATGCGGGGCACACCCCGTCGGTACGCCGACGGTTCAAAAGCTCTGCCAAAAACGGTCGCCGGCTCGGCGTCGTACGAAGCATTCAAACGCCCCCGGCGGTGGCCGGAGCGGGTCGGTCGTGCCG
>JASHPT010000034.1 GCA_030037955.1 Thermoplasmata archaeon
AGCTCGCGGACTTGGACAGGCCCAGGCCCTGCTTCGAGCCGGAGAAGCTGCCGTTCCCCACCAGGACCAGCTTCAGCGTCGGGTACTCGGTCGCCAGCTGACGGAAAGCTTGGATCGCCCGGTCCTGGCCCTTGATCGGGTCCATCCGGCCGACCACCAGCGCCACCTGGTCGTGCGGTGCGATGCCGAACCGGCCGGAGGCTTCGGCGACCTGCTGGGGCTGCGGTCGGGAGTACTCCGCCGGGTCCACGTAGGGAGGGAGCTGCAGGATACGGCCCGTGGGCTCGAGCGCGGCCAGGGAGGCCGCGTACCGTCGGGCACTGACCACGATGACGTCGTAGCTGTTGAGATAGGTCGAGAGCAGCGCGCGCCAGCGCTCCGGGATGACGGTCGCGTCGAACGGGATGTGCCACCGGAAGATCTTCGGCTTGAGCGTCCCCAGCATGTGACCGACGGGCAGCTGCTGGAAGTCGTGGACGTAGAACACGTCGAAGTCGTGCTTCTCGTCGAGGCGCTGGATGAACTCGGCCGTGAGCCGATTGTAGTAGGCGTACTCGGCGAACGCCTCCGTCCAGAACAGGTCGTCGTGCTGCTGGGCGGAATCGATCTCGTGGATGCGGCCCCAGATCGCCTCCTTGACCTTGCCGTAGCCGTCCATCCGCTCGCTCCCGATCGAGACGTGATGGAGCGTCATCTCCCCCATCTCGACCGTCCGGGGCCCCCGGGGGTTGAAGGCGACCCAGTGCGCCTCCCGGAGCACGCCCTTCTCCAGGAGCCGGCGCACCAGGGGATGGACCATCCGGGTGACTCCGCCCGGCGAGAGCCGGTAGTCCACGCCCTCGCGAAGCCCCTCGAGCACGACCGGCGTCCGGGGGTCGGCGCCCAGGAGTACCCCGTCCGAGGGCTCGAGGAACTGGACGAGCGGCGTCTGGGTGTTGATACAGATCGATAGCCCGGCCATCGTGCCGTCTCCGCCCGTGGGGCCGGCGCTAGGGTCCGCTATAGTATAATGTCTCATGCGCGCCCGCCGCTTTTCGCAGTTCCCGGGCCGGAACCCAGTCGACAATCGTGGACATTTCGAGCGCAAGGACCGGCGTTCGCCGAAGTCCGTAGCGACCCGGTCCCTCCGGCACTTTGGCGTTGGACATCCTTTGATGTGGGACGGGCCGGACCGTCCCGCGGACAGCCCGCCGACAGTCTCGGACCCACCGAGGCTCTTCGGCGGAGCGAATCACACGGAGGTGAGAAACGGATGGAATCTTTCACCGAACGCGCCCTGGGACATCTCTTCGGGCTGATCGGCGGCGCGCTCATCATGGTCGGAGGCGCGGTCGCCTCCGCATTCGGCGTCGCGGACGCCGTGCTCGGGCATCCCTTCGGCGCGATGAACGCCCTCGGAGAAGCCGTGGTGCTCCTCGTCGTCGGCGGCCTGGTCCTCTTGTTCACCTACCTGGGCGAGCACGAGTGGAACACCCGCCCGGTCGCGAGCGGAGTGCTCCTGGTGATCCTCGCAGTGATCGCGTGGGGCGTACTGACCCTCGGGTCGAGCGTCCTCGCCCTGTTGGGCGGTATCTTCGCCCTGCTGGCCGGAGCGCTCTATCTGATCGAGCCGACCGCTCGGGCGGCCCGGATGCTGGCCACCACCGGATAAGCACGATGCACCCCTGCGCCTCCGCTGGTTCTCCCCCAGGCCCGGAGGCGCAGAACCCTTTCCCGCCGTTCTGTAACTACCAACCTCCTCGGCTCCTCGGGGCTCGACCGTACGGCGGCCAGGTTCCGGCGGACGGATCCCCCGGGTCCTCCGGGAGGACGTGGGCGGCGTTGGCGCCCAGGGCCGCCTGGACACCGCCGCCCGGACACGGCCTGGCGCCGCAGAGGTCGGGCTCCCCCCCCCCGGCCCGATCGGCGTGGATACCGCTGGGGAGTCACTCGAGCCAAAGGGTCTCGGGGAGGGTCCGGAAGTGTCGATCCCCCGTCAGGAGCCGGGACGCGAACCTCCTCGTGGTTGCCAAGACGAGTCCGTCGCCGAGGCCCGGGGCCGGCAGGTTCTGTGCTCGGGCCGTCGCTCGAAGCTCCTCCCGCGCGCGGGCCCCCGCGAGCGCGATGGAACGGTCCACCGGGACCAGCTGAGAGGCCTCGCAGATGGCCCGAAGCTCTCGCGCGACTTCGGGCTCCGTGCCTCCGTCCCGGAGACGACGAAGAGCTACCTCCGCGAGGACGATCGCCGGCGTCAGGCAGGTTTCGGCCCGGTCGATCTCGCGGCGGGCCGCGTCTCCGAGCCGGGTGCCGCGAAGGAGCTCCACCCAAGCGAAGGAATCAATCGTGAGCGTCGTACCGGTCCTCCTCGCTGAAAGCGGTGCCGCCGCCCCGGGCGCGGGACGCCATCCAGTCGAGGGCCCGGGCCCGCCGCTCGCGCACGAGTCTTCGGATGGTCTCGTCCACGCTGGCCGCGTGAAACAGCTCCCGGAAGCGTTCGAGCTCGCGGAGGGTCTCTCGCGACACGCGCACCGACGTCTCGGCCGACGCCATGCGGGGGATGTATGCAGGCATACAATAAGGGCCCTTCGGTGGGTCTGGGCGATGAACGGTGCGGACCCCGCCGGCGTACGGGGACCTCCGGACGAATCCCGCACTATCGGACTCCGATGGGCTTTGGAGGGGTTACGTGCGGGGCGCACACCCGCCGAGGGCGAAGGTCGCCCCCCCGTACCCGAAGGGAGTGAATGTGGCAGCAGGGTTCCCGCACAGAATCGATCGGCCCAAGGATTGGGGATGGCTCAGTGGCCCGGCGCAGGATGCCCGAGGTCCTCCGGGATGACGTGGCCGGCGTTGGGGCCGGAGGCCCCTGTGACACCACTGCCCGGATGGGTGCCCGCACCGCAGAGATAGAGGCGATC
>JASHPT010000035.1 GCA_030037955.1 Thermoplasmata archaeon
CCGGGGCTCAGGAAGCCGGCCTCTTCCGCGAGGCGGAGGGTACGGGTCCCGAGGAGGTTCGCGATGGTGGCCCGCTCGAGCGCCCAGAGGATCTCCTCCCGCGAGACCACCCGCTCGCCGTAGAACTGCCCGGAGACTCGTACGGTACGCCCGGCGTCGCCGACCGGCAGGTCGCGGCCGATCAGCTCCGCGTCGCACGCGGCGACCACGAACTCCGCGCGCACCCGGTGCACGCGCATGACGATCCCGGCGTCCTCCGACATGAGCGAGTGAAACGAGGTACGGGAGAGGATAAATCGGCCTCGCCCGCCGGCGAGCGCTAGAATCGTACGAGCTGCCAGCGGTTCGGTCGCGTCTCGTAGACCTCGCCTTGATTGCGCAGGGTCTGCAGGTGCGCTTCGGCCTTAGCGGGGGGCACCCCGGCCTTCTCGCAGGCTTCGAGGAACTGCTCCAGAGTGAAGGAATGATCTGGTCCCTCCTGGAGTTCTCGGAGGATCCGAAGGACAATCTCGTGTCGCTCTCTCTGGCTGTGGCTTACCCCGGTCTGGACGAGGTCGACGTCTAGCTTGCCGCCCTCGGTCATCGCGACCCGCTGTAGGAAGCTCTTCATGATCGAAACGGCCCGCTGTGCATCCTCCACGGTGACCTGAGGCGATAGCCGAGCCTTCGCCGCGGCTTCACTGAGTCGAACGAGCGCTTCCAACTGGCGTGCCGTGATCGGGACCGGCGCGTTGGGTTCTTCCCCTTGGGCTCGAACCCGGACGTAGTAGTCGCTCAGGACAGCGAGGGCTTCTTCGGAGAGGACCGGACGGATGTTGCGCTTGGCGTAGGCGATATACTTTTTCAAAAGACCCGGGGGGAATGGCGCTTCCGACGAGCCCAACTGCTCGTCGGGGGCTACACCGCGGGCTTCGCCTTCTCGGTGCGATGCAAGGATCCCGTCCGCGAGGCGCCGATCTCGCTCCTGGTTCGGTTGGTCCTTGATGGAGAAGATCACGTCGAATCGGGATAGCAGAGTCGGTGGCAGATCAATCTGTTCCGAGATCGTGCGGTCGTTCGTGAACCGACCCCACTTCGGATTCGCGGCCGCGAGAACCGGGCATCTTGCGTTCAGCGTCGCGGTGATCCCCGCCTTAGAAATGCTGCAAGATTGCTGCTCTAGGACTTCGTGCATTGCCGATCGATCCTCCGGACTCATCTTGTCCAACTCGTCGATCGCAGCCATTCCTCCGTCGGCCAGAACCAGCATGCCGGCCTCTAGGACCCACCGGCCACCGGCGAAGTCGTCCTTGACCGCCGCGGCTGTAAGTCCGGCGGCCGTCGCGCCCTTGCCGCTTGTGTAAATTCCTCTCGGGGCCACCTCGGCCACGTATCTGAGCAGCTGGCTCTTGGCCGTGTTGTGGCTCACTATCCCGTTGGCGATGAACTGGTGAGCCCCCGCGATCTCAAGATCGTAGACCGTGGTTCGACGGCCGGCTCGAATCGATACCACCCGCTCGCTCACGCGATCGTGGACGGATCGACTTCTCTTTCTTGCGAGACCACAGGCCGACGCGAGGCGAGCGCGCTTTTGTGTGCTCACGAATCCGATGTACTTCGAGTATCTCAGGATCGACGGTCCGGATCGGATCACCAACGACCCGCTCGGCCCCCCTCGCACCACCTTTCCCCTCAGCAGATGCGGACGCGGGGGACCTTGCCACAGGATTCGACTGTGAATTCCCCAGCGAAGGAGGAGATTCTGAACGTCCCGAAGAAGCTCGATCCTGGACGAACGAAGCTGGACGGCTGTCCGACCTCTTCCTTTGGCAAAGCAGGTTCCGTCTGCCTCGAACAGCCACCGTAGGAAGGGGGCCACCACGCGGTTGGGAGAGGCGAAGGTCCAGTCGGGGACTCTATGTCGCCTCAGGCCGTACATCCACTCCGCAATGGGCGTCCGATCCACCTGGTACTGGACGGCACCGTCGCGTTGGCGAGTGAACCGGGGGCGAACGCCGAACACCCGGTCGAAGAGATCGGAGACCCCGGCGATGACCTCCTGCTCGCCGGCTCCGGCGATCAAAATGACTCGGCGACCGCTTCGGGCGACGGTGCCGTCTCCTAGTACGTACCCGAAAATCGCCGCGACACTGGCGTTGAAGTACCGCGGGACCTTTACATGCCAGCTCTTGTGGAAGTAGCTTGGAGTCTTCCAGCCGGTCCGCACTAGTTTGGTCCGATCGCACTCGATGTGGTACGCGGAGCGAAGATGGTCACCTACCCGTAGCTGATCGAGGCGAACCCACTCCTCCCGAGTGGACTTTGGATCGACGCGCAGGAGGGGGTGGTTGAGCGTGCCGACGATCGCCTTCCCGCTGTCCGTAGTGACTCGCAGCACCCGCTGGTTCGGGTAGCGGTGAAACATCGTCGCGATGGCGTTTATTCCATTGCCTTGGATCGTCCGGACTCCGTGACAGACCGGCTGCAGATGGGCTCGCCCCAGCCGGCTGAGACGGGCCGATGTGCCGTCGCCCATCGCGATCCGCTCATCACCGATCAGACACCCGGGGTCTCCGACGATGAGCGCGTGGATGTCGCCTCGCACCCGGATCCCGTCGGGATGTCGCTTCTCGACGCCACCGAACAGCTGGAGCGCGATCGCTTCCTTTTCTTCCTCCATCCCTTTGATGGTCGGAGCCAGCGACATCACGATCTTCTCAATCACCGTTGGATCGCCTCGGAAGCTTTCGATCAACTGGGCCTCCTCCGCGGTGATGTCGATCTCCTCGTACAGCTGCTGCTTGAACTCGATCGAGTTTGCAAGGACGAGGATATCGAAGGTAGTGTTGCGCACCACACCCCCTCGGGTCACGCTTGCGCGCTGGAAGCTGCGGAGAATTCCGTTGAGAACAACGCGATTTCCTGGGAGGACCACCCCAGCGAGATCCTCGGTCAGCATCACGGAGATTGCCTGCGGGTGCGCCCCGTGCTTTAGTGTCTCGGGATGTTCCTGGATCTCGATCCGCTGCGCATCGACGTACGCCGACTTCTCCGGTAAGAGACGAAATCGCGTGCGACCCTGGGGTTTGCCGCAGCCGCCCTGGGATTCGGGGCACTCAAGGGGCTCGCGGAACGTCATCGAGCCCTCGTCCTGTGGCTCGTGGAACTCGGTTCGGCACGAGACGCACTGGAACACAGCGTCGCGAATCTGCGGCCGGACTTCGGTCACTCGACGGACGATCCCGTCCACCGCAATCAGATGATTCAGATCGCTTTCGCGAATCCCGCGGATCAGGCGATGCACGGTGACCGGAAGTCCGGTCACTCGGAGGCGAAGCGCGTCGGACTCTGGAACGGCTACGGGCAGCAGTTCTTGCATCGCTCGGGCACCGGCGGTGAGCACTTCGTCCGGTCGGTCGAGCAGCACGTCCGCTAGCGCGGTATCCGCGCCGTCGATTTCCGCGAACGGAACATACAGCGAACGCTGCTCCGGGTACTTGTCCGCGAGCGCCAGAATCTCAGGGCGCCGCCCCGCTTCTTCGAGCACCGCCGCCCAGCGGCTCTGAAGCTCGGGCGGCGCGGGCAGGGTCCTCTTGATGGCGGCCATGCGTGCGGACTCCCCTACGGATCAAGGCGATACCGGTCGCGAGGGAACAAGCGGACCTCCCGTATATTGGGGACGCCCGCGAGCGCCCACACGAGGCGGTCGATGCCGAATCCCCAGCCCCCGTGCGGGGGCATGCCGTACCGGAACGCCTCGAGG
>JASHPT010000036.1 GCA_030037955.1 Thermoplasmata archaeon
AGATGGATCACCTCCTAGAACGCCGGCCCCTCCGGGGGCCCCGTTCGGAGACGTGCAAGACCGCCGGATCGCTCGACTGCGCGAACCTCCGCTTCCCTCCCCCGTTGGGCTATCAACCCATTCCTGAGTAGCTACGCTCGACTTATTAGCTCCGTCCGTCTCGTGGCGGCCGTGTTGCGCGCCGTCGCCCGGCGACCGGTCCCCCGCGAGATCCTGGCCGCCGGCCAGGCGCTGGCGGACGGCGAACCGGTGTTGATCTTCGACGCCGCCGACCGCGAGGGCGAGACCGACCTCGTGATCCTGAGCGAGCGGGCCACGCCCGAGCTCATCCGGCTGCTGCGGCGGGACGCCGGCGGCTGGATCTGCACCGCCATCTCGGACGAGCTCCGCGCCCGCCTGGGCCTTCCGTTCTACTCCGACCTCCTGCGCGAGAGCGAGGGGGACTTCCCGGTGCTGGGAGCGTTGCGACGAGAGCAGCTCCGCTACGACGCGCGGAGCCCGTTCGGCCTCCACGTCCATCATCGCGCCACCTACACCGGGATCCCGGACAACGACCGGGCGACCGGCATCCGGGCGGTCGGAGAGCTGGCGCGGGACGCCGCGCAGATGACCGACGAGGAGCTCCGCACCCGGTTCACGGCGGAGTTCAGCGCTCCCGGCCATCTTCCGATCCTCTACGCCGCGCCCGGGCTCGTCTCGGAGCGGAAGGGTCATACCGAGCTCACGATTGCGCTCGCCCGGATGGCCGGCGTCTCGGAATCGGTCACCGTGTGCGAGATGCTCGGGGACTCGGGCGGCGCGCGCTCGCCGGAGGCGGCGCGAGAGTACGCCGAGGCCCACGGCTGGCAGTTCCTCGAGGGCCGGACGATCGTACAGGCGTGGACGGCATGGTCGTCCGCGTAATGGCCACGGGGGTCTTCGACCTCCTGCACCCGGGACACGTCTACTTCCTCGAGGAGGCCCGCAAGCTCGGCGACGAGCTCGTCGTGGTCGTGGCCCGGGACGCGACCGCGAAGCGCCTCAAGCACGAGCCGATCGTTCCCGAGCACCTGCGCCTCCTGGTCGTTCAGGCGCTCAAGCCGGTCGACCGGGCGATCCTGGGCTCGCCCACCGACATCTACCAGACGGTCGTGGACGTCCGGCCGAGCATCATCGCCCTCGGCTACGACCAGATCTGGGACGAGCACGAGGTCGAGTCCGAGGCTGCCCGACGCGGCGTGAAGGTCAAGGTCGTCCGGCTGCCGGAGCTGCCGCACGACCATCTCGCGACCAAGCGTCTGGTGGAGCGGATCCTGGATCGGGCCCGGGCCACAGAGGAGTCGGCCCGATGAAGCGGATCGGCATCGCCGACACGACGTTCGCCCGGGTCGACATGGCCTCGGCGGCGCTCGGCGCGCTCCGGGCGGCCGGCACCGGCTTCCGGGTCTACCGACGCACGGTTCCGGGGATCAAGGACCTGGCGGTCGCCTGTCGTCAGCTGTTCCAGGAGGACGGCGTCGACCTCTGCCTCGCCCTCGGCATGCCGGGTCCCGCGACGCTCGACCAGAGCTCGGCCACGACCGCGTCCCTGGGTCTCCAGGTCGCCCAGGTGCTCGAGGGGAAGCCGATCCTGGAGTGCTTCGTCCACGAGGGAGAGGCGCGGGACGCCTCCGAGCTCGACCGGCTGGCGCGACGCCGGGCGGAGGAGCACGCCCTCAACGCCTACCAGATGCTGTTCCGGCCGCACGACCTCGCCCGGCACGCGGGCGAGGGGCTGCGGCAGGGATTCGCCGATGCGGGACCGGTGCGGCCGCATCGCTGAGCCGAGCTCCGCACCACGACCGCACAAGGAAGGAAGAACCATGCCGAAGCAATCGCGCGAAGGGAACGGGATCCGGATCGCCATCGTCGGAAGCGAGTTCAACTACGACATCACCACGGTGATGATCGACCGGGCGCGGGAGGAGATCGATTTCCTCGGCGCGACGGTCGGGCCCGTGGTGAAGACCCCGGGGGTCTACGACATGCCGGTCGCGGTTCGAGCCCTGATGGAGCGCAAGGACGTGGACGCGGTCGTCACCCTCGGGGCGGTCATCGAGGGAGAGACCCACCACGACGAGGTCATCATGAACCAGGCGGCCCGGAAGCTCACCGACCTCTCGGTCGAGTTCGGAAAGCCGCTCGGTCTGGGGATCTCGGGGCCGGGCGAGACCCGTCTTCAGGCCCAGGACCGGATCGAGAACGCCGCCGGCGCCGTCCGCTCCGTCGTGAAGATGGTGCGCCGCCTCCACGAGATCCGGAGCGGGTAGGCCAAGTCGTACGGGTCCGATCCGGATCTCGGGGGCCCGGGGGCCGCCCGACCCCGTTATGGTCCTGGTCACGCATGTATGGTCCCCGGGGGGCAGTGAGTTTCCCGATGGACGCGGAAGGGTCGACCGCCGAGGTCCGCTCCGGCACCCCTCTCCAGGACAGCCAGTTACGGGCGACCCGCATCCTGGTTTTCTGGGGGGCCGGCCTGGCGGCGGGCGGCGTTGTCGGGGCCGGATGGGCTCTCCTGACGCCTTCGTGGCTCTGTCCCACGGGGACCGCCTCCTGTTTCGGGTCGACACCCGGACTGGCCTGGATTCTCTGGCCGCTCGCAATCGGCGCGGCAATGACGCTGTTGAGCCTGCTAGGGGCGTCGGGCGCGGTCGGGAGTATGGTCGGAGCGTCGGTCCTGCTCTTCTTCGGAAGCTGGTCCCTGCTGAGCTTCCCCGGGTTCTTTTGGATTCCCGCTCTCCCTCTCCTGCTCGGGGGTCTCGTTTCCCTGGTCGCGGGGGGACTTGTCTTCGGGCGGAATCAGGCGGGGCCGCCGCTATCGCTCGTGATCCTGGGCGTGACGTGGTCCGGACTTTTCTTGGTCGCCATCTTCGTGGGGCTGTACGAGCTGAACCTCGACCAGTGTGAGAAGGGCCTCACCGTCGCGCTACCGACTCTCCTCACCGGCGGAAACTGCGCGCCGCCCGTTCTCTCCACCACAGCGGAGCTGACGCTCCTCGGCGCCGGCGCGGTCGGCATCGGCCTCGCCCTCCTCCCCCTGCGCGCTGCCCGGGCTCGGGCAGTTGGGGTTGTGGGGGTGGCTTTGCTCGCCGCCTTGCCGTTCCTGGACCCGGAGATGGACCTCGTGCTCGTGTGCCTGCAGGTGCTGGCCGCGTTCGCGCTGACCGTGGGGGTGAGCAGTTGGCTTGAGTTTTCCCGAACCGGACGGACTCTATCCGATCTCATGGATGGACGACGACCGGACCCGGCCCACGCCGGAGTGCCACCGGGGACCTAGCGCCGCGGCCTCACTCTAGGCCGTGCCCGGCGATCCGAAACTCTACTGCACCCTCGGGGCGCGACCGGTGCTTGACCAGCACGGCCCGTCGCCACTCCCCCGGAAGGCGATCGAACCGGAGGATCGTCTTGGCTGCGTGATTGAGGAAAGCGCCGCCGACCGGCTCGAGAGCGCCGTCGGTGACCCGTCGCCAGACCTGGTTCGTCACAAGGACCGGCACCGGCACCTGCAGCGCGGCCGACACCAGCTGCGCCATCTCCAGGCCGAGGTCTCGACGGGCGGCTTCCTCGTCCTTCCCCCCCAGCTCCAGCCGGTAATGCATCGTGGCCGAATCGACCACGATGAGGCCCACGGGCCGGGAGTGGTCCCGCGCGAGCCGCACGGCGGAGGCGACCGCACGGGTCTGCTCGGGGAGTGTCGACGGGGACGAGATCAGAAGATGCTCCAGGACCCTCGCGAGATCCCCGCCCGCCATCGCCTCGAGCTTGTCCACGGAGAGGCCCTCGGTATCGACGTAGACGACCCAGCGGCCCCCCCGGGCCACGCGAACGGCGAGCTGGAGGCAGAAGATCGTCTTCCCGGTGCCGCCCTCGCCATAGACCTCGGTCACGGCGTCCGAGTCGAGCCCTCCGCCGAGGAGTCCATCCAGGGCAGGGAGGCCCGTGGGAAGGTGGTCGGTGGGCATCGGGCTCGCGGACAAGCCAGCCGCCCTTAAGGCGAGGGGCTCCGGGCCCTACGTTCCACCGATCGGGTAGGCCACTCCCTTCTCGGGGGAGACCACCGTGGTGCCCTTCGGGTGGAAGTCGTCCGGGTGGTCCGTGTGGATCGGGAAGGTCTGGGCCGGACGAAGGTGCTGAGCGATCGAGACCAGCTCCGGCGCGGAACAGTGGCCCGAGGCGTGGAGCGAGTGTTTGCGCAGCTGGAAGTGTTCGAGCCAGTTCTGCAGTACCTCGGCCTCGAGGTCCTCCTCCGAGAACGGTTCGCTCATCGAATAGATGAACGGACTGTCCTTCGGGGGTCGAAGGTCGATCAGCTCCGGAAAGTGCATCATCTCCAGCATCAGGAACAGTCGACGGCCGTGCGTCCGAACGTAGTCCGCGTCCAGGGCCGCGTCCAGGAACGGTTCCTCCCACTTGTAGTATCGGCGCTTGGGACGGCCGTAGACGTAGAGGTCCGGGGTGTGTCCCGGTACCGGAACCCTCGGAAACCCCGGACGCCCGGCGACCGAGGTCAGCAGGAACGCGGTCTTCAACGAGACGACGAACGCGCGGTCCGCGTCCCGCGCCGCTTCGTAGAGCGTGACGATCCGGTCGATGTCCCGGGGGTAGCAGGTTCCCAGCACGAGGTCGGGAGACCCCTGCAGGACCCGGTCGACCTCGCTCCGGACCGTGCCCTCGCTGAAGTTCCGGCGCGGGTCCGGGCCGACCCGGGTGCCCTCGGTCACGAACGCGGCGGGAGCGTCTTCGGCGGCCGCGGCCAGGAACCGCTCCGTCAGCTCCGCCCGGGGGCCGTGCTGCCGGAAGTCACCCGTGTAGGCGAGGGTGCCCGAGGACGTGTGGACGACGTAGCCGTAGGCGCCCGGGATCGAGTGGTCGACCGGATGCGGCCGGACCTCGATGTTCCCGATGCGAACGGGCGAGCCCGGAGTCAGCAGGGTCCAGGGATGCGTGCCATAGCGCACGGTCCCCGAGGACTCGATGGTATCGAGCAGGGTCTTCGTGTCGGGGCCGAGGTAGACCGGAATCTCCGGGTCGATGTGTTCGAGATAGCCAGCATGGTCAAAGTGCGCATGCGTCAGAAAGACCGCGTGGATCCGGGGCGCTTCGTACGGGAGGTCGGACCCGTGCAGGGCTTCCCGAGAATACAGTCCCGGGATCCGGGGAATCAGGTCAAACTCGAGGAGGTCCTCGACCGGATTCGTGGGTCGCGGCCGGAGAAAGTTGAGGTAGAACTCCTTGTAGCGCGGCGCGAACGAGGGCCCGAAGTCGAACAGGACGCGATCCGGGCCGTCCTCGATCAGTAGCTTGTTGCCGCCGATCTCCCGGACCCCACCGTGGAAGGTGACCGTGGAGCCCGGCATTCCGGCCGCGGATCGGTCCCTCGGGTTTAGGCTTTGGCGGACCTCCCCTCCTTCGCGCGGCCGAACGGCCGGAACCATCGGAGTCGGTCCGTCGGGCCGCGCCGGGAAGCCGGGGCGGCACGAAGTGCCTGCGTGAGGATCGACCGAGGGTCCTCGCGCGGATACTCGAGGCGGGCGAACTCCGTGAGGTTCCGGTCGTAGTCGGGTCGGCTCAACTCGGCGAGTCGGGTGCTAGGAAGTCCGAACATGGCATCCTCGACCACCCCCAGGGCGTGCCGGACAATGGGTCTGGACCCGCATATGGCGGCCGTCGTACGACGGCTCAACACCTATCTACCTCCCGGCCGGTGGAGCCCGTGATGCCGCTGTGGGAGGTCTCGTTCCGGAGCCGCTTCGATTACCCGTTCATCGCCCTGTCCCGGGAGTTCCCGGACACCCCGATCTCGATGTGGTGCCTCTGGGACAAGGAGCTCCTCCAGGTACCGACCCGGGACCCCCGGACGCTGGAGGGCATCCAGCGGGGGATCCGGAAAGCCGGCCGCGTGGTCGAGGAGTGGGTGGACGCCGGCCAGGGCCGGATCTTCCT
>JASHPT010000037.1 GCA_030037955.1 Thermoplasmata archaeon
GCAGGTGCCGTCGCGACGGCTCCGCCAGGAGCTGAAACACGTCGGCCACGGGCCATACATACCTAAATGGATATATGTCCGTTTGCGCATGGAATCGTCGCGCCGGGGACCCCTGGGATCGCCCGGTGCCCGAAGACCTGGAGTGGAGACGATGCGCAAAGTGACCGCGAATGTGTACATGACCCTGGATGGCCGCGGCGAGTTCCCGACGTACCCGGGCTCCGACCGGCCCTCGCCGGAGATCACCGCCCTCTTTCGGCACATGTGGTACGACCGGTTCGACGATGTCACGACGGTCGTCATGGGCCGCCGCTCCTTCCTGGGCCACCAGCGGACCTGGAGCGAGAAGGCCCGGAAGCCGGGCGAGGAGAAGTGGCTCCTCGACTACCGACGATACCTGGACCGCGTGGAGAAAATCTGCCTCTCGCACCGTCTCAAGTCCACCGACTGGGAGAACTCCCGGATCCTCCGGGGGGATCTCGCCCGGGTCCTGACGAAGCTGAGACACGAGAAGGGCGGGAACATCATGGTCGAGGGAGGTCCCGCCGTGGTCCGCGAGTGTCTTCGCCGGAACCTGGCCGACGATTACTGGTTCTTCGTCATGCCCGTCGTCTACGGGAAGGGCCCACGGTACTGGGGGCCGGTGAAGGGCCAGACCACGCTCAGCCTGATCGAAACCAAGCCTGGAGAGGACAAGGAGATCCTGCTCCACTACGCGGCCGTGCGATAGGGCGCGACCGGAGCCCTCGGGGGGCGCCGGTGGCCACCCTCGACGCGTCCTTCGGGGACGCCGCCCCCGGGGGCTTCGCCCCGCCCGCTGTCGAGCATGGCGGGCGCGCAAAGCGTGCTCCCGGTCCGGGAGACCGTGCGTGTCGGTCGCGGCCTAGTTCACGTCGAACTCGTTCCCTTCCGGGTCGAGCAGGGCGACCGCGTAATGGTCGTCGCCCTCCTCGTAGAGCGTCTCGAGCCGAGTCGCCCCGAGCGTCAGGAGCCGGGCCACCTCGGCCTCGACCTGGTCCTTCCGGGTTGCGAGGGGAAGGTCGTGACTCCCGCTGGCCCGGATATCGAAGTGCAGGCGGTTCTTGCACGACTTCACGTCGGGGACCGCATGGAACCAGATGCGCGGTCCCTCTCCCGTCGGGTCATCGATCGACTCGGGGCTCGTCACGTCCCGGAGTTCCTCCTCCGGGACCCCGATGCTTCTCCAGTACTCCTGCCGCCCGGCGAATCCCGGCGGAGGCGGCTCGGGGCGGTACCGCAACGCCGAGCTCCAGAACTGAACCAGACGGCGAGGCTCTCGGCAGTCGATGACGATCTGGAAACGAACGGACGATGGACTCCCCCCGTTCCCTCCGGAAGCCCGGATCGGTCTTTAGGGCAGTCACTTTAGTGCGCGGACCGCGCCCTCGCGCTGGAGCCCACTTCTCGTTGCGTAGGGTGAAAGCGCTGGCCCGGGCGCTCGCCGTACGCTTTCTCCCGGGGCGTTTCTCCCCGGGTGGACCGTGGGTCCGCAGACCCTCCGGGTCAGTATCCGCTGCTCGTGGAGTCCTCGCTCCACCCGGCACCCCAAGCCAAGGCGGGGAGAGTCGTGAGCCCTCCCAAATCTCGCCCGGAACGAACGATCGCCGGCCCCGGGTCTCGACCCCTGGGGGGGAGTGGACCCAGGGTCGACCAGCACCATTATGTCTCCCAGTTATGTCACACATAGGTAGGGCATGGACACCACATCGGTTGCATTGGATCGCGAGGCGTATGACCTGCTCCGGGGCCAGAAGCGCCCCGGAGAGTCGTTCAGCCAGGTCGTGAAGCGGCTCGCCGGGGCCCACCCTCCTCTGTCGAGCTTCGCGGGGGCGTGGGCCGACCTGCCCGAGAAGACCCTCCGGGCGATTCAGGCGGAGCGTAAGCGGCTGAGGGAGCTCGACGAAGAGCGGTTCGCCCGGTTGATGCGGAACGGGCGCTGAAATGGTCCGCGCCCTCGACACTTCCTTCTTGATCGATTTACTTCGGGGACACACCGGGGCGACTGCCAAAGCGAAGGCACTCGATGCCGAAGCGCAGGTGGTCGCAATTCCCGCACCGGTGATGGCCGAGTTCCTCGATGGGGCCTACGTTACCGGAGGCACCTACCTGGCGCGGGCCATGCAACTGATCGCCAAACGCGACGTGATCCCTTTCGACCGAGAGTGCAGCCTGCTGGCCGGCCAGTTGCGGGCGGACTTGCGGAGTCGTGGAGCGACGCTCCCCATGATTGACGCGATGATCGCTTCGGTCGCGCTCCGCCATCATTGCGTGTTGGTTACCGGAGACTCGGGCTTCCACCGAATCCCCGGGCTCGCCGTCGAGTCCTACTGAGGGCGTCGCCGCGGGTTCCGCGGCTCCGGTTCTGGCGGGTCCCGGTCGCCCGAATCGGCGGCGGCGTGCGGACCGGTGTGGGGGTGGCGGTGGCCCGTGCTCCCCCCCGTGACGGCGGGAGTCCCGAGCGAGTACCGACCGAAGGCGATGCCCTTGACCCCGCGCAGGTCCTCCGCGGCGTTGACCACCTCGGCTCGCTTTCCGACCAGACCGATGAGTTGCATGCAGGAGCCACCCTCGAGGTGGACGTGCGAGGAGGACCGGATGTGCGCCCCCCAGTGATGCTCCACGGCGGTCAGTCGCCGAAGCACGTTCGGGGCCTCGTGTCGGTAGAGGAGCAGGACACTCGCCACCGAGTCGGAGTCGGGGTCGCCCAGCTCGTGCTCGGCGAGCTCCTTGCGGATCAGGGCGCGGATGGCGTCCGAGCGGCTGGGGGAGTTCCGTTCCCGGACCCAGCTGTCTAGGAGGGCGAGAAGGTCCGGCTCGAGCGAAACGCCCAGGCGCACGACGTACGCGTCCTTCCCCTTCCGACCCGTGGGGACGCGGTCCGACCCCCGCCCCGGGTTTTCCTTTCGACGTGCGCGTCCCGCCATACTGCCCGTACGACCCTCGCGAACCCGGCGCATCCTATAACGGGGAGGCCCGCGGTCCGCGAGGCCCCACCTTGGAGTGTTACGTTTTTAAAAAAGACCACAACGCCTTATATCCCCGTCCGCATGGACGGGGTCGTGCCCCCGGCGTCGGCGGAGATCGCAAACCCGCTCACGGAGATCCGAAACCCGGTCGTGCTCTCCCGGGCGGAGTGGCTCAAGGTCATCCTCATCTACGTGGGCATCGCGGCGGCCACGGGCATCGGCATCTACCTCACGTTCTGGATCGGAACCCGGTACGGCATCTTCTGGGCCCTGGGCATCCTCGCGTACACGCTGGGCCTGCGGCACGGGGTCGACGCCGACCACATCTGCGCCATCGACAACACCACGCGGAAGCTGCTCCAGCAGGACAAGCGGCCGACGACGGTCGGCACCTGGTTCTCCCTGGGTCACTCGACGATCGTCGTGGCGATGATCGGCGTCCTCGTGCTCGCCACCCAGTTCATCGAGAGCAACCTGCCCGCGTTCGAGGCGGACGGGGAGATCCTCGGCACCCTCATCTCGGGCGCCTTCCTCTACGTCATCGCGCTGATCAACTTCCTGATCTTCTGGCAGATCTATCTGATCTTCAAGTCCCTGCGCTCGGGCGCGCT
>JASHPT010000038.1 GCA_030037955.1 Thermoplasmata archaeon
CAGTGGGGCGCTCTGGGTGCGTGGGCGGATCCCGGTGGTATCGGCCGACGGTACGCCGTACGAAGTTCGGAACCGAGTGGCGCTTTGCCGGTGCGGAGGCTCGAGCAACAAGCCGTTCTGCGACGGCACGCATGCCAGCATCAAGTTCCGGGATGGGCTCGGATGAGCCGCGACGCTCCGCAGCGGGGGCCGGCGCCCCGGCAACGGCGCCGGCGCCGAAATGGCTAAGGCGTGGACCGGATGCGAGGCCCTCAGGGCCCATAGCTTAGGCTGGCTGGAGCACCCGGCTGATAACCGGGAGGTCGTCGGTTCAAATCCGACTGGGCCCACGGCCCCCGAGCCGGCCGAAGCCGCCTCGAGCAAATGTTGTGCGAGGAGGGCTCGCCTCGGGGATTCTGACGTCGTGGTGGGCCCGCAGCGGGAGCACGCGCCCTGCGGCGGCACGGGGCCCTCTGCAGTTCAATCGGCCGCTTGAGCGTAGAACTCTGCCACCGCGTGGAACGCCGCCTTCGGGTCCCACGGGAGGTCGGGGTATGTCTGGCCGTGTCGCCCGCGGCCCAGATACTTGACCAGGCTCGAGCTCGACATGTCGAGGTCGAAGTACGGGTCGGGGTCGTAGGGAGTAATCTGGGACAGGAACTGAGCGATAAAGGCCCCGTCCACGCCGACCGCGTCCAGGATCTTGAGTTGTTCCACCAGCTTCCGGGCCTGCCACTCCTCGTCTCGTATGTAGCGGCCCTTGAGGTGGGGCCGCACGAATCGACCCAGAACCGGCAGCTGGTGGAAGAATTGCGAAGGAAGATCCACAATGTTCGCCTCGAGCCCCGCCGTCCCGAGAAACCCTTCGGAGAGGTTGCCTCGCTGACAGGTCCCATACCCGAACTCCGTCACTGCGACCGGCTTCCCGTGCCGGAACGCGGGGGCGAGCATCTCGAGGTACCGCTCCTCGATCCGCGGAGGACGGTAGGCATCGACCCCAACAAAGTCGAAGAGGCTCCAGTCCACATCCTCCCAGGTCAACGACGCGTAGGTCAACGGCCCGTGGAACTCTCGGCGGGCCATCTCCGCCAGCCGCGCCAGAAAGGCACGTACTCGGGGTCGGGTGCCTCCGCCGCGAATGAGCGCCGGCAGGCCGGGGTTCGCGATGCGCTGGCCCACCGTTCGACCGGGCACTATCCCCCGCATGAAGAGGGTCAGCTCGGAGGCGATGCACAGCGTAACTGCCGTAGAGCTGCGCGCCCGGATCTCTTCGGCGCGCTGGGCCGCCCGGGCAACGTATCGGAGGGTCCGATCCGGTGTTCGGTCCCATAGGACCGGCGACAACCAGACCTCGAGTCCTGCGGCAGCTGCGGCCTCGGCTGCGACCTCGAGCCGGTCGAGCCCGGTCGCACTGATCCGTACGGCGTTGCAGTGCAGGTCCTGACGGATGACGGCCATCTCCCGGCGAACGGTGGTCGGAACGAAGTCGGGGTGCCAGTTGAAGGTCAAGAACGCCCCCGCGTCGTAGCAGATGCCGCGTCGTCGCATGTGTGATCGCCGGGCGGACCTCAGCCCCTACGGGCGCCGCGTCGCCCCACGAGGATGCATAGGCCCGAGCACTTGACGGGAGCGCCTCCGTGCGGACCCGTCTGCACGAGGGCCGCGGCTACGGCGGGGGCCGGACGATCAGGATCGAACAATGGGCGTGATGCGCGACTCCATCGCTGACGCTTCCGAGCAAGAGGCGGCGAGCCGTGGAGAGGCCTCGGGCTCCCATCACGAGCAGGTCCGGATGCCGGTCGCCGAGGAAGGTCAGAATCTCCTCGACCGGCTCACCCTGCAGCAGCTCCTTCGAAACCGACGCGACTCCCGCCTTCCGGGCCGTCTCGGTGGCCCGCGTCAACAGTTCTTGGTAGAGCCGGACATCCTCCTCTCGAGGCTCGACGAGCTCGGCCCGACGCTGTACGGAATAGACGGTATGGGCCGGAACGACCCCGACGATCGTCAGCGAGGCGGACAGGCGTCCGGCCAGCCGGATTGCCTCCTCGAGGGCGTGCTGGGCATGGCTCGACCCGTCGATGGCTACGGCGATGGCACGGATTTCGGTCACCAGGTCTGGCGAAGACCAGCGTCGCTTTAGAGAGCCTCGTCAAGCCTGGATGACTCCGCCCGGGTCGTGCGCATTCGTCATACGGGTCGCTGCCTCGGACCCGAAGTGTCCCGCACCGCGCGAACGGGGTCCCGGTCACCCTCCCGTCGTTCGAGCGCTCATGCTCGAGGCAACCGGGCCTTCTGGAACCGTCAGAGTGACCGCTACGATCGCCGGTTCCGCAACCTCCTTCGTGGCGTCCACGCCCGGGCCTGGGGGGTTTGGCGCATACCCGAGGCGAAGGTCCGACTGCTCGGCGAGACCCGCGGGCGCCGGGTTCTGGAATATGGCTGCGGTGCCGCGCGCTGGGCGTCGGCCTTGGCCCGGACCGGTAGCTGGGTCGTGGGCCTGGACCAGTCGTCGGCCCAGTTGAGGCACGCCCCGCGTGGACCGTCCTCGGGCGGACGGGGCCCACGCCTTGTGCTCGCCGACGCCGAACGAACCCCATTCCGTAGCAACAGCTTCGACGTCGTCTTCTGCGACTGGGGCGCGATGACGTTTGCCGACCCGTACCGGACGGTGCCGGAGGTCGCGCGCTTGCTCCGCGCCGGCGGTCGGTTTGTCTTCTCCACGCACTCTCCCATCTTCGTGCTGGCGATACGAGGCGTGGACGGCCCGCCCACGCGACGCCTCCAGAGAGGCTACTTTGCCCTGCACCGGATTCGAGAGCCCGGGGCGACCGAATTCCAGCTCCCGTACGGAGAGTGGATCCGTCTCTTCCGGGAGAGCGGGTTCAGCGTCGAGCGACTGCTCGAGACAAGGCCGGAGCCGGGGATGACCAGCCGGTACGTGACCCGAGTGGAGCAGCGCTGGTCGCGTCAGTGGCCCCGCGAAGCGATCTGGCAGCTCAGGAAACTCACGACGATTCGATCGCCAGGCGGGCGGACGGGACCTCGAAGTACCGGACCTCGTAGTAGGAGGTCTCGATGAGTCGGCGGCCCCGAGCCCGGGAACTTGGCATCCCCTTTGACGGAACGCCCGGTGCCTGGAACGCGATCACAGACGTTCCGGGCGTGCGTCTCGGCCATACCACCGTCATCCGCGACACCCCCGGCGATGCCGCCAAGGCCGTGCGAACCGGCGTGACGGCGCTCCTTCCCAAGTCCCGAACGGATGTCGAGTCTGTCTTCGCAGGGTGGTTCCGATTGAATGGCTTCGGCGAGATGACCGGCACGGCGTGGATCGACGAGGCCGGGCTTGTGGATGGCCCGATCGTGACGACGAGTACCGCCAGCGTCGGAGTAGCCCACTCGGCCGTCCCGGCGTACGCGAAAGCGCACCGCCCGGACGTCGATCGCTGGAACCTGCCGGTGGTGGCAGAGACCTGGGATGGGTACCTGAGCGACCCGTGCGGCGGCCTCCTCAAGGTCGAGGACGTGTTCAGCGCACTCGACTCCGCCGCCTCGGGCCCAGTCCTTGAGGGGAGCGTAGGCGGGGGGACCGGATCCATCGCCTACGAGTTCAAAGCCGGGATCGGGACCGCATCGCGCCAGGTCCGTTCGGGCGGCCAATACTGCCTGGGGGCGCTGGTCCAAGCCAACCATGGACGAAGGGAGCAGCTGCACATCGCGGGCATCCCGATCGGGCGAGCCATTCCCGAGGGACGCACCAAGGAGCCCGAAAGCGGGTCGCTCATCGGAATCGTGGCAACCGACGCGCCTCTGCTCCCGCACCAGCTCACCCGCCTCGCGCGACGCTGTGCGCTCGGGCTCGCCCGGAGTGGGGCGATCTCCGGGAACGGATCGGGGGACCTCTTCCTCGCCTTTTCGACCGCCAACGACGGTCAGATCGAGGAACCTCGCGAGAGACACCTCGTTGCGCTCTCGGAAGAGGCGCTGAATCCGTTCTTCGGGGCCGTCGTCGAAGCGATCGATGAAGCGATCGTGAATGCGTTGATCGCTGCGGAGACGATGACCGGCCTGTTCGGTCGGACCGTCCTCGCGCTTCCTCACGAACCGGCACGAGAACTCCTGCGACGCCACGGCCGTCTCAACTTGGCCTAGCCGGCGCGAGGCGGCGCTGCGGACGGGCCGCAGCGGCCGGACCACCGACTCGAGAGTTCTTTTGAGAATGGCTTCCAAAGCAACTAAATAGCGCCAAAAAGTGGCGTCGCACGCCGGTTTTTTCCGATGGCGCATCCCGCGGGCCGCCCCGGGTCTCTTCGCCCTTCCCGAACAAGCATGGACTCACGGGCTCTCGGGCGCGTCGCGTCCGTCCTGGTGCTCGTCGTCGTCGTGGTCGTCTCGGGGGCCGTGACCTACGTGGCGTACCCCGGCACGAAGACGACGTGCGCTCCTGCGAACGATCCAGTATGCATCCCGGCGGCGCTCTCTACGGACGACCTCGGGCTGCTGGCGCCGCTCAAGACGGTACAGCAGGGTGTGCCGATCCCGTTCACGGCGATCGTCCCCGCGCAGTACCGGGCCACGAGCTTCGAGTTTGACTTTGGGGACGGGACCTTCAACAACACCACCTCTCCCACCGTCACGCATGCGTTTGCCGATCCCGGCGTGTATATTGTCTCCGTGTCCGCCGACATCAACGGCGTGACGCACACCAACGACCACGCCCTCGCCGAGGTCGCCGTGGCGGTCTCCTATGCCTCCGACTCGCTCGGAACGATCCCGACCGACGTGCTCTCGCTGGTCTCGAACTCCACGGCGACGTCGAACCCTACTCCGCTCCTCCTGACCGGCGAGAGCATCACCTTCGCGGGGACCTACACCCTGTCACCGACCAACCCTCTCTACACGCTCGGGACGGCGGAGATCGTCTCGCCGGGCGGGACGCTGACCAGCTCAACGAACACATCCCAAGGGCTGCAGTCGACCTACACCTACGCCAAGCCGGGAACCTACGAGGTCACGTTCGTGGGCTCCGGCGTCGCCGCCGGTGAGCCGACCAGCTACCAGAACTTCTCGTACACCGTGAAAGTGGGGACCCCGGGAGCCAACTACGAGCTGGCCGGGGTTTCGACCGCCATCGACCCGCATCCGGGCCAGATCATCTCCTACGAGGACTACTCGGGTGGTGCCACCACCTTCGACCCGGCGATCGACTACGACCTCGCGGGCTACGAGGTGGTCGGGAACGTGTACCAACAGCTGATCCTCTACAACGGGAGCGCGGCCGGCCCGGCTCCGAGCGACTACGTCGCCGAGATCGCGACCTGCGTCCCGGGCAGCCAGCAGTGTGCCGACCTCTACGGCGGCAACGACCTCGTCCAGGGAACCAACTACACCTTTGTGATCAGCAGCGCTCCCCAGTTCTACGACCCCTACGACGTCGTGAACGGGGTCCACCCCTCCTGGGGCGTCTACCCGTCCGACGTCCTGTTCTCCATCCTGCGGACGATGGGATTCGCGAACGAGCCCTACTCCGCGTTCACGAACGGCTGGATCCTGAGCCAGTCGCTCCTCCCCGGCGGGAACTCCTCCTGGGACAGCGCCTACCACGTTCCGTTCAACAACACCCCCCAGTGGATGTATGCGGCGATGACAATCAACGGGACCGACTGCCCGTCGATCGCCATGTCCCAGGAACACGGCTGCATCACCTTCCATGCGAATGCGAGCAACAGCTACGGCGATTCGTGGCCGTTCTTCCTCGAGTTGATCTCGGACCAGCAGGGCGGCAGCATCGTCCCCTGCGGCTGGTTCAGCAGCCCGGCCCAGGGCCAGGGGATTCCCGGATGGACGCTCACGAACACGTCGGACCAGGGACCCCACCCGTGCCGTGCCCCGACGCCCTCGCAGATCGCCTCGATGAACGCCACCTCGTTCGACAACTGGGAGACCAGCTACTACAACGCCGTCACGGGCCAGTACGAGGGCAATACCCAGTGGCGGATGGTCGGCTCCGGGCCGTACTACCTCTCCGGCTTCCAGCTCGGAGAGAGCTACGACCTCGGCGCGAACCCGGCCTATGCGTCGAACCCCCTGTGCACCTGGTCAGAGTGTCAGCCTCCCGCCGGCCAGTACGTCCCCGTGGTGCACGTGATCTGGGAATCCGACCCGACCATCGGCGAGCAATCCTTTGCGTCGGGCGTCGCCGACTTCGCGAGCTTCCCGACGACGGATACCGGCTTCATGCTGCAGCTGATCGAGGACGGCAAGGCGAGCGCCCTGATCGTGCCGTCGCTCGCCGTCAACACCCTGTTCTTTGCGCTCAACTTCAGTGAGTCCGCCGCGGCCTCCTACTCGCCGAACCCGCTTACGATCCCCTCGGACTTCTTCAGCTATCTCGGGATGCGGCAGTTCATGGTCCACGCCTACCCGTACGCCTCGGTCCAGTCGACCGTGAACACCGTCGACGGGATCCAGTACGCCTTCGATTTCGGCGGCGCGATTCCGGACTTCATGGGCGATTATTACCCGCACAACATCAATTGGCCGAGCGGCAACCCCTGCGCGAACGCCTCGAATCCCAACTGTCCTGCCTACTGGTGGGCCCAGATGCTGAACAAGACGGGCCCGTACTACGACCCCGAGGCGGCGAACTGCACGACCGCGGCCCCGTGCCGCTTCTCGATCTACAACTCCGCGGGCGACTTCTCCGAGGACTCCCGGATCGACCTCTACGCCGCCGCGGTAGCGAACGCGAGCGGGGGCAAGATCCAGATGACCCTGGTCGACATCCCGGCCGAGACGCTCGGCCTCGAGGGGACCGCGGGCCCCGGTACCAATGCCCTCCCCATGGAGACCGGCGTCTGGTACCCCGACTACCCGGACCCGACCGACTATGTCGGCATCTTCTACTTCCCGGACGAGACCTTCACGCTGCCCGAGGCGACGGCGGAGGGACTGGGCTCCTCGTACGTCACCACGACTCCGAATGCGTTCAACTCCACGCTTCCCAACGGGCAGCCCTGCCCGACGGACGTGAACTTCTACGTGAACATCACGGCAGCCGGGTACAGCACCGTCCCGCAGTCCTGCCAGGGCGCGGCGTACGATGCCATGGTCGGCGTGATGACGCTCGCCGGCGCCCTCCCGTCCGGGCCGGAGCGGGTCCTCAAGTACACCCAGGGCGAGGAGATCGCGAACCAGCTCGCCATCATGATCAGCGAGTTCCAGATCAACATCGTCGTGCCGTATGCCTCGTGGATCAACCCGTCGTCCGTTTCGACCAACGTGATCTACGCCGGGTTCTTCTGGTGGTGGCTGGTCAACGGGAACGGCGTCCTGGCCCCGTCGTAGACAGGCTCGGGGCAGCCCGGGACCGGGGTCGCCCTACCGCCGGAGACGCGGGTCCAGGGCATCGCGGAGGCCATCGGCGAGGAAGTTCACGCTGATCGCGAACAGGAAGACGGTGAGGCCCGGGAAGAGGATCTGCCACCAGGGGAAGATGCAGGAGATCCCGGGGTAGGCGCAGTCCACCACGAACGTCTCGAGGTCCATCACCGAGATCGCGGAGAGCGTTCCCCACTCGGGGAACGGGGTCGTGGGCCAGATCGGGAAGCCGAGAAAGACGATGACGCCGAGCAGCAGCGGGACGGTCCCGACGTCGAGGGAGAACTGGACCATCACCGGATAGGTGACGTTCGGCAGGATGTGCTTCCGCAGGATGCGTCCCGCCCGGGCCCCCCCGGCCCGGGCCGCCTCGACGAACTTCTGCTCCCGGACGACGAGCGCCTGGCCGCGGACGATCCGGGTGTAGAACGGCCACCACGTGACCACGAAGGCGGCGATGAGGACGCCGACGCGTCCCAGGAACGAGACGTGGCTCCCGATCGTGGTCTGGAGCACCGCCAGGACGACCAGCACCAGCAGCAGCCCCGGGATCGAGAGGAAGATGTCCGTCAGCCGCATGATCACCTCGTCGGTCGACCCTCCCTGGTACCCGGAGACGGACCCGAGCAGCAGGCCGATCAAGGCCCCGCTTCCGACGATCGCAGCCGAGATCCCCAGCGACCACGGAGCTCCCTTGATGAGCCCGGTCGCGATGTTGTAGAACAGACCGTTCGCCGGCTGGATCGCGAGGGACCCCATCGGCAGCGGCCCGATGCTTAACGGCGACACCGACACGGTGGGCGGGACGAGCGACTTCTCCAGGGACGACACCAGGTAGCAGCCTGCCCCCGGCGAGAGCTCCGGCGCCGCGTACGTGCAGACGTGGACGCAATTGGTCGCGGTCGAGAGATACGTCCCGCAGTAGAGCGTCATCGAGTCGGACGGACCCGGATAGGCGAACGATCCCAGGGCCACGATCACGAAGAAGATCAGGAGGCCGAGCCCGACCATGGCCAGCGTGTTCTGGCGCAGCAGATGCCACGTCCGCTTGAACTGGTCGACCCGTGCGTTGAACGGCCGGGGCCCGCCGCGGGCCGTGTCGGTCTTCGGCGCCTCGGAATCGGGAGGGGAGGAGGTCGTGCCGTCCATAGGTTCAGCCGAGCCTCACCCGGGGGTCGAGGTAGGCATACAGGATGTCGACGATGATGTTGGCCACTACCACGATGATCGTGAAGACGATCGTCGTACCGAAAATCACCCCGAAGTCAAAGGGGGGGCGCACCGAGTAGGTGAACAGGAGCCCGATGCCCCGGAGTCCGAAGATGTCCTCCGTGACCGGAAAGCCGGCGATGAAGAAGGCGAAGGTCAATCCCAGAACCGTGAGGGTAACGTTGAACGCGTTCCTTCCCGCATGGCGCCGGATGACCTGGGACTCGGAGACTCCGAGCGCCCGAGCGTGCTTGATGTAGTCCAGCGATAGCACCTCGAGCATACTGTTCCGCACGAAGCGGAGTATCCCGGCGGCGGACCCGAAGGCCACGGTGAACGCCGGGAGCAGCAGGCGACGGATCGTGTCGAGGGCGATCAGCGGCTGCCCGTGGATCAGTGCATCGATCGTCGGGAAATGCGTCGGACTCGTCTGCCCATAGATTCCGATCCAGCTGGGCTGAACGCCATTGTACGGCGGACAGGCGTACCCCGACGGGTCCGGGGGAAGCCCGTACCACAGGTCCCACGGGGTCGCGGTCCCGCCACAGATGTGTGTGAAGCCCCCGGTCGCGAGGACCGCCAGGAGTAAGGTGCCCCCCCCGAGGAGGTACGTGGGAAGGGCAAATCCTGAGAACGATAACAGTCGGGCCGACTGGTCGAAGGGACGATTCCGCTTGACGGCGGCCCGATTCCCGATCGGGAACGACATGAGCCAGATCATCACGAGAGAGAGCGCCGCCAGTTCGAGTGTGTACGGGAGGTACCAGGAGAGGACCGTCAGCACCGGGATGCCTCCCGGGATCGCGATGAGATAGAGCAGACTATGGGCGGAGGTGTAGCCCCACTGGCCGGTGAACAGGTTGTACATGTATCGGGCCCATTGCACCGGTAATGGCTGATTGAGTCCCAGCTCCCGGACCCCGTTCCAGTACCACGGGTTCGGACAGAACCGGGACCCGTTCGGTGACGTGAAGCCGAACTTGGAACAGAGGACGTACGGTCCGGCGCCGAACTTCGAGACGCCGAACTGGGAGGCCAACCGCTGCTCGGTCGGGATGGCGCTGATCAGTACGAAGGTGATGGTCATGACCCCGATCAGGACCGGGATCAAGAGCAGGACGCGCCGGACGATGTAGACCCACAGCTTCACCGGCGCTCACCTGCGTCCGGTCTTCGGATGCACCCGGCTGCCGTTCGTCGCCTCGCTTGCATCCCCTCAGGGCCCGTCGGCGGAGCGAGAGGTAGCCAGACCCCGATTCTCCCCGCCCGCCTGCTCGGTGTCGGGCTCGATGGTCTCCCTCTACATGAACAGTAGGATTCTGGCCGCCGCATCCCATCCGGAGTGCCGACCGCGAGCCTCCCGCCGAATCCTTATTCCTGCGCGCCCCTGCGAGCCCCGCGATGTGCCCCGGGGGGGTCGAACCGTCGTCGTTCTTCCGGTGGCACGGGCCCCGCTTCGAACACCGGTGACCTAGAATGCTCGAGCCTCACGAACACTACTCGAATCTCGGTGAGATGCTCCGGGCCAAGTCACAGCGGCATCCCGAGCGGGTCGCTCTGCGATGCTGGGATGGCGCGATCACCTACGGAGAGCTGGACCATCGCTCGGACCGGCTGGCGGTCGGTCTCTCTGAAGCCGGGCTCGGTGCCGGCGACCGCCTGGCAACGATGCTCTCCAACCGGATCGACTTCGTCGCCGTCTGGTTCGCCGTGGCGAAGTTGGGCGCCGTACTGGTCCCGTTGAACACGGCCCTCCGGGGGGAGCTCCTGTCGTACGAACTCGAGGACTCGCAGCCGAAGGGGATTGTTCTCGAACCGTCTCATGTGTCGGCCTGTCTTTCAGCGAGGATCGGGCTGCCGGAGATGACCACCTGGGTGGTGGGCGAGTCGACCCCCACCGCGGTCCCCGGCGGGGTGCCATTCGCCGAGCTGCTCCGGGAGCCGGGTCCGCTCCCGTCTCCCTCCGTCGCTGCGTGGGAGCCCGCAGAGATCGTCTATACGAGCGGTACGACAGATCGTCCCAAAGGGGTGTTGCTTCCTCACCGACGGCTTCTGAATACCCCTCGTGAGATCGGGCTCCGGGCCCGCCTCGAATCGACCTCGGTCCTGTTCACCGCCCTGCCGCTCTTCCACTGTAACGCGCAGGAGAAGACCGTACTCGTGGCGATGCTGAACGACCTGACCGCCGCGGTCGCCGACCGGTTCCACGCGTCGACTTTCTGGGAGCAGGCTGCGCAGGCCGGAGCCAGTCACGTCGCGTTGCTGACCTCGATGATCTCGATCCTCTACAAGCAGCCGCCGAAGGAGAGCGACCGAGCCCACGGCGTCCGTGTGGCCACGGCCTCGGGGACGCCGATCGGCCTGTGGTCCGACTTCCAGCAGAGATTCGGGGTGTCGATCGTGGAAAGCTACGGAATGACCGAGTGTGGATGTACCACGCTCATGAACCCACCCTCGGCGCCCCGGGTCGGATCGGTGGGAACGCCGCTCGGGTTCGTCGAGGCGCAGGTCGTGGACGATCAGGATCATCCGGTCGCGCCCGGCACGCCGGGCGAGCTCATCGTCCGTCCTCGGGAGCCGTTCACGATGTTCCTCGAGTATTATCGGAAGCCGGAGAAGACGGTCGAGGCGTGGCGGAACCTCTGGTTCCACACCGGCGATTTGATGACGCAGGACGCGGACGGCTACTTCTACTTCCTCGACCGGAAGAAGGACGTCATCCGACGGCGGGGCGAGAATCTCGCGCCCTACGA
>JASHPT010000001.1 GCA_030037955.1 Thermoplasmata archaeon
TCATGCTCCCGACGGGGGCTCGATATTTAACGTTACGTCGCTCCGCTCGGACCTGCGAGCGCCCCGTCAATCAAGAGTCGGTGCAGCGCGAAGCCGCGGAGCATCGCATCCCACATCCGCCGACGTACGGGCGCTGCGTCCGCAAAGGCCGCCACCATCTCGCCGACGAATCGGCTGTGCTCCTCGTCCGCCGTGACATGGAGAGAGTAGTAGGTGAGGTGGTCGTCGTCGACACCGTAGTGCTGACGGAACGCCGGTAGCAGCCGCTGGCAGAGCTCGACGTTCGGAGGCTCGGACGAGCCGCCAGCTGACACGTAGAACGGCTCCTGCCGATTGATGTAGAGGAAGTCGTCGATGGCGACCATCGTCGAGGGAAGCAGCGGAGTCGACTGGACCTGGGCCCGAGGCAAGCCCAGGCCCTCGCAGAAGTGGAGCCAAAGCTCGGGATGCCCGCGCTCCTTGCCCTTCGGGTCCCCGGCTTCCTCAACCAGCTGATCCAGGATCATGCGCCGGAAGTGGTCGAACCGCGGCTCCCAGGAGCAGTTCGAGAACCGCTCCGCCATCGCCAGCGGCACGCAGGCGAGCCAGGGATAGAACTGCGCCGCCCAGCGGTGGATCAACGGCCGGGGGGCGGTTCCCCGTTCGATCTCCTGGAAGAACGGATGCAGCTTGAAGGGATGGTTGGCCATCTTGTACGTCTCAAGCTCGCGTCGGAAGGCCTCTCCCTCGTAGCGGACCCACGGTGGCTCGTCCATCGTCGTTCGACCGCCGCCCGGAGCGGCCGCCGCTATATGGGAGACGAGGTTTCCCGGTAAACCTCGTTCCTTAAACGGCCCCCTCCGGGTATCTCCGCGTGCCGAAGGACACTGCCCGGCCGCCGACCGTTGTTCCGAGCTTCGGACCGCTCGCCGGCCTTCGTGTGCTGGACTCGGCGCGCGTCGTCGCGGGCCCCTGGGCCTCGACCTACCTGGGGGAGTTCGGGGCGGAGGTGATTCATATCGAGGGTCCCCCGTTCGATCGACCTTATTCCGATCCCACTCGGACCCTCCCTCCGCTCCTACCCGAGGGCGCTCCGCCGGGCGAAGCCGTCTCCGAGTCCTGGGTGCAGTACTCCCGGAACAAGTTGTCCGTCGGACTCGACCTCAAGCGCCCAGAGGGTCGAGCCCTGTTCCTCGACCTGCTGCGTCGGGTAGACATCTGGATTGAGTCCTCGCGGCCCGGCACCTACGACGAACTCGGTCTCCCCGACGCGACGGTCCAAGCGGCCAACCCCCGGCTGACCATCGTGCATGTGTCCGGCTTTGGGCAGTCGGGGAGCCCCGACCGGGTCGGTGCGCCTTCCTTCGACCTGATCGGCCAGGCCTACAGCGGATTCCTCTCCCTGCAAGGCAATCCGGACCCGGATCCTCCGATGCGCTCCGGGACCGCGCTCAACGACACGGTCACCGGACTCGCGGCCGCCACCGGCGCCCTGATGGGGTACGTTCACGCGTCCCGGACCGGTCAGGGCCAGGTCGTCGACGTCGCCCAGTACGAGGTCTTCTTCGTCCTGCTCGAGAACCTCGCCCTTGACTACTTCATGCGGGGGGTCGTCCGAGGACGCTTCGGAAATGCTCATCCCCGGCTTCATCCGTACAACGTCGTCCGCGCCGCGGATGGGTGGGTCGTGGTCGCGGCGGCCACGCCGGCCAGCTGGCGGCGGCTCCGGACCCTCCTGGAGATCACGGATGACCGCCTCGACGACCCCGGATTCCGTGCGAGCCACCGAGAGCTCGTCGACCCGGTGATCGAGCGCTTCTGTGCCTCCCGAACGGTGGCCGAGCTCGAGCGAGTGGGTCGCGAGAACGATACGGCCATCTCGCGCGTCTACCGGATCGACGAGATTGCCCGGGACGATCACTTCCGGGAGAGAGGGATGTTCCTCGAATGGGACGATCCGGTGGCCGGCCGGGTGAAAGGCGCCGGGGTTGCCCCCCGGTTCTCGGAGACTCCGGGGGGTGTGTGGAGGGGGGCTCCGTGGCTCGGGCAGGACAATGACGCCGTGCTGGGGGGGATTCTGGGATACCCACTGGATCGAATCCAGCACCTCCGAGAGCTGGGCGTCATCGGGGAGCGTCCCATTCGACCGCGGTCGGCGCCTCCTCCCCCCTTCTTTCAGAAGGAAGGGCTGTGACCGACCTCGCGGGCGTGCTCCCGGCGGACCCGCTCCGGGGGGAAGTCGCCGCCTTCGCCGAGGAGCATCGGCTCCCGCACCGGGCGCGGGACCTGGACCAGCATCCGGAGTTCCCGTGGACGGAGTTCCGGGCGATGGGCGAGAACCGGTGGCTGGGACTGACTGTTCCGGCCGACCAGGGAGGTCGGGGACTCTCGCTGGTACAGGCGGGGGTCGTCCTTCAGGAACTGGCCTACATCGCCGGCACGACCTTCGCGAAGCTGTCTCTGCAGCCGGAGTTCTCGAGCATTCTCCGTACTCACGGCTCGGACCTCCTACGAGAGCGCTACGCGGTCCCGCTCCTTCGGGGACGTCTCCTGGTCGGAAACCAGATCACGGAGCCGCAGGCAGGCTCGGACCTGTCGGGGCTGACGACCCGGGCCGAGCGCACCGGCGACCGAATCGAGCTGTCGGGAACGAAGAGCCAGGTGGCCTTCGCCTCCGACGCGCAAGCAGCGATCGTCTTCGCCCGCTTCGGTGCCGACCCGACCGGGTTGACGGCGTTCCTGGTACCTCAGGACCTCCCGGGCATCGCGCGTTCGGTCGTCGGTGACCTGGGGGAGCGCTGGATGCGTCGTGGCACCGTCCGATATGAACGGGTCCCGGTCCCCGAGGACCATCGGATCGGCGAGGCGGGCCGGGCATTGGACTATCTCAAGACCGAGCTCACGCACGAACGGGCGCTCCTCAGCGCGATCTACCTGGGAGTCGCCCGGGCCTCCTGGGAAGAGACGGTCCGCGAGGTCGGCGAGCGCTCCGCGTTCGGGGGGCCTTTGTCGGAGCAGGAGGCGGTTGCCTTCCCGCTCGTCGAGGACGGAACGCGCCTGGCCAGTGCCTGGCTCTACACCGAGCACGTTCTGCGTCTCCTGGACCGCGGTGAGCGGGGCGACGACGCCGCGGCGATGTGCAAGTGGTGGGCCACGGAGGTCGCCCTGACCGCGATCGACCACGCGATCCAGTTCCACGGAGGCCGTGGATACTCCCGCGACCTCCCGCACGAGCAACGGTGGCGGGACGTGCGGAGCGGCCTGCTGGCCCACGGTACCTCCGAGGTAATGCACCGCGTGGCGGCGGCACGACGGTGGCCCCGCGCCCGCGGGGCACGCTCGCCGTCTACGACGCGGTCTTGAGGCCGGCGCGCTGTCGAAGGGCGTAGTAGAAGCCGCCGAAGGATGTGGCCGTCGAGGTCTTGAATCCCTGTCGGCGGAGCGTCTCCTTCACCTCTTTGGGACTCTGGCGCAGGTCCAGGGTCTTCGAAGAATCGTACTTGTACTGGAAGGTACCGTTCGGTCCGCGCGGGAAGGCCTCCCAGTCCTTGGCCGTCGTGACACGCAGGTCCGCGTACTTCTTCTCGTGCGGGCCCGGCGCAAACATGGCCATGCTGAGATGCTCCTCGTTGAGCCACATCATCGTCGCCTCACGGATCGCCTCGTCCGTGGAGTCATCGAGCGCCCCGGGGGCCACCTGGGCCTGGACCCAGCCGACCAGTGCGTCGAACGTCTTCTCGGAATTCTCCTCGAGCATCTGAAGGACCGCGGAACGGATCGCCGATTTCCGGAGGAGCGCGATCCCGCTCTCCGAGACTCGGAAGTCCGCAGTGAGCCCCAGCAGGGCCTCCGCATTGTCGGACAGCTCCTTCAGCGAGAAGACGAACAAGGGGGTGGGCTGTTCCGACTCGGAGACGTACCAGAGCGAGAACTCCTGGCCATTGGTGACCAGGGCGAGGGGAGCGGCCACGCTCTTGGCGTTCTTGATCGCCTTTTCTGAGTCCGTCCCTGGGTTCGGCGGCCGCTTCACGTCCAGCACGACCCGGGGCTTGCCGCCCTGGTCGAGGAGCGCATAGTCGGCATGCGAACCGTCGGCCTTGATCGGGTAGTCGAGGAAGACCTGCTTCTTGTCGTCCGGGTCCCATCCGAGCGTGACCAGGAACGGGTTCACGATCCAGTGCTTGATCTGCTGCTCGGTCGGCTCCGTGACATCCCGAAGGACCTCGGTGGCCACGAGGTAGAAATCTCCCAAACGGCGTGACAGGTCGCCGGCTTCCATGGCTTTGGGATTGAAGCGAAGGGGCCTTAAACGTTGGGGCCCCGGATGCTTTGGGACCTCTGTTCGACTTAGTTGAGGAAACCCGATTTTCACCGTTCACCTTCTATCGGGGCCATCCGTCGCTTCTAGCCCCACTCCGACGTATCCCGGAGGCGCGTCCTGAGCCGACGGTTCACCGAGATCCTGGAACGACACCATGCCGCCCTCGCCCTCGAGGACCTGTCTCGAGTATCCCAACCCCGACGAAAGGGTCTCGGTTCTCGAGGCCGGTGGATGAGTCCCCAGCTCCGTCGTCGACTTTCCAGCTGGCCCCGTCGGGAGTTGCATCGCCAGCTGGAATACAAAGCCCAGGACCACGGCGTTCCGATCTACTGGGTCAATCCGTATCGTACCAGCATGACCTGCCCGAGATGTGGGGATGTTCACCGACCCCGAAGCAGGGTAGGACCGA
>JASHPT010000002.1 GCA_030037955.1 Thermoplasmata archaeon
CGCCACCGCTGGCCAGGCGAAATCGCTCCTCGGGCCTGCAAGACCGCCAGCCGAGCACTCGTTCCGGTACCGCACGGCGACCGATCGTACATGCCGCCGGGGCAACGCACGAAGTTTCGACTGTCTGCACCGGAGTCGGAGGGCCTGCAGACCTCGATGTGGTCGATCGTTCCGCCGTCGGCACCCCGGAGGCCGACGGAATCGACGGTCCTCTGGATCGCCTCCGTGTAGGACGTCAGGGCCGGAATGTTGCTCCGGACGAGTGCGACCGGCGACTGCTCGGTCAGGAAGAACCAGTTTCCTCCCCACGCCACGTCGCCGGTGACAGGACCGTAGCCCGGGACGCTGAGCGTCACGCCTTGCTGGGCGCACCGACTCTCCACATTCTGAAAGGCCACCGACCCGTCGGGCCGCAGCGTCGCCGTCACTGGCCCGACCGGCGTCTCCAGCCGGTGCGTCCCGCCGGCGATGCGTCCGAGGTGGGCTAGCGAGACCACGACGCCGATCGTCCCGTGACCACACATGCCGAGGTAGCCGGCATTGTTGAAGAAAATCACCCCGGCCGTCGAGGCCGGATCGACCGGAGGGACGAGGAGGGCGCCGACTGCCACCTCGGACCCTCGCGGTTCATCGATCAACGCGGTGCGGAACCAATCGAAGTCGGCCCCGAATCGGTCGCGCCGATCCGAGAGTGAACCACTCCCGAGGTCGGGGCCGCCCGCCACGACCATACGGGTCGGCTCGCCCTCCGTGTGGGAATCGACGACTCGGACGCGAAGCATGACCGTCGTGCCGACGCGGACGACGCGCGCACTTGAGTTCGACGACCCGAGGCTTGCCGGGGCGGGCGAGCAGCCGGATTCATTAGCCTCTACGGCCCCCCGTGCGCCGAGGAGGAAGGGCTCCACTCGTGGCTTCGCTGCGCGATATCGGGTTCGGCCTCGCCACCGCGTTCGGCTACGGTACCTCTGACTTCATCGCCAAGCGAACGGCGGACCGGGTCGGCTTCGTCGAGACGCTGTTCTATCTCGAACTGCTCGGGTCGCCGCTGCTGGTCGCACTCGCGGTGATCCTCGAGCCTCACTCGGCGATTCCGCTCGGACCCTTTGCGCTCCTGGCAGTGTTGACGGCCTTCGGAACCATTGCCTCCTTCTTCCTCTACCGGGCCTTCGAGTTTGGCACCCTCTCGGTCGTATCCCCCATCGCGAGCGGCTACCCCGCGATGATCGTGATCCTGGCCGTGGTGTTGCTGCACGAGGTGCTCTCACCTGCCGATCTCGCCGGCATCGTCCTTACGCTCCTCGGGGTCGTCCTGATCAGTCGCGTGACGGTCGGGGAGGTGAGCCGTGCCAAGGATCACCGACTGGGCATCGTGTCCGCCGTGGCCGCGTTCGTCGGGTACGGGATCTTTTACTTCGGCCTCAAGGTGGTCGTCGGACCGATTCCTCCGATCACCGCGGCAGCGATCGTTCGAGTACTGAGCCTGGCCCCGGTCGCGGTCGTCGCCTGGCAGCGCAAGTCGCTCCGGCTGCCGCGCCGGGAGCTCGCCCTGTCGGCCGTCGCCATCGCATGTCTCGACAGTCTCGCGCTCGTCGCCTACAACATCGGCCTGGTGACCGGCCATTCGCTGGCGGTCCTGGGCACCGTCAGTGGGCTATTCAGCGCGGTGACGGTCGGCTGGGCGGTGCTTCTGCTCAAGGAGCGGCTGAGCCCCGTCCAGTGGGCCGGCGCCGGCGCAATCTTCGCCGGGATCGTGGTCCTCGGGATCGGAGCCGGCTGACCCGGCCTCAGCCGGTCTCGGTCGGCCGAGCGATACGATCCCGCCCGGCGGCGAAGTCGCGGAGGTCCCGGAGCCCGCTCATGACCGCTCCCATGACCGCAATGCCGCCACCCGTGCTCCAGTACGCGAAGGCGAGGCCCCGGATCGCCGTGATCGCACCCCCGACGGATTGGCCCAGCGGCACGAGCGCAAAGCTGCCGATCTCATCGGCGGCGAACACCCGGCCCAGGAGCTCGTTGGGGACCGCCCGCTGAATCACCACGAGGTAGATGGTCGTGACCATGCCCAGGAGGAGACCGAAGACACCGACGGCGAACACGGCGACATAGGTCGAGTGCGTGAACGGCAGGATCAGGAGGCTCAGCCCGATCAACACGACGAACACGGCCAGGTAGACTCCGGGAGCCCGGTCGTAGCGGAACGTGTTGACGGCCGACGCCCCAACGGCCATGCCCAAGCTCGACACGAACGTCAGAGCTCCCAGCACGAAGGCGCCCTGCGCGAGCCAGTTGTGAACGAAGAGCGGAAGTTCGACCCACGCCACCGCGACGAAGAAGTTGACCCCGAGAGAGGCGAGAGTGATCTCGAGCAGGCCGGTCCGGCTTCCGACGTACCGGAGTCCTGCGACCATGTCGCTCGCAAAGGAGCGCTGGCTCGGCCGCCGAGAGCCGGTGACGTCGCTCTCGAGTGTGAAGAGGGCGACCGCCGCGGTTTCGAAGAATGCGAGCGGCAGGAAGAGGGTTAGCACAGGCCCGATCGGCCCGAGCAGGATGCCTACCGACAGCGTTCCGACCCCGGAGGCGAGAAGACTCGCCGACAGGATCACACCATTCGCCTGGCTCAGGGCGTCACTCGCGACGACCTGGGGAACGGCGGAGTTCAGCGTGGGCCGGGACAGGGCCGCCGCGATCGCGAGCAGGGCCCAGACGGGCAGCATCCACAGGAACCACTCGGGGACGAAGAACCCCGCCGGTCCGGGCACCGCGTACCTGTGGGTCGGGAACACCCAGAACACAACGATCAGCAGGAGCGCGCTCGCCATGCCGAGCGCGTTCGCGGCCCGGAGAAGTGTTCGGCGGTCCATTCGGTCGGCGAGAGTCCCAGAGACGAAAGCGACGGCCAGCGTCGGGACCGTGGAGGATACCCCCAGGAGTGCCAGGGCCCATGCCGCATACGCCGCGTGGTGTACGACCGTCGGCCCGTACGCGGAGACGCTCATCCACGCGACGACGACGGCAGCGGCGGCGGGCGCCGCGTACCCGAAGGCGCTGGCGACGAGCAAGCGCACGAAGTCAAACTGAGAAGTCAGGGATGAAGAACGGAGCAGGCGGCGCCCCTCCCGCCGGCCGACCCCGCCCGAGCACCATAAGCCTTCCGGAGTCGCCGGGGGGTGTATTCCGGGCGATTCTCAGGTGTGTGTCAGTCCCCACAACTCAGATACGAGACGAGCACGTGCTCGTCAGGATGCCGTACGTGGAGTACGACGAGGTGGGCGCGGCCTGCTCGGAGTGTGGCCGGCTCTTTCGCTCCGCCGAGGACCTGGAGGAGCACCGAAAGGAGAGCCATGGCCCCGGCGCCTCCCCCCGGGAGGCCAGGGAGCGGAAGCCAACGCTCCCGTGTTCGATGTGTTCCCGGCGATTCTACTCGGTCGCGGCTCTGCAGGACCACACCCGTCGGGACCACTCGACCTGAGCCGCCGGGGGACGGACTGGCTCGAACCAGAGGCTATCTACGGTCCGGAGTCGGTGGTCCCTCGGGAGCCACGTGCGGGTCCTCCACCAAGACCCCAGGACCGGGGTTCTGCGTCTGCGGATCGAGACCCCGAGCGACCTCTGGCGGGTCGCCCGACTGATCCAGCCGCACGACCGCGTCGGAGCCTCGACGACGCGACGCGACCCGGAGGCGCCGGCCGACACGCCGTCGGCCCAGCGGGAACGGCGCAGGGTCTGGCTCACGGTGGACGCCACCCAGGTCGAGTTTCATGGATTCTCGCGCCACGTACGGGTGACCGGACCCATCGTCGAGGGCCCGTTCGACCAGGGCCGACACCACACGCTCGAACTCGAAGCAGGGGACGAGCTCACGATCCAGAAACCCGGGTTCACCCCCTCGGACCGAGCGCTGCTGGAAGAAGGGATGCATCACCGGGGGGACCACAGGATCGTCGTCGCCTCGGTCGACTGGGGGGAGTCGACGATCGTGCGGGTCCGGGACCGGGCCATCGAGGCGGTCGCCGAGGTCAACCGGTCCATCTCCGGGAAACGGTACCGGGAGGGCACGGGGCCGAAGGACCGCAAGGCCTACGTCGCGGAGCTCCTGGGGCTGCTCGAGCGGGAGCTTCCTTCCGCTGAAGCGCTCATCATCGCGGGTCCGGGCTTTCTCAAAGAAGAGCTCAGCAAGGCCCTGATCGAACGGGCACCGGCCGCGAAGGCGAAGCTGCGGGTCTACCCGACCGCGGAGTCGGGAGGCGCCGGAGTCCAGGAGCTGTTCCGTTCCGGCCGGGCCTCGGAAGTACTGTCGGACAGCGTGGCGGCACAGGAGGCGGACCTGGTCGAGCGACTGGTGACGGCCCTCGCCGGGGCCCGGGCCGCCGTCGGGCTCGACGAGGTTCGGGAGGCCGAGGCTCAAGGCGCGGTCGAGTCCCTGCTGGTCCACGAAGCGCTGCTTCGCGAAGCGGACGTGCAGCCGCTGCTCGACGCCGTGAGGGCGGGTCGCGGACAGCTGTTCGTCGTCCGCGAGGACGGGGAGCCGGGACGCCGGCTGGCGGCCCTCGGCCGGATCGGAGCGCTGCTCCGATTCGACTTTGCACCGAGCCGGCCCCGTCGCCGGGGGCCCTGAGCGGCTCTACGGGATCGCCTGGACGGCCTCGCGGAGCTCTTCGAACCGACGCCGAAGGTCCTTGAGGGCGTATCGGAGGGCTTCGCGGGGGGTCAGGCTCCCGTCCGTATCGAACCGCAAGAAGTGGTCCGTCTCGGACGGCTGGACCTTGACCGAGCCGTGCGGGCAGGTCTGCTCGCAGGCGAAGCACACGATGCACTTCGTGTCGTCCGTGACCTTGACCTTGCCGTCCGAGTACTCGAGGATGTTCACGGGACAGGAGTTTCCGACCCGCTGCAGGCAGGCGTCGGTGCACCCCGTGTGCTTGGCGATCTGGATCCTGGCGTGCGGGGCCACGCCGACGGCGTGGGAAACCTGGAACTTGGCGTGGTCCCGGGCCGTGCCCACCACGGCGGTCGCGTAGGCGAGTAGGGCCTGTCGGGACCCCAACCGGACGATCGGGATCTCCGACTCGATGATCGCCAGCGACGGGTCCCCGATCGGCGCGACATCCTTCGAATAGACGGTGCACGGACCCTTGCGGTCGATCGAGTAGACGACCTGGCAGTGGGCGCACCCCTCTCCGCCGCACGTGCACTCGCTCTTCTTCCGGAACTGGTCGAGCGCCATCGGGATCGGCAGGAGCCCGAGTCGGTGCGCGATCGCCTCGTCGAACATGCTCGTGGACGAATCGTAATCCTTTCCGCTCGTCTCGTCGCGGATCGGCCCCAAGTGGAACTCGACGTCCTCGATCGCCAGCTTCGGGACGTCCGACAACAGCGTCCGCCGGATCGCGTTCACCCGGGCGGCGCTGCCGTCGTGAAACTCGATCTCGGCGGCCCTCGGCCCGAGCGTCCGGATATCGACCTCCACGCTAGACCCTCCGTCCCCGACGCCCGCCCTTGGGCTTCGTGCCGTCATGAGGTACTGGTGTCACGTCCTCTATCCGGTTGATCTTCATGCCGGCCCGGGCCAGCGCACGGATGGCGGCCTGGGCTCCCGGTCCCGGCGACCGGCTCTTGTTGCCTCCCGGCGCACGGACCCGGACGTTCAGCGTGTCGTAGCCTTTCTCCTTGATGATGGCGGCGACCTGGTCGGCGCACTTCATGGCTGCGTAGGGGCTGGACTCGTCGCGGGCGGCCTTGACGACCATTCCCCCGGTCGCCTTCGCGATCGTCTCCGCGCCGGTCACGTCCGTGACGGTGATGTGGATGTTGTTGTAACTCGCGAAGATGTGGGCAATCCCGGTTCGGGCCATGTCTTACGCCCCTCCCTCGACCGGCTCGGCCGGCGCCTCGGGGGGAGCGTTTGCCTTCTCGCGGATCGCAACGCGCACCGGATGCTCCTCGTTCGTGAGCGGGCTCGTGGTCGAGTAGGAGATCGTCGGCTCCTCGTCCCGTCGAACGAGGTACCCGGGGCGCGTAACGCGGTGGTCGCTGAGCGCGATGTGTCCGTGTACGATGAGCTTACGCGCACTCTTGGCCGTCGACGAGAGACCCCGCTGGAAGACCAGCCAGTCCAGCCGTCGGTCGAGGAGTCCCTCGACGGAGAGGGCGAGGACGTCATCGACCGTCGGATTGCCGGGGGCGAGAAGTCCGAGGCGTGTGAGCCGGTCGAGCAGCCACTTGGTCTCTAGGGCCGCCTGCGGCTCCCCCGCCCGGAGGCGGGCCTGGAGTTCCCGGGCCTGGCGTCGGAAGTTCCGAAGGACGGACTGCGCCTTCCACAGCTCCCGCTTGTTCTTGAGGCCATACTTGTCGGCGACGCGACGCTCCTCGGCCATCCGAGGTCCCTCCCAGGGATGCTTCGGGGTGTCGTAGCGCCGGCGGAGGAATTTGGGGTCACCCATCGTCGTCCTCGATGCTCCCTAGCTCTTGGTCGCCGGAGCGTCGGCCGGCTTCGCCGCCGTCTTGGCCGCCGGGGCGGCCTTGGTCGCGGCAGGCGCCGGGGTCGCCGCCGCCGGCGTCGCGCCGGAGGCCGCCGCCGCTGCGGCGGCGGCCGCCTTCGCTTCCTTCTTGAGTACTCCGGCGGCCATACCGGTGCGCCCGTTCGAGCGGGTACGCTGGCCGCGGACCTTCTGTCCGCGTTCGTGCCGGACGCCCTTGTACGACCGGATCATCCGCATCTGGTTCGTGTCGTCCCGTACGCCGGTCTCGAGGTCCGCACCGATGAGATGCGCACTCTCGCCGGTCACATGATCGTTCTGATGATTGACGAGCCACGGAGGTACCTTCGTGGGCAGCGTGTGGACCAGCTCTTCGAGGCCGTCCACGGTCGCCTCGGGCAGGTTCCCGATCATCTCGGCTGCATTCAGCCCGGCCAGCCGAACGGTGGTCTGGGCGATCCGAGGACCGATGCCCCGGACCCCGGACAGTGCCAGAACGGTGGACCGGCGGCCGTCTAGGTCGACGCCCGCGAATCGGACGATGTACCGGAAGTTCGGGTTGTCGGGGACCGGCTTTCCTTTCTTTGGAGCCTCGGAGGCCGTGCCTTTCGCCGGTTTGCTCTTCCCGCCGGCCTTGGCCTTTCCGGCGCCCCGGTCCTTGGACCCTTCCTTGCGGCCCTCCCCCGCCGGCTCGGACGCTCCGGGGGACGGGGCCGGTTCCTTCGATTCTGGGTCAGGAGAGGGACTCAAGGGACCTCGCCGCGGCTCAGGCGTTGCGGCGCTTCACGCGCGCCACGTAACCGGCCTTGTCGATGAAGTAGAGGAAGCCATCCTTCTTGGCGATCTTTTCGGAGCCCACCTTCGCCTTCCGTCCACTGCGGGTAGCCCGCATGGGGACCTGCCACACATAGCCGTCCCTCCCGAGGAAGTAGAGGTAGCCGGCCTTGCGCGCGATCCGCTCCTTGCCAATGCGTTCTGCCATTTCGATGCCGCCGGCCGACCGAGTATCGGCGGGCGCGGCCGCCGAGAAAACCTCCCTTCATAAGTGCTTCGGTCAGAATTCTGTCGAGGGAGAAGAAGGAACCGGTGCTTACCACAATGCCCTTCCCCCCACGCTGACTAGGACCTGCCGATGGACCCGTCGCCCGTGGTGAGCCTGGTGCTCCCGACCTACAACGAACGGGAGTGCCTCGAGAGGATCCACGGCCGAATCGACGAGGTTCTGCGACCCTATGCCCACGAGATCATCGTCGTCGATGACTCCTCGCCGGACGGAACGGCTGACCTGGTTCGTGGTCTCACCGGTTCGGGCCCGTACGAGCTGCTGCTTCGGCCCGCCCGGGCCGGTCTCTCGTCGGCGGTGCTGGACGGGTGCCGGCGCGCCCGGGGAGATGTGATCTGCGTCATGGATGCCGACGGCAGCCACCCGCCCGAGCTGCTCCCTCGGCTGATCGACCCGATCCGCGCCGGCACCGCGGAGTTCGCTCTCGCCAGCCGCCGGGTGCAAGGCGGGAGTGAGGAGGGTCTGCCCCCGATCCGCCGGCTGATCTCGTGGTCGGCTTCGCTGCTCGCCTGGCCGCTCACCCGGGTGCATGACCCCATGTCAGGCTTCTTCGCGGTACGTCGGCGAGTCTTGGAGCGGGGGCCGCTCGTTCCGACCGGATTCAAGGTCGGGCTCGAGATCCTGGTGAAGTGCCAGCCG
>JASHPT010000039.1 GCA_030037955.1 Thermoplasmata archaeon
CGGCCGAGTCTCGGGGCGCATCTCCCGGGCCGACCCTCGGTGGCAGGAGGGCAGGCTCAGGGGCCAAAGGCTTTAGAACCCGCATCGCTGGAAGCGCTTCCCCATGACGCGCAAGCCGGCTCGGATGTACCGGAAGATCGAGGGCCAGGTGTACACCCGGCAGGAGTACATGGGCGGGATTCCGAACTGCCGGGTCACGCAGTTCGACACCGGGAATCTGCGCGAGACGTACCCGGTCCAGATCTCCCTCCAGATCGACGAGGCGGCGCAGGTCCGCGACATCGCCCTGGAGGCGGCCCGGATCAGTGCGGTCCGGGTGCTCGAGAAGCAGGCGCCGAACGGGTTCCATCTCAAAGTGCGCCGGTTCCCGCATCAGATCCTGCGGGAGCACAAGATGGCCACCGGTGCCGGCGCGGACCGTATTTCCGACGGGATGCGGCGCGCCTTCGGCAAGCCGGTCGGTCACGCGGTCCGGGCCCAGATCGGTGCGGAACTGATGACGGTCTACACGTCCGAAGAGCACATCGAGGACGCCAAGGAAGCGCTCCGGAAGGCCTCCCACAAGCTCCCGTCGCCGTCGCGGGTCTCGATCACCCGCACTACTGCGTAGGCCCCGGCGGAACGACCCCGGGGGGAAGCCCCCGCACGATCAGCACCGGGCACTTGACGTGATGCGAGACCGCATCCGAAATGCTTCCGAGCATCAGCCGCTTGGCGGTCGAGAGGCCCCGCGAGCCGAGTACGAGGAGGTCCGCCGGATGGGCCTCCAGAAAGGTCACGATCTCATCGACGACGTGCCCCTCCAGGCAGGCCCCCGTCACCCCGGAGACTCCCTCGCCCTGGGCCCGGGCCACGCCCGCGTCCACGAGCTCCTTGTAGAACCGGGCCTCGCCTTCGGGCATCTCGGCCGGGGCCCATGGCTCGCTGGACGACAGGTAGAGCGGAACGATCGGCGCCACCGCCAGGACCGTAAGGGAGGCGGAGTAGCGCTTGGCGAGGTCGATGGCGTAGGTCAGGGCGTGGTCCGCGTAGGGGGATCCGTCGAGCGCGACGGTGATCCGTTGGATCGAGATGGCCGCCATCGCCGCGGCCCAAGAACCGGTTCCCGGTAGATGGTCGTTGCGCCGCCGACCGACGTAAAGCCTTAATCCCCCCACCTACCCTATCATCGTGTCCGGGAAGTCGAGAACGTGGCGCCGCGATGCACAAACTGTGGTTCGTCGGACCTGGTCTGGGCGCCCGAGGTCAAGTCCGGAACGATCGGCTCCGGGGGCATTTCCCTGCGCAGCCGGGGAGAGCTCCCGCTCGGCGCGCGCATCTGCCGCCAGTGCGGCCATGCAGAGCTGTTCCTCCACGACCTCTCCGTCGTCCGGAACCCGTCCTCGTGGCGGCCCGGTGAGTTCACCGTGATCCAGTCCACGGGCCATCACCACCACGAGCAGGCTGCGCCCCCAACCCCACCTGCACCGCCCGCACCGACTCCTGCCCCCGCAGTCACTCCTATGCCGGCCCCGCCCGCTCCCGCTCCGCCTCCACCGGCCACCCCGGCCGCCGCTCCCCCGCCGCCCCCTGCACCCCCGGCGGCGCCAGTTCCTCCGCCACCGCCGCCTCCGCCCCCGACAGAGTCTGAAAATTCTCAGCCGGCGTCTGCCGGCGACGCGACATCGCCGCCTGCTCCGGACGCTTCCAAGTCCACCGCCGCGCGCAAGAAGACCCGGAAGAAGTCGAGCGACTCCTAGCGCCCGACCACGCGCCCGAGTGCGGTCCCGGGTCGCGGTGTCCCGCGGTTAAGTAACCGTGACCACATGCCGCCGCCGGCGAGGCTCATGATCCTGAAGACTGCCCACGTGCCCATCGTCGTTCGCGATCAAGAAGCGGCCCTGAAGTTCTACACGGAGATCCTCGGGTTCGAGAAGCGCCAGGACTACCAGCTGCCCGGTCAGCCGCGCTGGCTCACGGTCGCGCCCAAGGGCCAGGAGCTCGAGTTCATTCTAGTTCCGGGCGAGCACGCCGCGTCGCATCCCAAGCCCGACGCCGATTCCGGCGGGAATCACACCGTTTTCTTGACGGACGATTGCAAGAAAGACGTTGAGCGGCTGAAGGCGCGAGGCGTCCGCTTCAAGGGCGGAGGGGCCGTGGACGCGCCGTGGGGCACAGCCGCCTATTTCACAGACCCCGACGGGAATCATCTCACCCTGTTGCAGCCGAGGGCGCCGGCGTCGACATGAGAGCGCCCGCCGCTCGTCGACTCCGGACCTCGAGCGTTTGAGCAGAGCGACCCGAAAGAGTTTCTGCAGACCTGCCCGGGTCCGCCTATCCGCGCCCGCCAGCTAGGTGAACTGCCGGACCGTCAGAAACCGGATAGCGGGGCATGGATTTGAACCATGGATCTACGGGTTATGAGCCCGTCGGGATTTCAGGACGGCCGGCGTGCGTCGACCGCTTTCCTGACTACCCTACCCCGCTGCGACCGAACCAAGAAGGCCGGTCTATTTAGCGCTCTCCT
>JASHPT010000003.1 GCA_030037955.1 Thermoplasmata archaeon
CACCTTCTCCGTCAGCGGAGAGGTCCTGAGCTCCCGAAAGGGGCAGCACACGCTCATCCTCCTGGACGAGGCGGATTGTCTCTTCGCACGCGATACCGAAGGATCCTCCTCCGATGCCGCGCCTCCGATGTCGTTCCGTGACTTCGTGCGGAGCCGGTATGGGTCGCTGGACGCGCTGGCCGCTGCGTGGGGGCTCGGGGTCGGCACGGCGCCCGCTGCATTTGCGGAGTGGACTGACATCCCGGCGTCCGGCGGGCGGTCCAAGGCCCTCCGCGTTCCGGCCGCACAGCGGGATCTGGCCGACTGGAGTCAGAGCAAGAGCCGTCCCGACCTGACGGACCGGGGGGGACTCGGTGCGATCGCAAAACTGGTCCGCGAGACCCATCAGCCGATCGTTCTCACCGTCAACGACCCGGACACTCTCACCCGGTACTCGCCCCTGTTCCGTTCCGGAGTCGCCCGGATCTCGTTCTGGCCGCTCCGGGAGCCCGACCTGCGGTCAGCCATCCGACGTGTCGCCTCCGCCGAGCATCTGCGGATACCCACTGAGCTTGCCGAGGCCGTTGCGAAGCGGAGCCGCGGAGACCTCCGCGCGGCGCTGAACGACCTGGACGCGCTCTCCGTCCTCGGGCCGGGCCCCACACACGAGGGCCTTCTCGGTACCCGCGACGCGACCACGGACTTCTTCGACTTCACCCGCGAGGTATTCGATGCGCCGCGCCTGTACCGGTCCGTCGAGGTCCGCAACCGGCTGGACGCCACCCCCGACGACCTCCTTCCGTGGATGGAGGAGAATCTGCCCCGCGCGACCTCGGACGCCGGGGCCCGGCTAGCGGGGTACGAGGCCCTTGCCGATGCCGACCTTCTGCTCTCCCGGGCCCGTCGGTTCCGTGCGTATGGGCTCTGGAGTTACGCCTCCGAGGTCATGACCGGAGGAGTGAGCCTCGCCCTCGTTCCAGCCGGGGGCCATGCCCCGGATCGAGTGGCCTTCCCGCAGTTCCTCGGGCAGATGGGACGGTCCCGGGTGACCCGAGCCCTTCGAGCCTCCATCGTGGCCAAGGCGGGCAAGATGCTCCATATGTCCCGACGGAAGGCCGGCGACTCCGCCCTGGACTTTCTGCTCTTGGCCTTCCGCCGACCCAGTGCCGGACCGTCAGCTTCGCGCGAACTCGCGTTTGCCAAGCGGCTGGCCGCCGCCCTGAGCCTCACGGCCGAAGAGGTGGCCTACCTGGTCGACGGTTCCCCCGACGATGCACGGGTCCAGAGGCTCCTATCTCCGGACGAAGAGGAGGAGGGCCTTGAGGACGGCCTCACGAAACCGGGGCCGGCCAGTCGGCCGGACCCTGCATTGGATGCATTGGCCCCATCGCCCCCGCCGACTCGTCAACGGCGGCTCGGGGAGTTCTGAGATTCCGGCCCGGCCTCGCTACGCGTAGCCGAACGTCCGCTTCGCGAGGTCGGACATCCGGTCGGGGGTCCACGGAGGCTCCCAGACCATGTCGACGACCGCCTCCTTGACGCCTTCGGCCGCCTGGACGGCGGCCTTGACCTCGTCCGCCAGGATACCGGCAACCGGGCAGCCGGGGGCCGTGAGCGTCATCGTCACGGTGACGCTGGTCTCCGAGGACCACTTGAACCCATAGATGAGCCCCAGGTCTACGATGTTCATCGGGATCTCGGGGTCGTAGATCTTCTTCAGGTTGGTCAGGATTTTCTGCTCCAGAGGCGACCTCGGGTTGGCCGCGTCCCAGGCCGAGGCCGGGCCGATCTTCGCGCCCGTCCATCCGGGGGTCGCCGGGGGAGCCGCCGGGGGTGTCGGGGTCGGGGCCGTTCCGCTCATCGGGGGACGATGGGCTCCGGGGGTATTATAGAGCGCGTTACGCAAGCTTCCGAGAGCTCCCGACGCGCTGCACTCTCGCCACTGTTAAGTCGAACGATGTTCCGCCGATGCCGTGCGCGATGTCCACGCCATGGAGCCGACCGCGGGTCGGTTCGAACTCCACAAGGTCGGGGTCTCGGGCATCCGCAAGCCGCTCACCGTGCGGCGGAGTGACCGGGTAGTGACCCTGACCACCGATTTCGAAGTCGCCGTCGACCTGCCGTCCACCCGGAAGGGCTCAGACCTCTCCCGGAACGCCATTCTCCTGGCGGAAATCGTGGATGAGACGGTGGTTCGGCCCGTGCCGAGCCTCGAGGCGGCCTGCGTGGCCATTGCGCGGGCCCTCTTGGAACGGCACCCGTACGCACAGACCGCGTCGGTGGACGCCCGCGCGGAATACTTCCTGCGTCGTGGCATCGTTGAGGAGCGCAAGAGCTTCGAGGACTACACACTCCTGGGAGCGGCCCGGAGCCAGCGGACTGGCTCCACGGGCCCGGTCGCCGTCACGCAATCGATCGGCGCGGAGGCCGTCGGGATGACCGCTTGCCCCTGTGCGATGGAGACCGCGAGGGACGCCCTGGCCCAGGAGTTCCCCCAGCTCCGGGACGAGGCCTTGCAGGCCTTGCCGATGATCACGCACAACCAGCGGAATCGAACTCGTCTCGTGTTCGACCTGCCCGAGGGGGCGGAGGTCGAGGCCGATGAGCTGATCGAAACCATCGAGGCATCGCAATCGAGTCCGACCTACGCCATACTCAAGCGGGGGGATGAGGCGCAGATGGTCATCCGGGCCCACCGGCATCCGAAGTTCGTCGAGGACGTGCTCCGGGACCTGCTGCGCCGGGTGGCGTCGGAGTACCCGAAACTGCCAGACAGCACGTACGTCCGGGCGCGAACGGTCAGCGAGGAGTCGATCCACAAGTACAACGTCGTCGCGGAGCACCAGGCCTCGCTCGGAGAACTGCGGCAGACCTCCGCGGTCTGACCGCGGTCGGAGCGGCCTCATGCGCTATTCCTGGGACTCGCTCCGACGCCGGCCGGGCCGTATGATCCTCACGGCGGTCGGGATCGGGCTGGCCACCTCGCTCGTGCTGGTACTGTTGTCGGTGTCCGCCGGCATCCAGGCGAGTGCGTTCCGGCTAGCCACCTCCAGCGGAGTGGACCTGCTCGGGACCAGTGCGAATACCTCGCTCACTTCGGAGAGCTTCCCGCCCCTACCGGATGCACACCGCCTGGCCCAGGAGATCCCGGCGACGGATCCGAATGTCGCCACCGCCAGTCCGTGGTTGGTCTCGTCCCTCACCTTTGCGAACGCCTCGCTCTTCGCGGCGAGCAATGTCTCCGCCAACGGAACGGGAGTCCCGGCGGGCTGGCAGCCCGTCAGCGGGACCTCGATTGGGTGGATCCCGGACGACAACGGAGGGCTCGAAGTGCCCTCGGTCATCGCCGGCGGAAGCCTGTCAGCGCCCGGCGACCCCCACTATGCCAACGGGACATACGCGGGGCCCTCGACCGATGCCGTGCTCCTGAACACCGCCTTGGCCGGGCTACTCCACGTGGCGCCGAATGCGACCATCTGGGTGAGTGTACAGTCGCCGTCGGGTCCGAGCGCCTTGCATGCGTGGTTCGCGTCCGCCACTCCGTTCCGCGTCGTGGGTGAGACCGGCCCGTTCTGGTTCCTGCCCTCGGCCGCCCTCGGCATGTTCTACCTGTCCGAACTTCAGTCCATCACCGGATCCGCGTCCGCGTCGACCGATTACGCCTCGCTGGTCCTGATCCACCTCACGAATCCAACGACGTCCAGTCACGACCAGGCCCTCCTGTCCGCCGCGTTCCCGGCGATCACGTTCTTCACCCTCGGGGACGTCCTCAACGCGGTCCAGCACGTCGTCGACCTGTACCGAACCTTCGGGACGCTGGTCGGGCTGATCGGGGTCCTCGTAGCGACGCTCTTCACCGCCACGGTGCTGCTCATGAGCGTCGAGGACCGGACGCGAGAGCTGGCCGTCCTTCGGGCGATCGGATACTCCCGGAGCCGCATCGGCGGCTTCGTACTGGAGGAGGCGGCACTCCTAGCGGCGCTAGGTCTCCTGGTCGGACTGCCCGCCGGATACGTCGGGGCCTATCTCCTCAACCGGTTCCTGAGCCGCCTGGTAAGCGGTCTGCCCACCGGTTTCACCTTCGTCTCCTTCGACGTCTCGGTCCTGCTGGAGGGGATCCTCCTCGTCCTGGTCATCGGACTCGCGGCGTCCGCGATCCCGATTGCCCGGGCGCTTCGGATCCCGGTTGCCGAGGAGCTCCGAGCGCCGTGAACCCCAGTCGGTGGCTCGTGCACTGGCGGAACCTACGCCATCGGACCGCTCAGACGATCCTCGCCATCGCGGCCATTGCGGTAGCCGTCGCGTTGCCGGTCGTCCTCCTGTCCGTCGGAGGCGGCGTGTACTCGCACGAGCTGGCCTCGGTCCAGGACGCCGGCTTCTCGATCTCGGTCGACTCCGCCGCCGACCACGGCATCGCGGACGCGCACAGTCTCGCCCGCCAGATCGACGCCATTTCGGGGGTGGCGGCGGCGTCGCCGATCCTCAGTGTGGCCGTCGTCCTCTTCACGGCGAACGGAACCGGTATCCCGGTCCTGGCCGAAGGCGTCATTCCGACGGCCTTCAGCGCAACGCAGAGCTCGGCCGAGCGTGCCCTCCTCCCGCCGTCGTTCACGCTCGGCGACCCGGACGACACCATCCATTTCGCGAACGGAACCTACGGCGGACCGGCGAGCGGTCAGGTCCTCCTCTCCACTCCGCTCCTGCAGACGCTGAACCTGAGCTCCGGCGCCTCCGCCACCCTTTCGCCGACCACGAACCGGTCGGCGGGTGTCGGTGTCACCGTGGTCGGCAGCTTCGGGCTCCCGCCGGGTCTGCTCGGTCCGTCCGCGTTGTTCGTCGCCCTGATGCCGCTTTCCCAACTCCAGTCCCTGGTCGGCCTCGGCCGCTCGACGACCGGAGCCCTGCTGGACGACGCCGACAGCGTCCAGGTCGCGGTCGTGCCGGCGCTCGCGGGGAATCCGGCCGCCGTCGCGAGGATCACGGCGGAGGTGCAGGCGCTGGTGCCCTACTACTCCGTCACGTCACTCACCCAGCAGACCTCGGAGATCCGGGCGGCACAGGCGGTCATCACCGGGTTCTATGTCGGGCTCTCGTCGGTCGGCCTGGTCGTCAGCCTCCTGTTCCTCGTGATCATCCTGATGCGGCGGGTCGAGCAAGAACGGTCCGCGATCGGCATCCAGCGCGCCATCGGAGTGCCGGCCTGGCGTGTGTCGCGGGGTCTGCTCCTCGAGGCGGAAGCGCTCACGCTCTGCGGGGGCCTATCGGGGGTCGCGGGCGGCATCCTGGTGATCTCGCTGCTCGCCCGATGGGGCTCCCCGACGGTGTCCGAGATTGCGGGACTGGCCACGTACGATCCCGTCACGTTGGCGGGGCTGGTCCTCGGTCTGCTCCTCATGGGGCTGGTCGCGAGCCTGCTGCCGGTCCGCCGCGCCCTGAACCTTCCGCTGCCCGAGGTGCTTCGGTGACGTCCGAACCGACCGTCCGATTGGAATCGGTCCGACGCGTCTACCACGCCGGAGGCCCCGACGAGGTCCGGGCGCTGGACGGGGTCTCGCTCACGATCGCGCCGGGCGAGTATCTCTCCGTCGAGGGGCCTTCAGGCTCGGGGAAGACCACGCTCCTCAACCTGCTCGGCCTGCTGGACGTCCCGACCGAGGGTCGGATGCTGTGGAGGGGGACGCCGGTCGAGCGCCTGGGCGAGCGCGACCGAACCCGTCTGCGTCGCACCGGCATCGGGTTCATCTTTCAACGTTTCTATCTGCTCCCCACGTTGACGGCGCTCGAGAACGTTGCGCTCCCGCTCCTGGCCGGCGGTCTTCCCGCGCGCGAGCGGGAGACACGCGCTCGCATGCTCCTAGCCCAGGTCGGACTCGCCGACCGCGAACGGTCCTTTCCGCACCAGCTGTCCGGCGGAGAGGAGCAGCGCGTCGCGATCGCCCGGGCCCTCGCGAACGGCCCCCAGCTGCTGCTGGCCGATGAGCCGACCGGCGAGCTCGACTCGACGCGGGCCGGCCAGGTCCTCGACCTCCTGGAGGCCGCCCATCGCGACACCGGGGCCGCCGTCGTGGTCGTGACGCACAACCCGACGGTGGCGTCTCGGGCGGACCGTCACCTGGTCATGCGTGACGGCCGGGTCGTGAGCGACACGGCCGGACGGTAGGACCATGGCCCGGATCGCGATCCTCCTCACCGACCGCTGCCACCCGAAGGAGTGCCAGTGGGAGTGCCAGTCCTACTGCCCCCCCGTACGCATGGGTCAGGAGTGCATCGTCGAGGGCCCGACGGGCAAGCCGATCATCTCCGAGACCCTCTGTATCGGCTGCGGGATCTGCGTGCACAAGTGTCCGTTCGACGCGATCAAGATCCTCAACACCCCGACGGCGGCCGAGGCCGAGGTCGTGCATCGGTACGGCTACAATGGATTCCGGCTCTACCGGCTTCCCCTCCCGGCAGCGCAGGGGATCGTCGGCGTCCTCGGACCCAACGGAACCGGGAAGTCCACGGCGCTCCGGATCCTCGCGGGGCTCGAGGTGCCGAACCTGGGCCACTACGAGCAGTCCGGCACCTGGGAATC
>JASHPT010000040.1 GCA_030037955.1 Thermoplasmata archaeon
GCCAGATCTCGTCCCACCAATGCATCGTCACCAGGTCGCCGAACCACTGGTGGGCGATCTCGTGGGCCGTCACGGTCGAGATCGACCGACGCAGCCCGGCCGTCGTGGCCTCGTCGGCAAGCAACAGACGTTCTTTGCTTGCGATGATGCCCCAGTTCTCCATCGCCCCGGCGGCGAAGTCTCGGAGGGAGACCAGGTCGAGCTTGGGCAGCGGGTAGGGCACGCCGTAATAATTCTCGAACTCCTTGAGCACCTTCTGGGCGACGCCGAGAGCGAACTGCCCCTTCGCCGCGTCTCCCGGCGGGGTCCATACTGCAACCCGGGATCCGGGCCCGGTCCCGCGCAGGACGTCGAACTTCCCGACGGCGAGGAAGACGAGATACGTCGACATTCGGGGTGTTCGAACGAAGCGCACCCGTTGGCGCCCCTCGACCGTGGCCACCTCGTTCGACGGGGTGTTGAAGAGCACGGAGACCCCGGGATCGGTCGTTACCTCCACGTCGAAAGTGGCCTTCTGGTCCGGTCGGTCCACGCAGGGAAACGCTCGGCGCGCGCCGGTCGACTCGAATTGCGTGGCCAGCACGTAGTCGGGAGGCTGACGGGATCGGTAGAAGCCCAGCAGGCTGTCGTCAGGAGCCTTGCCCGAGAACGAGACCTCGATCTCGCGTGCCCCGGCGGGGACGCCGGTCAGTTCGAGCTCCTGACTCGCCTCGAGCAGCCGGATCGAGAGTGGGTGCGAGCCCGACACGGCACGACCTATCTCTAGGCCGACTGCGTTGAGCCGCACTGTCGGACTGTCGAGCTCCCCGGTGATTCGGACCCGACCCCGGAACGTGCACCGGGCAAAGTTGACGTCGAGCCAGATCTGGTAGGTCTCGGTCTTCAAGCGGAGCGATCCCGGCCGCCGCATATCGGCCGCCCCATGTAAAGGCCGCGCCAGAGGTCGGTGGAGGGGGGCGGACCAGCGCTGACCGTGGATTCTGCGTCTTCGCTTGGACCCGGGTCTAAGCTCTGTCGAGGTGCGTGGGATGCCTCGCGGGACCGACCGAGCCCGCCGGGACTGCCTCGAGTCTTCTCGGTCTTCGGGCGGCTCCTGTAAGCCCGCCGAACCGGCCGCGGAGCCGAATTAGCGAACCGTCAGCCGGCCTTCTGCTTGAGCCGGGCAAGAACCTCCGTCCACGCCTCGGTGTGCCACTTCAGGGCCGCCGCGCCGGCGTCGTCGCTCGGCCAGCCGTCCTGCTCGAGCCGAATTCGTGTGCGGTTCGGTCCGAGGGGCTGAAAGAGGATGGTCAGCGCGGTGACCGGCGAAACTCCCGGATGCCCGGGAACGAGGCCGGCGGGCACTTTCCAGGCGACCTTCAGGACATACTCCTCTTCTAGCCCCACGATCGCCCCTCCCGCCGGCCCAGGCAGCGGATGCGACAGGAGATGGCCTGTCAAGAGGTAGGACCCGCCGATCCGGAGATCAATCGTCGACCCCCCGGCGAGCCAGGTCGATACTTGGTCGGGCTCTGTCCAGAGCGCCCACAGGTCCTCCACCGGGGCCTGCAACTCCTCGATGAGCACGAGAGGTCCGTCCGTCATGGGCTCTCGGGTCCGCAGCGGCCCGCTCCTATTAGGATTCCTTCGATCCGGCGCAGGCGGGCCGGCCCTAATCGTCCTCCGAGGATAGGATTCGTGCGCAGGACAGGCAGGGCACGGGGCGCGGCTGGAAGTCGTAGGATCTGTGAGCGACCGTCTGGACGGGTGCGGGCCCGTCCGGGGGTACCGGGATTCCGAGTTTGCCCGTCACAATGGTGCGGACAACCTCCCCGTCCGCGGCGCATCTGGAACAGAGATCGAACTCCGGCGCACCGGCGCCAGCCCCTTCGGACGCGACCCGAAACCTTGGCATCGATGGCCAATCCCCACCGATCAGCGGTACATGAGCGCCCGCCCGAGCTGAGGACCCCCGCGGCGGGGCGTCGGCGCCCACCCGAGACGCCCGATGCCGTTGTCGGCCGCTCGGCTTTCATAGGCCATTGGTTTGCCGAGTCTTGCTATGATTGGCCCAGGTACCGCCGCCCCGGACTTCGATGCCCCCACGTCGAAAGGCTCGAACCTGAAGCTCTCCTCGCTCCGGGGGAAGTCCGTGATTCTGTACTTCTACCCCAAGGCCTTCACTTCGGGGTGCGCAATGGAGACGCGGACGTTCGGAAAGCTGTATCCCGACCTTGCGGCGCAGGGCGTCGAAGTCATCGGCGTCAGTGTCGACGACGCGGAGAAGCAGACCGCGTTTGCTGCGGATTGCCACGCCGAGTTCCCGCTCGTCGCGGATACGAGCAAGGCCATCGCGAAGAGTTACGGCGTGCTCGGTACGTTCCAGGTCGCGAAGCGAATCACCTTCTACATCGACCCCCAGGGCACGGTCTCGGAGGTCGTCGAGTCGATGCTTCCGGGTCCGCACACCGAGAAAGCGGTCAAGAAGTACCTTGAGTCGACGCGCCAGAAGAAGTAGGGCGAAGGTCCGCCGGCTTCCGGCCGGCTGGGTCCTCCGGCGCGCCGGTCCCTTGGACGCCCCTGTCCTTGTACGGCACCGAATCGGCATGTTCGCCGAGATCGGAGGGCGGAGCCCCGGCCAGCTTCGGGCCCATGCGACCGTCTATCGGCGCTGGCTCCTCCCCCGTCTCAGGTCGGGCGAGGCGATCCTGCTGCTGCTCGAGACCCGGGGGCACGTCGTGGCGGCCAGCGGCGGCGTCTGGTCCCGTCCGGAGCAACCCCGACCGGAGGCGGCCCGACTCGAGGTGCCCTACCTCTTCTCGATGTATACCGAACCCGAGTTTCGACACCGCGGTCTCGCCGGCCGGCTCGTACGGGACTTGCTCCGCATCTCGCGGTCCCTGGGATACCGGCGGGTCACGCTGCACGCGGCGCCGGCGGCCCGGGGCATCTACCGACGCGCCGGCTTCGAACGCACGTGGGAAATGCGCATAAGCACGCACGCTCGGCCCGGCCGGAAAGAGCGTTGATATAGGTCGACGGCCCATATCTGCGCTTGAGGGTCGCGACGGGCCCGTTCTGCTCGCGCTTGCCCTCAGGGGGGACGTTGACGAGCCTAGCCGTTGGAGCAGCGTTGGGAGTGCCGATCGAGGAACTCAAGTCGGCGGTCGACGCGGTCGCCGTGGCGATCGTTTCGGACGATGGACTGATGCTGCACAGCGTTCTCCCGTCGGGCGTATCCGGCGAGTCGTTTGCGATGATGTCCGCGACGATCGTGGGCGCGGCTGCCACCGTCAGCAGCGACCTCAAGCAGACACCGCCGGACCACATCGTCGTTCGGGGGGTCGACTTCACCACGATCCTGGCCCGCTTCGACCAGACGTCACTGCTGGTCACCGTGGTCGGCGCCAGCGCGGATCCGGACCAGCTGTTGCACCGGATCGATGAGTTCATTCTCCGGCAGCGCGCACTCGCGGCGGCCCCCGGGTAACCCTCTTCTCCCCCGCCGTGTCGGCGGGGCGTTGACCGAGCACTCCACGGACGTCGTGATCCTCGGCGCCGGGGCGTCGGGGCTTGCCTGCGCGGAGGCCCTCTACGCCGCGGGGGTGCGCTTCGAGGTCCTCGAAGCTAGAGACCGGGTCGGCGGACGCGCGCTGACGGACTACGCACTGGCGCCAGGGTTGCCCCTCGAGATTGGAGCCCAGATGGTCCACGGACGACACGTCGTAACCCATCGGTGGATCCGGGAGGCGGGAATGACGGTCCGTCCGTGGCCGGTGTCGCAGCGCGCCCTCTTCTCGATGAACCGACGGCTCTGTCGGGTCCCTTGGCTGGCGCTGCCGGGCTACCCGGGCTTCGGCTTTCGCGCGTACTGGGCCGGCGCGCACACCCTTCCGCACAGGCTTCGGACCTCCTCCGGCCCCGACCTCAGTCTCTCCGACTTCCTCGATCGCGAGGCGCCGCCGGTGGGGGCGCGACGAATCGTGGAGCTCCTCCATGCGCACGTCTACGCCGCCGACCCGGACGAAATCGGAATCCAGGGTCCGGGCGAGGAGGAACGGAGGGCGGCGGAGGAGTTCGGGTATCGGAACTTCCGACTCGACGGCGGGTACTCCGAGCTCTTCCGGCGACGGTCCCGCCCGTACCAGGGTCGGATCCGCCTCGGAACCCGGGTTCGGGCGATACGGTACCGGGAGGACGCAGTGACGGTGGAGACCGACGACGGCGCGCGGTTGAGCACCGACGTGTACCGCGCCCGCGCCGCGGTCGTGACGTTCCCCCTCGGCGTGCTCAAGGCCGGGTCCGTCGAGTTCGATCCCCCGCTCCCCGAGCCGAAACAGTCGGCGATCCGCCGCATCGCGTTCGGGCAAGGGTACGCGCTGCAGCTCCGGCTCTCCGGAACTGACCTCAAGGATCGGTTTGGGGACTTTTCCCTCGTCTGGGCGGGGGGGCCCACCACTTTCCACCGGCCGGGGGTCGGCCGACACAACGTCCCGGAGGTCGTCTCTGCGTTTACGGTAGGACGTGCTGCCGCGGCCCGGGCCCGGCTCAGCCCGGACGAGCGAGTACAAGCCACACTAGCGGAATTTTCCGAGGCTCTACCGGCGGGCGCGACGATAGGCCAGGTCGCAGCGACCTCGGTCCAGCTATGGCCTCAGGACCCGTTTGCCCAAGGCGCGTACTCTTTCCTGCCGGTCGGAGTGGGCCCGGAGGAACGGCAGGTGCTCGCGGCGCCGCTGGGGACTTCCTTGTTTTTTGCGGGCGAAGCGACCGAATGGCATGGAGAGTCCGCGACGATTCATGGTGCCATTGCAACAGGGCTCCGGGCTGCGTCGGAGGTCCAGGCCGCGCTGCGGCGAGGCACCGCCCCCGCCGACACGGCAGTGGGGACCGTGGAAAGCCGGTCCGAACCGGATAGAGCCAAGTAGAGCCCCCGGCTGCGACGGCGGTCTCGGGGTCTCCGGGGGGCTGTGCCCGTGAATGCTGCAATCGAGGTGACCAAGCTCGAGAAGCGGTACGGAGCCGTCCGGGCCGTGGACGGGATCGACTTCGAAGTCCACGCCGGGGAAGTGTTCGCGTTCCTGGGACCGAACGGGGCCGGCAAGACCACTACGGTCGAAATCCTCGAGGGAATCCGACCGGGGTCCTCTGGCCAGGTCCGGGTCTTGGGCAAAGACCCCTGGGTGCACGGCCGCGAGCTTCAGCGCCTCATCGGCGTGATCCCGCAGGACTTCCACTTCTTTCCGAAACTTTCTCCTCGAGAGGCCATCGATCTCTACGCCGCGCTGTTCGGCGTATCGGCCTCGGCCCGCAATCTGCTCCAGCGGGTTGAGCTCGACGACAAGGCGGACGCGATGTTCGATACGCTCTCCGGCGGTCAGAAACAGAAGCTCGGTCTGGCATTGGCCCTGGTCAACGACCCCAAGGTCTGCTTCCTGGACGAGCCGACGACGGGGCTGGACCCGAGGGCCCGACGCGCGATCTGGTCGGTCATTCGGAGCCTGAAGGCCGAGGGCCGTACGGTCTTCCTGACTACTCACTATCTCGAGGAAGCCCAGCTGCTGGCCGACCGGATCGCGATCATCAACCTGGGAAAGATCATCGCAACCGGGACGCCGGGCGACATCATCCACACCTACGGTCGACCCGAGCGGCTACGGATCGACGGCGACCCCCGGATGGTCGACCGGCTGCAGCGGGAGGTCGGACTCCCCGTCTTGCTCGAGGACGGGGCGGTCGCCGTAGAGATTCGTGGCAAGGGAGATGCCGTGAAGGTCCTGAACTGGCTCGACACCTCCGGCTTCGCGTACTCGAGCTTCCGCACCTCGCAGGACACCCTGGAGGATGTCTTCCTCCGTCTCGTCGGCAGCTCCGACCAAGCGACCCTCGAGCTCTCTCCGGAGGGGGACGTCACGTGAACCCCACCCGGATCCGGGCCTATTTCATCGCCTTCGCGAAGGGGTACCTCCGGAACCCGATCGGACTGTTCTTTACCCTGGTCTTCCCGATCATCCTGATTCTGATCTTTGGAGCGGTCTTCTCCAACACCGGCTCGTCCGCCGTCGCCCTGTACGTCGAGAACCTGGACCACGGTTCGGCCGCCAGCGTCGCCTTCCTCTCGGCGCTCAACTCCACTGGGGCCGTCCAAGTGGACGTCGTCAGCGTACCGGCCGGATCGAGCTTTCCGAGCTATCTCGGAACCCAGGGCTATTCGGCTGGTCTGATCATTCCGGCCGGGTTCGAGGCCGACCTGGCCAACAAGACGCCCGTGGACATCCCGGTCTACACGAACCCGTCGGCCGCGTCGCAGGCGGGGATTGCTCTGGGGGCGGTGGCCGGCGTGGAGAGTGCGTTCAATCTCAAGCTGGCCGGGGGCTCGACGGTCCTCTCCTCGACCCAGTATAACGTCGGAAGCCAGATCTTCACCTACATCGACTACCTGATCCCGGGCCTGATCGGATTCTCGATCCTGACGAGCCCGATGTTCTCGATGGTGAACATCAGCTCGACCTGGAAGCGCGACAAGCTGTTCCGGCAGCTGTCGCTCACTCCGTTGACCCGGTCCGAGTGGCTCACCGCGGCCATGGTCTGGTACGTCCTCCTGGCGATTCTCGCAGCCTTCGTGATGATCTTCGTCGGCCGGTCCGTGTTCGGCGCCCACGTTTCGGTCGTGGCGTGGATGTTCCCGTTCCTCGTCGCGGGCCCGGTCCTGTTCGTGTCCCTCGGCCTGGTGGCCGGCTCGGTATCTCGGACGCCGGAGACGGCGGCGGTGGTCGGGAACGTCATCCTGTTTCCGATGATGTTTCTCTCCGGTACCTTCTTCCCGGTGTCGAGTTTCCCGCCCTACCTCCAGACCGTCGCCCACGTGCTGCCATTGTACTACGTGATCGATGGCCTCAACGCGGGAATTCTCTTCAACAACACCGCCGGGGCCCTTCGGGACCTCCTCGTGGTCGTCGGTGTGGCCGTCGTGCTCTTCGTCCTCGCGGTCCGGGTGTTCAGCTGGCGCGAGCGCTGAAGTTCCTTGGCTTCCCCGGCGAACGCTTATCCGCGACGGCCGCGTGGAGGCCCGAGGTCGACGATGACGGTGGATTTTGGATTCAAGCGCACACCCGCCTATCGGGTCGCTACGCTGGCCCGCACCGGGACCTGGAACGAGAAGAAGCTGCGCGGGCAGTACGCGCAACTGGTGGCATGGGCGAAGAAGAACCGCCTTCGTGTGGGCCACTGGTTCTTCTTCGAGCCGAACGAACGGACGTTCGTCGCTGCCATCGAGATTCGTGGCAAGGCCACGGGGACCGGCCGCATTCGGCTCCGTACCCTGCCGGCGGCCACGGTCGGGAGCGTGACCTTCGACACCGACCAGATCTCTCCGCGGGTCATCTACCATGGGATCTACGACTGGCTCCGCTGGCAGAAGAAGAGCAAGGAGATCCGGAAGGTCGTATCCTACCGCGAAGTCTACTCGGGCGACCCCTGGTCCAGTGCAAAGATCTGGTCAAAGACCGAGATTCAGGTCGTCGTGACGAAGTAGCCCTCGGACAGATTCCGGGGATGCGCGCCCACCTGACCTGCAAGAAATGCCATCAGGCCTTCGACTACGACTTCGTCCCCGGCGCCTCCGTGACCGCGGTCCGTTTGGGTGGAAGCCGATACATGGCCTGCCCGCTCTGCCGTCGCTGGTCGGTGTTTGACATTCGGTCGAGTATCGTCCCGGAGTGAGGAGGCTCGGACCCTGTCGCAGAACCCCAGCGCCGTGGAAGCGGCTGGCTTGGCAACGCTGGTTCGGATCAACGTCCGCCGGGCCGTCCGGGTCGGCCGAATCTACCTCGGGATGGCCATCGCCCTGGGGCTGTTCGCCACGAGTCTCATCGTCCTAGAGACCCCGGGGTCGGGAGCCGTGGGGACGGTCCTCGGCACCGTCGTTCCTGCGGAGATCCCGATCTTTGGAGTGGTCGGCTCTCTGGGCGCGTTGATCGTGTTCGTCAGCGACAGGTCCAAGGGCGTGTACGAGTACCTCATCGCCTACGGCGTCGAGACCTCCGTGATCTCGGCCTCGATCGTCCTCGCCTCCCTGGCGCTCGTAAGCATTGTCTTCGCCGTGGCCGGGGGGGTGAGCACGGCGCTGGTCCTGGAACGGACCGGCACCATCCCGTTCTATTACGTCCGGGACCTCCTCGTCGACGCGTTACCACTCGCCTTCGGAGCGACCGCGTTCATGACGATGGTCTCCATGATGTGGGCGGCCGTCGCATCCCCCCGTACCGGGGTCAACGGCCCGGTCGGATTCGCCCCCACGATCGGGATCGGGCCGCTGCTGATCCTGCTCATTACCTCGGGCCTCGCCCCGCCGGCGATCCGCGTCTGGCTCGCCCCCGGCATTGCGCTCGTACTGTTCGGACTCGTCGGGCTCATGGTGGTATTGCTGTCGCGCGGTTCCGTCCGGGAGCGGTTCCTGTCGACACTATGAGCGCGACCCCCATCCCGTCCGACCGCGCCAACGGTTCCGCCATCGAGCTCAGCGGCGTCTCCTCCGGATACTTTCGAAAGGCGGTGCTCCAGGACATCACGTTCCGGATCTCGGAGCCGACCGTCTACGTAGTCCTCGGACCGAACGGAGCCGGCAAGACCACGCTCTTCCGGACGATTGCCGGGGTCCTGGCGCCGTTCCAAGGTGGTATCCGGATCTTCGGAGAGTCGAACGAGACGCGGTCCTCGAGGGAGAAGCTCCAGTACCTGTCGCACATCGACGGGATTCCCGAGGGGATGCGTGTCCGCGAAGCACTCCGGTTCTATGCGACGATCGAAGGCGTCGGAGACGACGCCGTCGCCCGGGCGCTCCAGCTCCTCGACCTCGAACAGCTCCAGGACCAGTACTTCGGTCAGCTCAGCCAGGGCCAGAAGAAGCGGGTCTCGGTGGCGCGGATCTTCCTTCGGGACAAACAGATCTACCTGCTGGACGAGCCGACCAGTAACCTCGACCCGAAGGTGGCCGGTGAGATCCGGGACCTGATCCTGCGCCTCAGTCGCGACCGGGTCGTCCTGTACTCTTCGCACAATCTCTACGAGGCCCGGGAGATCGGCTCCCAGGTCATCGCCATCGTCGGAGGACGGCTCTCTCGCTTCGGTCGAATTGACGACATCCGCACCGACCGCTATGTCGTGGGCATCCGGGCGATGGCCGATCACCCCGCCCTGTCCGCGTACCGAAAGGAGGGTGACTACTACCTGGCCGAGGTGTCGGGCCCCGAGAGCGTCCCGGCCCTCGTCGCGGACCTCACCGCGAAGGGGGTACAGATACGGGAGATCCGAGAGATGGAGAACCCGCTCGAGTCGCTCTTCCGATGAGCAACGCAATCTTCAACCGCGAGCTCTCCGTCCCTAGAACGTTGCGATGAGTGAGACGCCTTCGACCGGGAACGTGACCGCGGCCCGGGGCCGGATCCGCTCGCTGCATCGCAAGCCCGAGACCGGAGAGGAGCACGGCCTCCCCAAGCCGACCGTACCGGAGGTCCGGATCACCGTCGCAGGTGTCGAGGGCGACTTCAACCGGTACCGGCACGAGGAGCAGCGGGACGAGCCGAACCAGGCCGTCCTGCTCATGCCGATGGAGACGCTGCACACGCTCAACCTGGAGGGGTGGCCCATCCGGGAGGGAGACATCGGGGAGAATGTCACGACCCAGGGGATTCCCTACGACGCCTTCCGCGTCGGGGACCGGTTCCGGCTGGGCGACGCCGAGGTCGAGATTGCGAAGCCGTGTACTCCGTGCAACAACCTCGAGCTGCTCCCGTACGTCGGAAAGGAGAACGGGCCACGGTTCCTGAAGACCATGCTCAACCGTCGAGGCTGGTACGCCCGTGTGACGCGTGAGGGCCGCGTGCGTACCGGCGACCTCATCGAACGCGTCTGACGCGACGCCCCTGCGGCTCATGTCCATCGGCGGCTTTTTGAGCCGCCGGAACGCTAGTTCTGCGGACCATGCCGCCGAATCTCCGGCTCGCTCTCTCGATCTTCACGATCGGCTTCGCGATCGAGGCCGGGGTCAACGCGTACGACCTCATCGTGGGGTCGTCGAAGGGGACGACCGGGGAGATCCTGTTCCTGATCGGTGTCGTGGCCACCCTGCTCGGGATCCTGTTCCTCACCCTGGGTCGGCATGAGTGGAACGAGCTCCACCATGCCCGGGTGCGTCACGCGCATCTCACCTTCCTGACGGTGATCCTCCTGGCAGTCGCGGCGGCCGGCCCGGTCGCCTACTACGCGTACAACAGTTCGGTTGCTATCCCGTCCTGGCTGGCCTACGAGGTCGGGGCAGCGGTCGCGGCGTCGCTGTTCTTTTCCTTCATCCTCTACGCCGTGATCGTCTACCACCTGTTGGGCAGACTCGGCCGGGGAATCCTGGTGGCGGCGCTCGTCGCGGCGGTCCCCGTCGTCGCTTTCGTCGGCAACCTGATCGCCGGGCACATTCCGACCTATCTTGCCACCGTCCGGTCCAGCCCGACCAAGCTCGCCGCACTGGTCGAGCCGGTGGCGTCCTATCTGTCGTACATGTTCCTCGCCTACGCGCTCTTCGCCGTCGCGTTCATCAACGCGCATGCGCGGGTCGCGCGGGGCCTGGATCCCTCGGCGTCCGAGGGGGGGCCGCCGGCCGCCAAGGCCTCGCCGCCGCGGCCGACCTGAGGCGGCACCGGACCGGCAAGCTCCTTTACCCGAGGCCGGTGTCGCCCGCGGCATGCGGGTCGACGACCTGTCGGAATCCCCGATTCTTTCCCTCCTCGACCAGGTTTTCGAGATGCGGCGCCGAGGGGAGAAGGTCCTCGGCCTGCACGTCGGTGAACCCGACTTCGACACCCCGCCGGGGATCCGAGCCGCCGCCGCTCGGGCGCTGGAGGAAGGCTGGACGCATTATGCCCCGGCCCAGGGCCTTCCGGAGCTCCGCGACGCGATTTCGGAGCGGCTGCAGAGGCTGCACGGCATTCCGGCGCGTGGCGCCGACGTTGTCGTGCTCCCGGGCAAACTCGCGATCTACGCGAGCCTGCTCTCGGCCACCGACCCTGGCGATGAGGTCTTGCTGCCGGACCCCACCTACCTTTTCGAGCAGCCGGTTCAGCTCGCGGGTGCCCGTCCGGTCTACTTTCCGCTGCGTCCTGACTTTTCTTTCGACCCCGAGGCGCTCGACCGGGCCATCACTCCCCGAAGCCGAGTCCTGATCCTGACCTCGCCGTCGAACCCGACCGGCCGGATCCTCTCCCGCGCCGAGGTCGAAGCCGCCGTCGACATCGCCCGGCGGCACGACCTCACGATCCTGAGTGACGAGACGTACGAGTCGCTCGTCTACGAAGGCCCCCACGTAGCGCCGGCGAGCGTGAGGAACGCCTCGGACCGTGTGGTCACGATCGGCAGCTTCTCGAAGATGTTCGCCATGACGGGGTGGCGGGCCGGATATGCCGTGGCCCCGCCGCGCCTGAAGACCCGGCTGGTGAAGGTCGTGGAGCACACGCTGACCTGCATTCCGCCGTTCATCCAGCAGGCCTGCCTCTGGGGTCTGCAGAACTCCAGCGCGGACATCGAGCGTTTCCGCAGGGAGTTCCAACGCCGGAGGGACCGGCTCTACGAACTGCTCTCGAAGATCCCCGGTCTGGAGCTCCTCCGGCCGGCCGGAGCCTTCTACATGTTCCCGCACTACGACCTGCCGGTCGACTCGGTCGAATTCTGTCGCCGGGTGCTCGAAACCGAGAAGCTCGCTGTGGTCCCGGGCGTTTCGTTCGGCCCGGCGGGCGAGCGGCACTTCCGCGTGTCGTTCACCGCCGCCATGCCGGAGCTCGAGGACGGCGCGGCCCGGCTGCGCCACTTCGTCGAAACCGCGTCGACCCCGGCTCGTCACGCCTTATAGAGGAGACAGGGTTCGGGAGTCCGATGTCGAACTCCACGAAAGTGCACGACCTGACGGCGCTGTTCCGGACGCACATGCCCGTGTGGCCGACGGCCCCCTTGCCGGTTGTGGAGCCGGTCGGGATCATCCCGAGAGACGGGTATCTGGTCGAGCGACTGTCGGCCCTGACCCACAGCGGGACCCATCTGGACGCACCGGCGCACTTCCTCGAGGATGGGAAGACGGTCGACCAGATCCCCCCCGCGGACCTGATCGGCACGGGGGCGGTCCTGGACGTGCGGTCCGAGCTCAAGGGCAGTACGATTCCGCTCGCCGCCGTCCAGAAGCATTGGCCGAAGCAGTTCGCACCCGAGATCGTGCTCCTCGAGACCGGATGGAGCCACGGGCGCTCGGCCACGAAGCGATACCTGTACGACTTTCCCGGGATCGAGCCGGCGACCGCCGAGTGGCTGGTCCAGAAGAAGGTCAAGGGCGTCGGCACGGACACCCTCGGCATCGACCCGTTCGGCAACGCGAAGTTCGAGGCGCACAAGGTCCTGCTCGGCCAGGGCATCTGGATCCTGGAGGCGCTGGACCACCTGGACACGCTCAAGGAGGGGACGGCCTACACGATCGTCGCCGCCCCGCTCAAGCTCGAGGGCGGGAGCGGCGCGATGAGCCGGGTCTACGCGCTGGAGCCGTAGGCAGCCGCCCCGATGCCGCTCCACTCCGGCCTGGCCGGCCAACGGGTGCTGGTCACGGCCGCGAGCCAGGGCATCGGCTTCGCTGCCGCGAAGGCATTCCTCGAGGAGGGTGCACGCGTGGTCATCAACGGGTCCGACAGCCGCCGCCTGGAGGCGGCGCTGTCCCGGCTTCGCCCCCTCGGCACCGTGTCCGGGGTCGTGGGCGACCTGGCGCAGCGGGCCGACCTGGAGCGGCTCGTCGGAGAGGCCCAGAAGACGCTCGGCGGCATCGATACTTTGGTCTACGTGACCGGCTCGCCCGCACCGGGGACCTTCATGGAGCAGAGCTTCGAGAGCTGGCAGGCCGCCGCCTCGCTGCTCACGGTGAGTCCCGCCTACCTCGCGCAGCGGGTCGCCGAGGGCATGGTGGCGGCGAAGACGCCGGGCCGGCTCGTGTTCTCCGCCTCCTTTGCCATCCGGGAACCGATCCCGAACATCGCAACGTCCAACGTCTGCCGGATCGCCATCGCCGGGCTCGTCCGGACCCTGGCTCGCGAGCTGGGCCCGAAGCAGATCCGGGTCAATGGGGTCCTTCCCGGGTACATCGGCACGGACCGGGTCCGGCACGTGTTCGAGGATGCCGGGCGACGTCGAGGCATCTCCGCCGAGGCGGCGCAGGCTGCGCTGGTCCAGGAGATCCCGCTGGGTCGTATCGGAAGCCCGGAGGAACTCGCCCGGGCCTTCGTGTTCCTTGGGAGCGACATGTCCTCCTACGTGACCGGGGCGCTGCTCCCGGTGGATGGAGGAATCCTTCGGTCCGTCGGGTGACCGGCGGGTTCACGGCTCGTCGGGCGGGACCGTTTCCGATAGGAAGTCGTCTCGCTGGGGCGCGAAGACATCCAGGATCACCGACGGTCGGCCGGGGTCGGTGTGGAGTTCGTGGGGGACATCGGGAGGCACATAGTAGCCGTCGCCCGGTCCGATCGTCCAGGTGAGGTCACCGACCTGGAACCGCCCCCCGCCCTCCAGGACGGTGCCGTACTGCGCGTGGGGGTGCGTGTGACGAGGGAAGACCCGGCCTGGCTCGATCCGGTAGAGCACCATCATCGAGGAGGGCGCGTGGGCGAGGATTCGACGCCGCACTCCCGGCAGGATCTCGTGCCATGCGTTGGCCTTGTCGTGCCAGAGGGGCATGGCGGACCGGACCCTCCGGCCCTATTTCGACCTATGGTGGGAGCTATTCGAGCGCCTGTCGGAGGTCGTCGATGAGGTCGTCCCCATCCTCGATCCCTACCGAGAGACGCAGCAGGCCCCCCGAGATGCCCTTCGCCTTCTGCTCCGCCTTCGGCATGGCCCGGTGCGTCATGAGCGCCGGGTGATTGACCAGAGACTCGACCCCCCCGAGGCTCTCGGCGAGCGTGAACAGTTTGAGACGCCGTGCGACCCGAATCGCGGAGGGCTGGCCGCCGACGACCTCCGCCGACACCATCCCTCCGAAGCCGTCCATCTGGCGGCGCGCGACATCGTGCCCGGGATGGCCCGGGAGCCCGGGGTAGAACGTGCGGGCGACCCTGGGATGAGCGCTCAGGAACTCGGCCACGCGCTGGGCGTTGGCCCCGTGCTGCCGCACGCGGACCCCCAGCGTACGGACCCCGCGGATGAGCAGGTAGCAGTCGAACGGGCTCGGCACCCCCCCGGCCGAGTTCTGGAACCAGGAGAGTCTCTCGAGCAGCGACTTGGACCGCACGACGAGCGCGCCGCCCAGCACGTCGCTGTGACCCCCGATGTACTTGGTCATCGAGTGGACGACGATGTCGGCCCCCAGTTCGATCGGTCGCTGCAACACCGGTGACGCGAACGTGTTGTCCACGGCGACGGTCGCGCCTTCCTTCCGGGCGACGGCGGCGGCTGCCCTCAGGTCCGTGACCTTCAGCAGGGGGTTCGTGGGGGACTCCAGATAGAGCAGGTCCACCCGGGGACCCGAAGCGAATGCGCGGCGGACGTTGGCGAGCTCCGTGGTATCCACGAAGTCGACACGGACCCCGTGGGTTCGGGCATGCTCGAGGAGCCGCGTGGCGCCGTGATAGAGGTCGTCTCCCGCGACGATCCGGCTCCCCTTAGGATAGCTCATGATCAGCGCGGAAATGGCCGCGAGGCCGGAGCCAAAGGCCAGGGCGCCGGCACCGCCTTCGATCCGCGCGAGGATCCGCTCGAGAGCGGCCCGGGTGGGGTTTCCCGTGCGCGAATAGACAAACCCGGTCCCGACGCCGGGAGAGGACTGGCGGAAGGTCGTCGACAGATACACGGGGACGTTCACGGCCCCGGTGAGCGGATCCGGCTCCTGGCCGTCGTGGATCAGTCGCGTGTCCCACTCCATCGGCCCGCCGCACAGCACCGAGCTCAGATGAACCGTTCGCCAAGCCCCGGTGGGACCTGGGCCGGTAGGACCCCCCCGGGGTCGAGGAAATTTGGTTACGAACGTTTTTAGTCCTCCTCTTCGTCCGCGTGCTAGCTCTCGACGCGCCCCCGGGGACGGAAGGGGCGCCGCGAGGGGAGACGGGCGATGACAGCTGCGATGGAGGCCGAAACGCCGAACTTTTCGCTGAACGCTCCCACAGCAACCCCCACGGCACCTGGGTTGTACGTGCGCCAGACCTCCGGTCTGGTACGATCGGTGGGCCCGCGAACGGCCCTGTTCGCGAACCTGGTCGGGATGGGTATCATCATCAATTACTTCTGGATCGTCTTCGCCTCCGCCGGCTACCCGAACGCCAACCTCGTCACGACGGTCGGGATCGGGGTACTGATCAACGTCGGTGTCGGCTACGTGTACTGGATGCTGGCGAGCTCTATGCCACGCTCCGGCGGCGACTATGTGTTCCTGGGCCGGATCTTCCACCCCAGCATCGGGCTCGGCACAAACCTCCTGTTCACCGTCGTCTTCGTCACCTGGGCCGGGTACTTCGCCTACTACACGGCGGTCTTCGGAATTCCCACGACCCTCGCCGCCTACAGCGTCGCCGGTGGCGGCGCCACCGCGCTCGCCTGGGCCGCCACGCTGGCCACGTCGTTTACCGACCAATTCCTCGTGGCGATTTTCGTCCTTCTTCTCGTCGTCCTCGTCAGTCTCCTTCCGACCAAATGGATCTTCCGGACCGTGGTCGGCATCTTCGTCCTGTCGGCCATCATCTACGTCATCATGCTCGGGGTCCTCCTCAGCACCTCCCAAGCGACCTTCGCTGCCGACTGGAACGCGCTCAACACCGCCGGGAACAACTACACCTACCAGGCCCTGGCCTCCAGCGTCGCCGGCACGACGAACATCACGCTGACGGGCACCTTCCTCGGCATCGTCTACACCATGCTGAGCTTCATCGGCTACGCGAACAGCTCCTACTACGGCGGCGAGATTCGGGGCAACCCCACCCGGACCCAGGGACTCGCCATCTTTGGGGCTCCCCTCATTTTCGCGGTCCTGATCGCCATCCTGTATGCGGCGACCTACGCGACCTTCGGCCGGAACTTCCTGATCGGCGTCAGCGACTCCTACCTGACCGGCGGCTCGATCACCGCGATCCCGTCGCCGCTCTTCCTCGTGGCATACATCATCCATGGGGACCCGGTGCTTGCCGGGTTCCTCTCGTTCGGGCTCATCCTGACGTTCTTCGGCTTCGCGTTGGTGTACTTCATCGTCCCGACGCGGAACCTGTTCTCCTGGTCCTTCGACCGGATCCTTCCGACCGCCTTCGCGACCGTCAACCGAAACGGGGTCCCGTGGGTCGCCGTCATCGTGCTGGCGATCGCCTCGCTGGTCGTGATCTATGTCGGGGTTTACACGACCCTGCTCGACTACCTCTCGTACTCGAACTTCGGCTTCTGGCTCGCGGTGGGCCTGGTCTGCCTGGGCGGAGCCCTGTTTCCCTTCATCCGGCCCAAGCTTTTCCAGAGCAGCCCGCAGATCGTGCAAGCACGGATCGGTCGGATACCGGTCATCACGATCGTCGGGATCGCGAGCTGGATCTCGGCCTGGTTCGTGAGCTACGCAGCCTCGACGGCGCAGTACGTGGAACCGTCCGGCGCCTACAGCTATGCCTACCTGATCTTCCTCCCGATCGTGTTCGTCATCGGCGTCGTCGGGTATTGGATTTCCCGAGCGATCCAGATGTCCCGGGGTGTCCCGATGGACCTCATCAACCGGGAGCTGCCTCCGGAGTGAGACCTGCCTGAGGTCGAGCTTTTGAGCTCGGGCCCTGTGCCCGGGCTCCTGTGGCTGACACTGTAGACGTCATCGTCGACCCGTTCACCCAGGAGAAGCTCCCCCTCCGTCTCCCTCTGGCATTCGCGACTCCCGCGGAGGAGTCCCGGAAGGCCCTAGGCCTCGGCGACTACGTCGACGTTTCGGACGCCGTGATGGCCCGAGCCGTGGGAGTACTCCACGGCCTCAGCCAGGACCTGCCGGGGCACGACTTTGCCCTCCTCGGCGGGGTCGCCTTCCGATTTCGGGCCCCGTCGAGCAACTCGACCCAGAGCGGCTTGCGTCGGCCCCTCCACGACATCGACCTGTCCTGCCACCATGCCGATGCGAAGAAGGTCCATACCGCACTGCTCGCCCTGGGCTCGAAGCACGGGAGCGCCCTCTCGGTCGTGGAGACCCATGCCGACCGGATGTTCAACGCCCTGATGGGGGGGCGCCGGATGCGACTCCACAACGTCACCGAGGTCCTCGACGGCCGGGCCGTCCTCGGCACGATCGACCTGCTCGCCGACGAGTTCCGATTCTGCCACAACATGGACCTCCGTGCCGACATCACCCAGGCCCCGAAGGACGGGCATACTCTCGGCCTCTCGACGCTCATGCTGTCCAAGCTCCAGTTCATCCAGAGCATTCCGGCCGACCACAAGGACCAGGTCGCCGGTCGGGTCCTAGGACCCTTCGGCAAGCGCGAAATGGTCATCGGCCCCGAGGACAAGGACACGAAGGACCTGCTCGCCCTGCTGCTCGACCATCCGGTGGGGGACGGCCCGGGCGAGATCTCGGCGAGCCGCCTGGTCCAGCCGCTCGCGTCCGACTGGGGTTTCTGGACGACGGTCCGGATGAATCTCGACCACCTCCCGACGTCGCCGCTGTTCGCGGCGATGCCCCCGGCGGCGCAGGCCGTCGTTCGGCCCCGGATCGAGGCGCTGCGCACGGCGACGGACCGGGTGCAGCCGAAGCGCCGGCTGGGCTTTCTCCAGCGGGAGTGGTGGGAGCCGGTCGAGTCCCTGGGGACCCCGCCCCCATCCACCTCCTCGGGCTGAACGGTCTCAGCCCGTCGTGAGGACGTGGGTGCGCACCCGGTCGGGCTCGAGCTCGACCAGAAGGCCCTGGAGGACCCCCTCGGTGTACACGCTTCCCGGATTGATGCAGAGTGTCCGCCCTACGTTCGAGAAACCCTTCGATTCGTGGATGTGTCCGTGGAGTCCGAGCAGCGGCTGCCGCTCCTCGATCGCCTGTCGGACGGCGGAGCTTCCCACGTGGACGAGCTCGGGGTCGCCTCCCGGGCCCATCACCTTCGTGAGATCCGCCGTGAGCCGCGGCGCGAGGTCTAGCTGCGTCCCCAACGGAGGCACATGGATGTTGAACACCGCCCGGTCCTTGCGTTCGAGGGTGTCCGCCGCCGCCTGGATCCGCTCTGCGAGCTGCGGTTCCGTGAGCTCCCGATTCGTATGCCACGGGGTGATGTTGCTGTACGGGATGGTCAGGAGCTCATGCGCATCGTCGAGACGCAGGATCCGGCCGTCGGTGAGCTCCACGTAGTCGCTGGCGGCCAGGACCGCTTCCATGTCGTCCAGGTCATCGTTCCCGAGCCCGATCAGTGTCCGGATCCCCGTCCCCTTCAGTCGCGTTTCGGCGAGGCTGACCCATCGATGGAGAACGTCCAGCGCCAACGTGCGGAAGAGCGCGTCTGCACGCGCCCGGTCCTGGGAAATCTCGTTCCACTCCTGGGGGGTCGTGCGGAACGGGAGGCTCCCGATCGCTCGAAGGTCGTCTTCGAAACGCTGGAGGTCCGTGTCGGTCTGGACCCAGCGCCGACGGCCGAGATAGAGGCCGGCCCACCCTCCCTGCTCGGGCCAGAGCGGAGTGATCGTCTTTCCGGCGATGTCGCCACCGATGAGGAGCACCTGAGCCTGGAAGATCTTCCCGGCATTCACGAACTTCCGGTAGCAGCGTTCCGACCCATGCAGGTCGGAGACGTAGAAGATCCGCGTCGTTTTCGCGATTCGACCCACCGCCGCCCGCGCAGACGGGGCCGGCTAAAAGGGTTCCCGGGGCCGACAGCCCGGCTCCCGGCCCGATGCGCGATACGGGGGCCGTGGCCGACACGAAAACCCTTTAGCGCGGGCCCGGAACTGCGCCGCCGATGGCGGAGGAGCTCTACCCGATCATCATCCAGGTGACGGTGCCGCTTCCGACGCACATGATCTTCAAGGCGATCACCGAGCCGGCCGGGCTCACCGGTTGGCTCTGTGAATCGGCGGAGGTCGACCCCCGGGTGGGGGGACAGTGCCGGCTCCGGTTCGGCGGAGAGACCCCCTTCGAGAGTGTGGGGGCCGTCACGCACTTCACGCCGGACGTCGACTTCGGGTTCGACTGGCGAGCCCCGGCATCGTTTGCCGCGTTGATGAACGAGCCCACGCCCCGGACGCGGGTCTACTTCCGACTGGCGGACTCCCCCGAAGGGATCGACATCACCCTAGAGCACATCGGCTGGGGGTCCGGAGACGACTGGGAGGCCGCCCGGTCCTGGCACTTTCACCTCTGGGACGAGCGCCTTCAGCAGCTGAAAGCCCACTTGATCAAGACAGCATACGGCTAGCGCCGGGCCGAGCTACGCCGCCGGCACATACTTGGCACACGCGGCCGCTCCACACTTCGCGCAGGGGCCCGCCGAGGCCATGTGGAATCCGCCGGGCTTCCCCTGGACATCGGGCACGACCATCATGTGCTGCGTAGGAAAGTGGCCGCAGGCACACCGAGCATGTCCCGCGGGAACCGACGCCTGACCCACGGTCCTCGCTCCCCCGTCCAGAGAGCGCCCACCGAGGCAAAAAGCCTCGCCGACGCGGCCCCCGACCCCGGGGCGGGTGCCCGCCGCGAACCGCTAAGAGGCTGCTCGGCAGCCAGAGTCTGATGGAGGTCCTGGGCTGCCCGGTCCCGGACGACTGCTGGGTCGACCTCGAGAACGGGAGCTGGCTCCGGGTCGATGGCAAGGAAGCCGCGGTCGGCGTCCTGGCCGCCCAGGCGTCCTTTGTCGGCCGGTACACCTTCGTACGCTTCCGCGAGCTCCCGGGCACAGTCGACCGAGGTCGGAGTCTGGCCACGCTCGAAAGCCTGCGGTCGACCGCTCCCTTTCGGATGCCGGTCGCGGGCACGGTGGTGGCGCGCAACGAATCTGTCGTGGCCCGGCCCAAGCTCCTGAACGACTCGCCATACGACCAGGGGTGGCTCGTCCGGATCGTTCCGGCCGAGCCCGCAGACGTGCCGAGATTCCTTCAGCGTCCGACGGAGGTCCGGGCCGCGCTCGAGGCGCTCATCCGGGAGCGACGCATCCAGTGCTACCCGGCGGCGCCGGATCTCGAGATGTACGAGATCGGCTCCGAATGCTCGGCGACGCTGGCCAAGCTGGACGAGGAACTCGTCCACCACGCCGGCGGCGACATCGTGCTTCTCGTGACGGACGACCCCACGAGCCCGATCGAGCTCGTGCGGTGGTCGGACCGGACCGGGCACACCGTGCTCCACCACCGGCTCGAGGGCACCCTGCACCACTTCCTCATCCGGAAGGAAGTCGCCCCGGCGCCGAAGCGCCGGAGCTCGGAGACGGGGAAGCTCGAGGGCGCCTAGACCGTCTTTTCCACGGGGACGCGGACCCGGTTTCCCCACTCGGACCAGGAGCCGTCGTAGTTGCGGACGTCCGGGTACCCGAGGAGGTACTTGAGTACGAACCAGGAGTGGCTCGAACGCTCCCCGATCCGGCAGTAGGTGATGACCGGCTTCTCCGCCGTCACGCCCTTCGGGGTATAGAGGGCCTCGAGTTCCTCGCGGGCCTTGAACGTCCCGTCATCCTTGACGGCCTGGGCCCACGGGATGTTCGCGGCCCCCGGGATGTGGCCGCCGCGCTGAGCGGCCTCGTTCGGGTACTCGGGCGGCGCCGTGATCTCTCCCGAGAACTCCTTGGGCCCCCGCACATCGACGAGGGCGAGCTTCCCCTTCCCGACCTCGGGGAGCTGGTGCAGCACGTCGTCAAAGAAAACGCGCAGCTTGGCATCCGGCGGGGACTTCGCCGTGTAGTTGCTGGGCTTTGGCGTCGGCGCGTCCTTGGTGAGCGGGCGGTCCTCCTCGATCCACTTCTTCCGACCCCCGTTCAGGATCCGGACGTCGTTCACGTGGTGGTACTTGAACACCCAGAAGGCGTAGGCCGCGAACCAGTTGTTGAAGTCCCCGTACAGGACGAGAGTCGAGTCGGGGTGGACGCCCCGGGCCCGGAAGAGGGCCTCCAGCTGCGCCGAGTCGATGATGTCCCGCTTGACCGGGTCGTTGATGTCCTTCTTCCAATCGAAGAGGAGCGCGCCCGGAATGTGTCCGGTGTGGTAGTTCGCCTGCGGGTCGTAGTCGACCTCCGCCACGACCACCTTCGGGTCCTTCGCATGCTCGGTCAGCCACGCCGCATCGACCAGGACTTCGGGATGTGCATACGCCTTCGCCATGGTGGGTTCTCTCTCCGGGACCAGCCCGGATTCCTCCTCGGCGAGGTCAGAGTAAAAGGGCCTTGGTTACCCCAACGTAACCGGGGCGCGGGGGCGGGCCGCTGGCCCCCTAGTCCCGTCGCCCACGCCGCGGGAGCTCGTCCGTGGAGACCTCGATGGTCTCCGGGTCGAACCCGAGGCGCTCGAGCTCGGCGCGGATCCGGGACCGGTGGTCGCCCTGCAGGTAGACCTCTCCCTCGACCACAGATCCACCGGTGGCCAGGCGGTTCTTGAGCGTCCGCGTGGTCTCGGCGAGGTCCGTCCCGGTCGGGAACCCGGAAATGACGGTGGCGGGCTTGTTGTACCGCCGGGGCTCGACCCGGACCCGGATGCGGGCGGTCTCTCGGTCCAGGGCGGAAAGGATCTCGTCGAACTCGTTGCTGCCCATGACTGATCTAATACCTCGGAACCAGGCGGGCGGGGGTCCGGCCCTCGGACCAGTACCGCCGGTCCTTCCGGGACCCGACGAGGCCAGGCGATGGTGAGGGGGTTTCGACTCGGAGCCGCACCGGTTTCAGAGGGGCCGAAGCGGTGGGGGGCTTATATGGGCTCTGCCCCGGCCGAACGCCGCGGGGCGTCGCTTAGCGCTCCCCCCACCGGTAGAGGCGGAGCGCGATGGCGGTCCCGAGGATCGCGGACGCGGCGAGCACGCCCGCGTCGATCCAGGTCGAACCGAAGCCGACGTGGACGCCCACCGGGAGTAGCCCCACGTTCGTCTGGACGATCACCGCCGCGTAGGTCCCGGGGAGAAAGTAGGCGATCGTTCGCCAGATGGGAGGGAGGAGCCAGATCGGCAGGTAGAGCGGACTCAGCATGCCGAGCGATGTGAACAGCAGGTTCCCGACCGGCCAGATCTCGCGCTGGCTGCGGAGTCGGCTCGAGATCGCGATCCCGATCGCCGAGAACAGGATCCACAGCAGGAGGATCGACCCCGTGAGGGCGATCCAGGCGAACCACGGGACGTGGACGACCGAGGCCAGGAGGAGTCCGAGGACGACGTAGGCGGGCAGCGCGCTGATCATGTTGGCGATGGCGATGCCGAACAGGTAGCCCACCTTGCTGAGCGGCGACGCGATGAACAGGTCCTGCAGGGAGGACTCGAGCCGCCAGTACGCCGAGTCTCCGAGGACCCAGTTGCCGACGTTCTGCGTCGTGAAGAGCATGGCGCCAACGATCTCGAGCGGAAACAGGCCCGGTGGAGAGATCAGCTTCAGGAAGAACAGGAAGATGAACGGAAGGAGGACCGGTGCGATCGTCGCGGCCGGGTTCCGGCTGATCCAGCGCCAGCCGATCAGCGCGAAGGCGGGGAAGACCCGGCCCCGGCGAGGGAGGTCGAAGGCTGGAACGGACGCGGTCGCCATTCCTAGCGCTCCCGAGAGATCCGGCGGGCCCAGTAGACGGCGCCCACGAACGCCAGGATCGTGCCCCCGATGAGGCTGGTCAGCGCGATGACGACCCAGCCGACCGGCAGGGTCAGGAGGCCCGCGGCGCGTTCCACGAGGGCCGTCCCCCCGGCGGTCGGAAGGACCAGGATCACCGGCTGGAGCGCCGCCGGGAAGAGCCAGAGCGGGTAGAAGACGGGCGGCAGCACGCCGAAGAAATTGAAGAAGAGCGTCGAGTAGGGCCAGATGCTTCGCATGTTGCGAAACCAGGTCGAGATCATGTAGCCGACCGACGCCGTGAAGACGAACTCGCAGGCGAGCACGCCGAGGAACACGAGCCCGGCCAGCGCGGAAAAGTGGACGAAGTACTCCGCGGCGCCGGAGAGGACCAGGATCGGCGCGCAGTAGGCGAGGAGGATTCCGATCGACATCCCGAGAAAGTAGGCCTCGGGCGTCATCGGGGAGGCGTGGTAGAGCTCGTGCAGCTTGTGGTCGATCCGGATCCAGGCCGACTCGTTCTGCACCCGCTGACCGATCTGGAACGTCGAGAAGACCACGGCGCCGATGATCGTGTACGGAAGGTACTGACGCGCCAGGACGGCGACGAAGACCAGGAAGACCGCCTGGACGATGACGGACACCGCGATCGACAGAACCTCGTGCAGCTGGACGCGGAGCTCCGTGCCGATGAAGGCTCCCAGGCCCGACCAGCGGGAGCGGCGGACGAGCGGAAGCCCCGGCTCAAGATTCATCGTTGATCGACCGACCCACCACGCGCAGGAATGCCTCCTCGAGGGTCACCGGCCCCACCGTGGCGGTGAGGTTCGAGTGCGCGGCGAGCTCCAGGATCTCCTGGATCCGTTGCGGGCCGGTGATGACGTGGACCGTGTCGCCGTCGCGGACGAGCGGCCCGAAGGTCGCGAGCTGCTCCGTGATCCCGTTCCCGGACACCACCGAGACCCGGAGCGTGCCGCCCACGCTCCGCTTGAGGTCGTCGGCCGTACCCTCGGCGAGGAGGCGGCCCTGGTCGATGATGTAGAGCCGCTGGGAGAGCGCCTCCGCCTCGTCGAGATAGTGCGTCGTGAGGAGGATCGTGGAACCCTTCTGGGTGAGCTCCCGGAAGGAGTCCCAGACGGCCCGGCGCGCGAACGGGTCCATCCCGATCGTAGGTTCATCCAGGAAGAGGAGCGGTGCCTCCGTCGAGATCACGGTCGCGACCATCGTACGCTGCCGCTGCCCTCCGGACAGCGTGATCGAGAGCCGGTCGGCCACCTCCGTGAGGCCCATCTGGCCCAGGGCGTGGTCCGCCCGCGACTTCGCCGTCTCCGCCGTGAAGCCGCGGGCACGAAGGTACGTGTAGGCCTGCTCGCGCGGCGTGAGATGCATGAACGGCTTGCCTTCCTGGGGCACCACCGCCAGGTACGGGCGCACCGACTCCGGGTCCGCGATCGCATCCCGCCCGAAGATCGACACCGACCCCGAGGTCGGTGCGAGGAGGGTCGACGCGATCCGGAGGAACGTGGTCTTGCCGGCGCCGTTGCGGCCGAGCAACGCGATCCGCTCGCCTCGGACGATTCGCAGCGATACGCCGGAGAGAGCTTCGATGTCCGGGCCGCCGCGGCCCCGGTACACCTTGCGGACCGACTCGGCCCGCAGCGCATCGGTCTGCATAGCGTCGTCTCTACCCGGGGGTTCTATTTCACTCTGGACCGCGATCGGTTCCGAGGCGACGGCCCGGGACGCTGTGCGCGCCCCGGACCGGTAGCCTTACCGGAACCGGTGTCGCAGACCGGACCTGCCTCGAGAGAGCTCCTCAGCGTGGGTCGGGGCGCGGGGACGAGCGGTCCCGCTCAGCCGCCGCAGCCGCAGCCGCCACCGTTGGCTGAATTGCTTCCACACGAGCCACAGCCTCCCGTAAGGCCGGCTTCGTCCGGCTCCGGGAGCGTGGGGTTGGTGATCTTGAAGCCGGATTCCTGCAGGGTCTCCACGTAGTCGACGACCGCGCCGTCGACGAACTTCTGGCTGCTCGGGTCGACCAGCAGGGAAAATCCATCGACCTTGACCACGGCGTCATCGGCCCGGGCCTTCGAGAAGGCCATGCCGAACGCGACGGCCGAGCCGCCACCGCATCCGCACCCGCCTCCGCCCGGCTGGGCGTAGATCCGGACACCGACCTCCCCCTTCTGGCCCTGGATCAGGCGACGAATCTGCTCTTGGGCCGGGCTCTTGAACTCGACGGAAATCATAGTCGACCTCGTGGTACCGTTGAGAGCATTCCTTCGGATAAGCATTCGCCCAGCCCGGAACAGGTGCTTACCTGTCGCTCATCCGGCGACGAAGTTGTGCCGGCGAGGAATGCGACATGGGACGGCGCGGGGAAGCGAGAAGCGCTACGGACTCCCCGAGCCCAAGTCCGGGTCCGACGATTCCCGCCAGCAGATCTTTGCGAGTAGGTTCGCCCACCGGTCCGGTATTCCGATAGAGCCGGCGAAGATCCGGATGTCCTGGCGCGAGAGCTCGCCGACGAGGATGAGCACGAGTACGTAAACGGCCAGTGCGAGGATCCCGATCTCCAGCAGCTGGTACCACCGGTCCACGGCGAAGAAGGTGTTGACGTTCGCCAGGGCGTCCAGGCGGGACATGACCAGAAACTCCGCTACGGCGGCGAGCGGGATGGTCCAGACCGGCCGCCAGCGGAAGGGGAGGCGCATGTAGGTGTAGAGGAAGTACGCGTTCAGCGCCAGGGCCGCGATCGACGAGAGAAGCGCGGCCAGCGCGATCGAGCCGAGGCCGCCCAGTCCGAACACCCCCGCGTGGCTCGGAGCAAGGAATGTGAAGATGCAGGCGAACAGGACGACGACCTGGAGCGACGTGAGATAGAACTCGAGCCGCTGCAACCCGATGGAGTTGAGAGCCGTCCCGATGATCTGGCTCAGCGTCAGCGGAATCGCCGAGATGGCCAGTATCGCCAGCGGGATGGCGCCGCCCCCGGCGTCCGGCAGGGGCCCCAGGTACGACTTCTGGAAGAGAATCAGCAGGAGATTGACGCGATAGACGACGAACAGGACGGCCCCCGGCACCACCATCATGCCGGTGTACCGGAGGGCTCGCCAGATCCGGTCCCGCAGCAGCCCGAGCTCCTTGCGCTCGTGTAAGCCGGCAAGATGCGGGAACAGCGGCACGATTACGGCGGTCGGCAGCGCCAGGAGGAGCACCCGAAATCCGTTCGCCGCGTTGAAGATCGCGACGGCCTGTGTGTCGTAGAAGAACCGGGTGACGAGGGGCATTCCATTGGTCACCAGATAGAGCAAGCCCAGGCTCCCGAGGAGTGGCCACGAGTACGACAGCAGGTGCCGGAACTCGGCCCACTTGGGCGCGACGAAGTGCCGCCACACCGTCGGGATGGCGACGGCCGACGAGGCCGCGGCCCCGGCGACGTAGCCGGCGGTCAGTCCCCAGATCGCGTGGGAGTTGACGGCTCCCCCCAGCGTCGGGAAGGTCAGGGCGACGAAGACGAGCACACTGGTCCGAACGATGGCCTCGACCAGCGTGGGGATCTGGCCCCGGATCGAGTTGCCGAGCCCGACAAAGAGCTGGCCGTAGACCATCCCCGGTGTCCACAGCAACGGCAGGAGCATGAAAATCGCCAGGCACAGGTAGAGACTTCCGGCCGGGACCGTGAGGCCTCCCGTCATCGCCACGATGCCGATGTACGGAGCTATGCCGAGCAACGCGAGGCCGAACAGGACCACGAAGCCGGCCCGCGACGCGAAGTAGGTGCCGGTGAACCACTTGGCCTTCGAGTCCCGGGCGATGAAGTACACGAAGGCGGACCCGAGTCGGAGCTCCCCGAGCGTGTTGATCGAGGAGGCGAGAATCAGGTTGAACTGGACGAAGCCGACCAGGGCGAGGCCGGCCCCGGGCGACGCGATGTGCCGCGCGATGAAAAATGAACTGATGTAGCCGACCAGCTGCGTGACAAAGGTCACGATGTAGACGAAGCTGGAACTGAGGGCCAGGGGCCGCTCGGTCCTCGGGGCAGCCGGACCGGATGGCGACGCGTTCGAGGGAGGAGGACCGGCCACCGGAACTCACATCGCCGAGCGTGCCCCGTCTTATTATACTCCCAGTCCGACGGGGCCTCGTGGGACGTTGACGCCGTGAGCGGTCAGTCTCTCCCGCCGTTGCCACCTCCGCATACCCGCATCGGCGTCGGGGGCGTCCTCCTGCGGGACGGGCGCGTGCTCGTCAACCGAGCCGTCTATCGCACCCGATTCACGATTCCGAGCGGGTACGTGGAGGCCGGCGAGGGCCTCGAGCCAGCCCTGACGCGCGAGTTCGAGGAGGAGACCGGGATGCGCGTGGACGTAGGACCGCTCCTCGTCGCGCGCCACAAGGTGGTCAGCGCGACGGAGAGCGACCTCTACTTGGCATACCTGCTGGTCGACCGGGGCGGAACCCCCGAGGCCCGTCCTCCCGAGATCGCCGAAATCCGGCTTCCGACCGTGGCGGAGGCGGACTCGGCCTTGTGGATCTCCGAGCTGTCCCGGCTCGCCATCCGGATCGGGGCCCGCCGATCGGGCTCCTGGCCCCGGAGTGCCTGGCCCGGCGGAGAGGTGCCCGGGCTGCGCTCCGAGACCTACCACCCGGACGCGAGCCGCGACTGAGCCGCTCCGCCGGGGCTATTCCCCGCCGCGGGAGGCCGGGGGCTCCTCGGGAGAGGCCCGTTCCCAGAGCTCGATCCAGATTCCGTCCGGGTCCGAGAGAAACACGAGCCGCTCGTTGCCTTCCTGAAAGGGCGGGATCCGGACCTTCGCCCCGAGCGACTTGAGCCTCGCGACCGCGGCATCGACGCTCTCCACCAGGAAACCGAGGTGGTCCAGCTCGTCCCCTTCCCGGAACGGAGGTGCCCCCGGGTAGTAGTTGAGCTCGAGCTGGGCACCGCTCTCCGGGTCCTGGAGCGTTTCCCATTGACCGCCGGCGGCCATCCGACCGGAGCTGTGCAGCCGCAATCCGAGGCCCTCGCAGTAGAACCGCCGGGAACGCTCGATGTCCCGGACGCGGATTCCCGTATACTCCAGCACGAGCGCGGCCAGACGGCCCTCCACTAAAGGAGTTTCCGGGCAGCCGCCGCCGGGGCCCACCGGGACTGGGGTCGCCCAAGCTCCGGGTTATAACCCCGCTCCGAATCCGCACCCAAGTGGCCCGGTTCCGCGTCTATTTTGTGAGCGACCTGCACGGATCCGAGGTCTGTTTCCGAAAGTTCCTGAACTCGGCCCCGATCTATTCGCCGGACGTCATGATCTACGGTGGCGATATCCTGGGCAAGACGCTGGTCCCGATCTTTCCGGATGACGGAGGCGGCTATCGCTGGTATCCGTCCGGCCACAACGCCGAGCACTTTCCCAAGGACGGTCTCAGCGCCGTGGAACGCCGCATCGCGGACTCGGGCAGGTACTCGCTGGTGACTCCGCCCGAGGAGTGGGCCCGTCTCCAGAAGGCGCCCGACGAGATGGAAGGCGTCTTCCAGCGCCTGGCGCTGGAGCGCCTGCGCCACTGGATGGCGCTCGTGCGTGAGCGGCTCGCGCCGAAAAAGATCCCCGTGGTGATGAACGTCGGAAACGACGATACGAACGAGGCCCTGGATCTCATCCGGGCCGAGGGCCCCGAGAACTTCCTCGTGCCCGAGGGCCGAGTCATCCCGGTCGGGGGCTACGAGATCTTCGGCTGTGGATACGCGAACATGACGCCCTGGCACTGTCCGCGAGACCTGGAAGAAGCGGACCTGCAGAAGGAGCTTGACCGGACCCGGGGCCAGATCGGGAACCCGAGGCGGACGCTTCTCGACATCCACGCGCCGCCGTTCGGAACGTCCCTCGACATGGCTCCCGAGCTGGACGCGGACTTCAAGCCCCAGGTCGTGGCGGGGAATCTCCTCATGCACCATGTGGGTTCCACGTCCGTGCGCGAGCTGATCGAATCTGTTCGGCCGGTCGCGGGCCTCTTCGGGCACATCCACGAGTCGAAGGCCGACGACGAGGTCGCCGGGGTTCCGGTGTTCAACCCCGGGAGTGCATACTTCAGCGGCCAGCTGCAGGGCCTGTTGGTGGAGCTCGAGGAGGACCGCGTGGCGTCGCATCTCTTCGTCCTGGGGTAGCGCGTGGTCGACCAGGTGCTTCTCGAGGAAGCCCCCTTCATCGGGGAGGTCGAGCGGATTGTGCGTCTGGCGACCGAGCGCGGGATCCTCCTGCGGGCGTGTGGCTCGGTGGGCCTCTACTATCGGCTACGCCAGGACCCAGGGGCCCGCGCGGTCTATCTCCTGAGGGACGGAACGGCGCGCGCCACGCCACTGTTCAAGGACCTGGACCTCGCGAGCCTCGAGAAGTTCGGCAGCAAGGTCTTCCGCCTGATGGTGAAGGAGCTCGGGTACACCGAGGACACCGAGACGAACGCGCTCTTCGGGATGTACCGGAACGTCTACTTCCACCCGTCGTTCTCCATCGATGTCTTCTACGATGTGCTGCGGTTCAGCCACGAAATCCCGCTCAAGGAACGGTTCCCCGCTGGCGTGACACTCGCGCCCGAGGACCTGATGCTCGGAAAGCTCCAGATCCACAAGACCACGCCGCGCGACCTCATGGACCTCGCGGCGGGCGCCATGGCGTTCCATGTGGCCTCCCTGGACCGGAGCTACATGGCCGGGCTTCTCGGGAACGATTGGGGATTCTGGTACGATGCGGACCAGAATCTGCGGAGGAGCCAGGAACTGATCGGCCAACTGCCGACGAA
>JASHPT010000004.1 GCA_030037955.1 Thermoplasmata archaeon
CGAGTTGGCCCATCAACGGTCTCTCGCGAAGTCCATCGGGGCTTGACGGCCGGAGCCCATGGCCGAGCCGGTCGCGGCCGCTGACCACCTGCATCGGCGGCTGGTCGAGTTTGTGGGCTTCGTCCGCGGGCGCGGAGTACCGGTGGGCATCGGGGCGGAGGTCGACCTCGCCCGGGCCGTCGAAGTCCTCCGTCGACTCGATCGAGAGAGCCTTCGGCACGCATGTGTGACGGTCCTCGCCAAGTCCCCCGAGGAGGCGCGGAGAGTCCGTGACGCCTTCGACCTCTACTTCGTGCCCGGCGTCGTTCGCCCGGAGATGCCCTCGCCGGGACATCAGTCCCGGGCCGTCTCGCCCCGGGCCCCCGCCGGGAGGGCCGGCCGACCGACCGGAAAGACGGAGTCGACGGAGTCGCCGGAGTCCACCCGGATCGGAACCTATAGTCCCGAGGCGCCCGGGGCCGGGCACCCGCTGCCGGACGTGAGTCCCCGGGAGCTCCTGACCCTCCGACGCGGGGCCCGGAGGTTCCGTCGGCGGGTGGCGACGCTGCCCGGTCGCCGGCGGATCCAGTCCCGACGCGGACCGGTCGACGGACCGGCCACGGTGCGACGGGCGTTGCGCCAGGGGGGAGAATCGGTCGAGCTCGTCCGTCGTGCCGCGCGCCCGGGCCGATGCGAACTCGCGGTGTTGTGGGACGTCAGCGGGTCGATGCGAGAACACGAGGGGCCGTTGTTTGCCCTGGTCTACTCGCTGGAACGGGTGTCGCGCGGGGCTCGCGTCTTTGCGTTCAGCACCCGGGTGGACGAGATCACCGACGAGATCCGCCGGCACGGGTACTCCCGGGCCCGTCGGGCGGTGGCGTCTCGCCTGGCTTCCGCCGAGGGCGGCACCCAGATCGGACCCTGTCTCGAGGAGTTCTCGACCCGGTTTCCCGGCGTCGTGGGGGACCGGACCACGGTGGTTGTGGTCAGTGACGGCTGGGACCGGGCCGAGTCCGCGGCCCTGGCCGCCGAGTTCCGACGGCTCCAGCGCCGGGCGCACCGGATCGTCTGGGTGAGCCCGTACGCCCGTCACCCGGGCTTCGAGCCGAGGACGACCGGGTTGCGGACGGCGCTTCCCCTCACGGACGAGCTGCTGGGACCCGAGGACTTCCAGTCGGCCTTTCCCCGGCCCCCCCTCCAAGGGCGGTCGGCGGTCGGTCGGGTCGGCTCCTAGGGCGGGGAGCTGGGCGCAGCCGCCGGCGTCTCGGTGCGACCCGGAGCCGTCGTCTCCGCGGAACGCTCCGCGGGGCTACCGGCCAGGCCCCACCGGGCGAGGACGAAGACCTCGACCAGCATGGCCAGCAACGATGCCAGTCCGAACGGGAACGAGGCCCACGGCGAGCTGCCGAGCATGTAGGCGGCGGCCTCGCCGGCGACCATCGCGAGGAACCCGGCGGCAACTCCGAGGCTGGCCCACAGGAGCCTCGGCCGCGGCCGGTCCGACCGCACGAGCTCCCGGGCCAGCAGGACGAACGTCACCGTCATGACCGCGGCCATTCCGACGGCCCCGACCGTGGGGTCCGGCACGACCCAGGGGCCGACCGCACTGACCGAGGCAAACCCGTAGAGGAGCGTCCGCTCGGGCCTCGAGAACGGAAGCCAGGTGACGAAGAAGACCATCGTCGCCAGCATGGCCCAGAAGAACCAGGCGGACGAGGCCGCGTCTCCGACGAGCGTCGCGAGACCCACGTTCCCTTCCGCTGCATAGGCGGCCGGGCCCACCTGGGCCAGGACGAAGGTGAGCCCCATGAGCAGCTCGTTGCCGACGATCAGGAGCGCGAAGCCCAGGGGCCAGAGGAGCCCCCGGGTCGGGAGGTGCTTCGTGCCGGCCCGGAAGAGGAGGCTCATCGCCCAGAGGCCGACGACGGCCATCATGCTGTTGAGTGCGATGAAGACCGAGACCGTCGAGGCCTGGCCCGGGCTCAGCACCGCGTAGATTCCCGAGAACCAGAGCGCCATCGACATCAGCAGGATGCCCAGGAGGAGGATCGCGGTCGCCAGCGTGGGCCGCGCCCCCCGCCGGGGGAACAGCGCCGTCAGGATGTACAGGTTCCCGCCCACCATCAGAACGGCGAGCAACAGGAACACGAGGGTCCACGGTCCGTTCGTCGGGAGTGCGGGGATCATGACCGGCCCCCGCGGGAGACCCTCATGGAGATCCCGTGGGCGAGGTGGCGGTCCGCGTCGTCACGCCGGCGGGGACGGCCGGGCTCGCTCCGACCCGCGGGCTCGGGTTCCGGAGCACCGGCAGCGAGACCTCGGACGCCGGAGGGATCGGAAGACCGAGGCGGTTGCGGAACCAGTGGCGTACATCGTAGATGTAGAGATTGCCGTACGGACAGGCACCGACGCAGTTGCCCACGCCACAGCACTTCGTGCTCCGGAACTCGCCCTTCTGGCGGAAGTGGCCCGGCATGTCCACGAGCCCCACCGGGCAGCTCTTCGCGCAATCGAGCGTCGTGCAGTCGCGGCAGACCTGCTTGTCCCGGACCTTGAGCTTGAAGAATCCGATCTTCTGGAACGCCTGCGCGATGGTCCCCGTGTAGCACCAGCCCATCGTGACGCAGTTGTAATTCCCCGTGTAGGGGATGGTGACGAACATCACGTACCAGAGCACGCTGAAGGAGAGCACGAACAGGAAGACGCTCGGGTCCGTGCCGCCGACGGTGATGTTCAGCCGGCCGGTCTGGTCGAAGTAGGAGAGGAAGGAGGTGCCGACCAGCGCGACCAGGACGACCGCCGTGGTGGTGGAGTAGAGAGCGGAGAACCGGCTGCTGAGGTACTTCCGGGCGAACGGCGAGCTGCGATTGAACGACTTCATGGCATCGATCGCCGTTCCCTGGTACATCAGCGGCGCTGTGCAGAACACCGAGCAGATCACGCGGCGACCGAAGAGCGCGGTGAGCGCCCCGGTCGCGACATACGTCACGAGCAGCACGACGAACACCGAGGGCACGAGCGGAGCCGACCCGATGCCCATCGACCAGCCCAGGATCGGTACCTGGGTTCCGGAGGCCCAGGTCGGGAAGACCGCCGAGTAGTAGACGCTCGGGAAGAACACGGCGAAGAGCCCGTAGCAGGCCATCATGAGCGCCAGCCGGATCTTGGTCTCGAGATGCCGGGTCTCCCGGAACTTGAAGACGACCAAGGCGCCCATCTCGATGCCCATCATCGCGAGGAACCAGGTCGACCCCGCGACGAGCGCGAAGAACCAGAAGCCGTTCGAGGCGGCGTTCTCGAGTACGATGAATGTCGACCCGCTCAGGGGCAAGGACGGGAAGGCGCCGGCGTAGACGCCCGGTTGGATCTGCAGGTCGAGGAGCGCGCCCATGAACAGCTCGGCGACGAAGATGAATGCCAGCAGCTGGAACGCCCAGTTCGCATTCAGCTGCCAGACCATCCGCTCAGGGGCGGAGAATCTCTCGGGCCGCACGACCGCGTCGAGATAGACGAGCATCTCGAGCACGATGGACGCCGCGAAGAGCAGCGGCTGGCCGTAGGCGGCCCAGAGGAACAGGCCCGCCATCATGAGGCCATAGACCCCGAGCAACCGGGTCAGGTACCGGGAGAAGGCGACGTTGAGCTCCTTCTCCCGGTAGATGTGTTCCATGAGATAGACGAAGAGCGCGATCATCACCGCGCTGCCGCCGACCACGCTGATCTCTCGCCAGCCGCTCAGGCCGAGCGCCGGTGGCGACAGGAGCATCAGCACCGCCTGGAAGCTCACGACGATCACGAACGGTCGGTCGAATCGCGAACGGAGCAGGTAGGCCGTGAGCGCCATCTCCCCGGCCATGGTGAACAGGAACCACGGCGAATCGATGACCGCCGTCACGCTCGTTGCCAGCGGTCCGAGCCCGGTAGCGAGCGGTGCGAACCGTAGCCCGGACACCAGGTCGAAGGCCCAGCCCATCAGGAACTCGTTGGCGAGGACGAGCGCGGCGATGAGGGCGCCGAAGGCCACGCCCTTGCGGAGCGGTGCCGTGGGGAGACTCTCGTTCGCGGTGAGCTGAACCTGGGCCACCCGAAGGAAGGCGAGGAACGGAACCAGAGCGCCCGCCGACATGACGCCGGCGGCCAGCCAGAGACCTTCGACGAGACCCGTGGTCCCCGGATGGAAAAAGTAGACCACGATGCCGCCGAACATCGCGGCCATCATCAGCAGCAGGAACACGATGGCGGCGGCCTGGAGGGGCATCCGAGCCTCGACCGCCCAACGGATCACGAGAGCGGTGAACACCGCCATCAAAGCGGCTAGGATCCCCAGTACCAGGTCGACGCCGAGCATGCTCCCGTTTACCCTCCGCCGCTCGGGGCGCCCCCTCTACCTCTGAGTACCCGGGCTGAGGCCCAGGGGGCTCTCGGGCACCCCTCGTACGCCGGTCGGGGACTGAGCGGAACCCGAAAGGGATGCGACAGCGTCCGCGGCGCCAACGACCGTCCAGAGAATCGGTCGAAGCGCCAGCCGGGGCCGAAGGCCCAGGACGATAGCAAAGGTTCCGAGGAGAACGTACTGGAAGCCCCAGCGTAGTACGAGCGCCGTGCCGAGCGGCAGGCTCGGCGCCACGGCGCCCCAGGCCGCCGGGGCGCCCGCCAGCCCCAGAAGCTCGTTGACCAGTCCATGCCAGCCGGACAAGGCTAACGGCGGCGGCATGCCGATTGCAAGGGATGCTCCGGCCAGGACGAGCAGGGCCCGAAACACCAGTCCGGGAGCCTCGCTGAGTCCGCGGGCGAGGGCCCGGTAGGTCGGCAGCGGTACCAGGGCCGCCACAACCGCCACCCACCCGACCAGCTGATACTGAAGGAGCCACGCCGCCCAGGTCCCAGCGGACGCCGTCGTGGGACTCACGGTGAGCCAGTCTGCGACCATGGCGAGACACCAGGTCACGCCCGCGGCGAGCAACGCGACTCGGAGAGCGGCTCCCGCGATAAACCGTCGGGTGACTGCGGGAGCTTGGATCGACACGGCGGACGAGCCGCTGCGGTCGCTCACGAGCGCCCCATAGACGGTGAGCAGCTGTTCCTGGGCGAGCAGGGCGACGTAGAGGATCACGAGCTGGAACAGGCCCAGGTACCAGTTGTTCGCGAGGAGGGCCCCGGTGCTCGTTCCGGTCGCTTGGGCGGTGATCCCGATGCCCGCCACGGAGGCGGCGGTCGTGGAGCAGCAGGCTCCGAGGGTGACCAGCGCGATCATCGCGGGGGTGAGCCCTGCGGCCGTCCCCACGGCCGCCGCCCGACCCGCCGCGCGCCGACGACGAACGAAGGTGGCTCCGAGCACGACCGCGACGGACATGCCCAGCCCGACGCCGGCGGAGGTCAGGATCATGAACACCGTTGGAAGGAACGGGAGCTCGACAGCGAAGTACGGCGTCGCCGCGAGCAACCCCGGGTAGTCCCAGCTCGGAGTCCCGGCGAGCAGGATGACCCAGAACGACGAGAGATGCGCCGGAGGATAGAAGATCGACAACATTCCGCCGACCAGCATGGCGATGCCGGCGTAGACTACCGCGATGAGCACCGCGAGGGCGGCGATCCGGCGGGGGCGCAACAGGGAACGGGAGTGAGCGAGCGTGAGCAGCGACCAGGATCCGGGACCCGGCCGGCGCTCGACCATGGGAACGCGCGAAGAGGGAGCCAATGCCTGATAATGCCTACGTACACACTTGCTTTGGGATTTCATTCGAGTTCGTCGAGGAGACCCGGTTGTCACCGTTCACCTTCCATCGGGGCCGTCCGTCCCTTCTAGCCCCACTCCGACTCATACCGGATGCATGTCCTCCGGGGCCTCCTTCTTCCTCTCGCCTCCCCGCTACCTCCGTCCCTCCTTGGCCTCATGGCCGACTATCGACTCCTGACCAACGCCACCCTCCGACATCTCCTCGACACCGGCCAGACCTCCCGAGGTTCTGGCTCCAGGTTCGCCCGCAACTGGGCACTCGTCAACCGCATGACCGGCCAGCATGCGGTCGTGGCGGCGGAGATCGCCGTTTCACTCGCTCGCGCCCATCGAACCCGGCTTCGGAAGGGGATCCCTTCCGAGACCCCCTATATCCGGAAGCGATTCCTTCGGACCGGTCCGACGACCTTTCACTTCGACCTCGACACCGGCAAGGTCCGTGTATCCCTCAGAAGCGGAGAGTGGTGTTCCTTCCTCGTTCACGTCGCCCCCTACCATCGGGAACGACTCCAGGACCCCGATCTTCGCATCAAGCAGCTCCAGGTGTCCGAGGACCGGGTGGCGTTGTTCCTTGAACGAGAGGTTCCAGAACCCTACCATCCCTCATCCCTGGTCGCTCTCGACACCAACGAACGGTCCATGGACGGAGTCGTTGTCACCGCCTCGGGTACCCAGACCACCCGAGTCGAGTATCCGGAGATCCCTCGGATCCAGGCCGTTCATTTCCAACGGCGGCGACGGCTGGCCCGAAAGAAAGCCCATGACCGACGGGTGGGTCGGAGACTGCTCTCCCAGGAAGGTCGTCGGGAACGACACCGGGTCCGGTCTCGGCTGCACGTCCTGAGCCGACGGTTCATCGAGATCCTGGAACGACACCATGCCGCCCTCGCCCTCGAGGACCTGTCTCGAGTATCCCAACCCCGACGAAAGGGTCTCGGTTCTCGAGGCCGGTGGATGAGTCCCCAGCTCCGTCGTCGACTTTCCAGCTGGCCCCGTCGGGAGTTGCATCGCCAGCTGGAATACAAGGCCCAGGACCACGGTGTTCCGATCTACTGGGTCAACCCGTATCGTACCAGTGTGACCTGCCCGAGATGTGGGGATGTTCACCGACCCCGAAGCAGGGTAGGACCGATGTTCACGTGCACTGCGTGTGGCTGGACGATGGACCGGCAGCTCAACGCCGGAGTGAATGTCGGACGAACCGCTCTGCGAGACATCGCAGAGCTCGAAGGTCTTCGACTGGACCTTGACGGCCTTTCCGAGGATGCGAGGAGGCCCCGCTACCCCTTCGAAGCGTCGAGGGGGCACGGGCGGAGCGGAGGGAAAGGAAGGGAGAGAAAGCAGCGGGCATCGGAAGGTGAACCCTGTGAACAGAGTCCCAAAGCCGCAACGACCGTCGGCCGCTGCGCACAGTTGCCCCCCGGGAGCGAGCGGACACCGCCTCTCAGATCAGGTGGAGCTCTCGTCCGGCCTTCTCGAAAGCGGAGATCGCGACGTCCACGTCTTCGGGAGAGAGGGCCGCATTCATGATCGTCCGGATGCGCGCCTTGTCCTTCGCCACCATCGGGAAGACGATGGGGAGCGCGAAGACGTTGAGCTCGAAGAGGCGCTGGCTCAATCGTTTCGCGAGGGCGCTGTCGCCGACGATGATCGGCGTGATCGGGGTCTCACTATGGCCGATGTTGAAACCGAGCTGCCGCATCGCCTTCTTGAAACGCTCGGTGTGACGCCAGAGCGTCTGGACGTGTTGGGGCTCTTTCTCCAGCACATCGATTGCCGCGATGCATGCGGCGGCGACGGGCGGTGGATGGGACCCGCTCAGGAGCCAGGTCCGGGACTTGTTGAAGGCAAAGTCGCGGAGCGCCTGCGAGCCGGAGATGTGACCGCCGACGACTCCGAAGGCCTTGGAGAAGGTCCCCATCTCGACGTGGACCTTGTCCCGGCCCAGGTGGAAGTGGGAGACGATGCCCCGACCCCCCTCCCCGAGAACGCCCTCGCCATGGGCGTCGTCGACGTACACCATGGCTCCGTGCTTGGACGCGGTGTCGGCGATCCGGTCGAGGGGGGCGATGTCGCCGTCCATCGAGAAGACCCCATCGGTGATCACGAGGATCCGCCGGTAGGCGGGATGGTGCCCCTCCGACTCGTCGAGCACCCTCTCCAGGTCGGCCGCGTCGCCGTGGCGGTAGACCGCGCGCTCGGCCTTGGACAGACGGACCCCGTCGATGATGCTGCCGTGGTTGAGCTCGTCGCTGATGACAAGGTCGCCCTCGCCGACGAGCTGGGGAATCAGACCGGCGTTGGTGGCGAAGCCGCTCTGGTAGACCAGGGACGCCTCGGCGCCCTTGAATCGGGCGAGACGCCGCTCGAGTTCGACATGGAGGTCCATCGTGCCGGCGATGGGCCGGACCGACCCAGAGCCGACGCCGTGGGTCCGGACCGCCTCGATGGCGGCCTGCTTGAGCGCGGGATGATTGCTGAGGCCGAGGTAGTTGTTGGAGCAGAACATGAGCACCCTCTTCCCGTCCACCTCGCACCATGGGGTGCTCGGACCCTCGAGAACGTGGAGCCGCCAGTCGAGTTCGCTCTCCACCAGCTGCTGATACTCCTGCTGCAGGAACGACGTGGGATCCCGCATGCTACCACCGGGCCTCGAGCGACACCTTTGCCGCCTGGCCGGACTCGATGAGCTCCATCGCCTTCGGCAGGTCCCGGATCGGAATCCGGTGCGTGATGATCTGCGACATCTTCCCCCGGAACTCCGGCTTTGCCAGGAGCCCTTTGACCTGGTACCAGGTGGAGAACATCCGACGCCCGAAGATCCCGTGGACACGCGCGGCCTTGAAAATCACCGCGTCATCGAAGTTGAGCAGAGCCGGTTTGTCGAAGAGGCCCAGGAGGGAGACCCGCCCCCCCGGCGTCAACGCGTCAAACACGAGCCGCAAAGAGGCCGGGTGGCCCGACATCTCCACCGCCACGTCGACCCCATGACCGCCGGTCAATGAGCGGACGGTCTCGGCGAGCGAGTCCCCTTCCTCCGTCGGGTCGAGGACCTTGTCCGCGCCCATCTTGATCGCGAGCGCCTTGCGCACAGGGTTCACCTCGGTAGCGATGACGGTCTCCGCGCCGAGATGTTTCCCGACCGCGATCGCGAGCAGCCCGATCGGTCCGCACCCGGTCACGAGGAGGGCGCTGCCCGCGAGGTCCTCGATGTTGTCCTCGGGGAGGAGCGCGTGGACGGCGTTGCCGAGAGGCTCCTGGACGGACGCCAGGGCGGGATCCAGCTCGGGGTCATTCTTCCACGCGTTCTGCTCGGGCAGGACGGCGTACTCGGCATAGACCCCATTGCGGTCGACCCCGAGAACCTCGACGTGCTCGCAGATGTGCATCTTGCCGGTGCGGCACTGGAAGCACGTCCCGTCTGCGATGTGGGTCTCGGCCGAGACGTGGTCCCCGACCTGGAGGCTGCGGACCGCTCGGCCGACCCGGATGACCTCCCCCGAGACCTCGTGTCCGAAGATGAACGGAACCCGCTTGACTCTCGCCTGAGCCCACTCGTTCCATTTCCAGATGTGTACGTCGGTGCCGCAGACCGAGGATGCCCGAACGGCGATCAGCACCTCGTCTTCGGCCGGTTCGGGGTTGGGGACGGTCTGTATCTCCCCGCCCGGAGCTCGCGAGGGCTTCACGTAAGCCTGCACTGTCGAACCTTCGTGCCGTGGAGCCCGGTTCGGGCATAACGGTTGGCGGCTCAGACCGCCCGGGTTGCGTCGGTTCGCCATTGCTTTTCTCTACGCGCGCGTCCGAGAACACCGACGCGAGGAGCCCGTCGGTCGAGGTGGAAGCCAGGGTCCGGGCCTCGAACGAACCGGTTTCCGGTTGCGCTTATATATAGCACCCTTCTCCCCCGCCCCCACCGGAGGCGAACGACGCTCCAAATCGATGGCCCGCCGACACCGACCTCGCCGAGGCTCGCTCGGCTACTCCCCTCGTTCTCGCTCGTCCCGTAGTGTACCTAGGATCCGGACCTGGCCGTCCGGCCCCAAACAGCCCACGCTAGAGGGCTTCGCCGGCTTCAAGGTCGGCATGACGCACGCCTTCATCGTGGACTACCGGAAGCGGTCGACGACGGCGGGGCAGGAGGTTTCGGTGCCGGTCACGGTCATCGAGACCCCCCCGATCCATGTCGTCGGCGCCCGACTCTATCGGGAGGACCCGTACGGAAGCCGGGTGGTCGGGGAGGTCTGGTCGGAAGAGACCCACGACGAAGTCGACCGGGCGATTCCCCGTCATCCGGCGAGTCCGGTCGGTGCCGTCGACTCCTTCAAGTCGGCGCCGGCCGATGATGTCCGGCTGATCGTCCACACGGAGCCGTGGCTGGTGACCGGTATCGGCTCCAAGTCCCCCGATATCTTCGAGGTCCGGGTTTCGGGGGAAGGAGTCGAGGACCGTCGGTCTTTTGCACTGAACCAGCTCGGAAAGGAAGTCACGATCGACCAGGTCGCGAAGGAAGGAGAGTTCTGGGACCTCATCGGGGTCACCAAAGGGAAGGGCTTTCAGGGCCACATCCAGCGGTGGGGCGTTCATCTTCAACCCCACAAGAACTCGAAGCATCGCCGAATGATCGGGACGCTCGGCCCGCACAATCCGAGCTTCGTGTCGTACCGGATCCCTCAGGCGGGTCAGATGGGGTACCACCGCCGGACGGTCTACAACATCCGACTGCTCAAGATCGTCCGGGACCCTAAGACCGAGGCGATCGCCCCCAAGGGCGGATACCTCCACTACGGCTCCCCCCGGTCGAGCTGCGTCATCGTGCACGGGACCGTGCCGGGGCCCTCGAAGCGGTTGCTCCGATTCCGTCTGCCCGTCCGAAGCCGCGTCGCGACCGTCGAAAAGGTCGACGTGCGGTTCCTCAGCACCGCGTCGAAGCAGGGCGTATGAGCGGACCTTCGGCCGCCGCCCCGACGCTGCCGGCCGTCACGCCGCTCATCCGAGCGCACCTCGTCACTCTCGAGGGAAAGGCCGGCTCCGCCGTCACGCTCCCGCGGGCCTTCTCGGTCCCGGTACGTCCGGACCTCATCCGTCGGGCGGTCGTCGCCGCCCAGTCCCATCGGATTCAGCCCCACGGGACCAGTCCGACCGCGGGCCTGCGTCACTCGGTCGAGTGGTCCGGGAAGGGCAAGGGCGTCGCCCGTACGCCCCGACTCATGGACTCCATGCGGGGCGCCCAGGCACCCAATACGGTGGGAGGCCGCCCGGCGCACCCCCCGCGGGTGAACACGCTCTGGGGCAAGAAAATCAATGTCAAGGAACGGCGGGGAGCGTTTGCAGCCGCCCTGGCCGCCACCCGCGATACCCGTCTCGTCCGGGCTCGGGGCCACCAGGTCAAGGAAGGAACCCACCTTCCCCTCATTGTCGAAGACCCGCTGGAGGACGTGACGTCCTCGAGCGCGGCGAGCGACTTCCTCGCGCGGGTGGGACTCCTGGGCGACGTGGCCCGGGCCCACGACGGGACGCATATCCGGGCCGGCCGCGGGAAGCGGCGGGGCCGGCTCCGGCGCGAGCCGTCGAGCCTGCTGGTCGTCACCAGCGTCCCGGGAAAGGCACGGGGCTTCCGGAACCTCTCGGGTGTCGATGTCGTCCCGGTGGGTCGCCTCGGGACCGAGGACCTGGCGCCGGGAGGAGACCCCGGGCGTCTCACGATCTTCTCGAGTGCCGCGCTCGTCGCCCTGCGCGTTCGGCTGGAGGGGGGCGTCGAATGACCGAGCTGCGGCATCGGGTCATCCTCCACCCGTACGTGACGGAGAAGGCCATGGACGAGATGGAGCGGATGAACAAGCTCGAGTTCTCCGTCGACCGCCGGGCCAGTCGGGCCCAGGTGAAGCACGCGGTCGAGGACCTCTACCAGTGTAAGGTCGCGAAGGTCACGATCAAGATCGTCCGGACCGGCAAGATCGCCACCGTGCGGTTCAAGCCGGAATATTCGGCCGAGGACATCGGTGCTCGGGCCGGGGTGTTCTGATGGGAAAGCGGATCAAGTCCCGACGGCGCGGTGCCGGTACCGGCCCGTACATTTCCCCCAGCCATCGCCACCATGGCGCGATCTACCATCCGCCTCCGAGCGTCGCCGGCGAGGGCCGGGTCGTGTCGATCGACCAGGCGCCCGGCCGTACCGCCTCGGTCGTGGTGGTGAAGGGCCCGGTCGGGGAGGAGGTCCAGATGCTTGCGGCGGCAGGGATCTCGACCGGTGACACCGTGTCGCTCAACCGGGGACCGGTCGTCCGCGGCAGCCTCCTGCCGCTGCAGAGCATCCCGGACGGGATCCTCGTCTCGAACCTCGAGGTCAAGCCGTTCGACGGGGGACGGCTCGTTCGTGCCGCCGGAACCAGCGCACTCGTCGTGGCCCACGCGGGCGGCGAGGTCACGGTGCAGCTGCCGTCCGGGAAGTTCAAGCAGTTCCTCGAGACCTGTCGGGCCCAGGTCGGCAGCGTCGGAGGCGGTGGCCGACAGGAACGGCCGTTCATCAAGGCCGGCAAGAAGGTGCTCTCGTTCCGATCCATCGCGCGTCCGCCGTTCAAGGTCCGGGGTGTCGCGATGAACCCGGTGAACCACCCGCACGGGGGCGGAGCCCACCAGCACGTGGGTCGACCGAGCACGGTCGGCGCCGGGGCCTGGCCGGGTCAGAAGGTCGGACGGTTCTCGCCCAAGCGCCGTCACGCTCGACGGAAACGCGGGGGAGGGAGCTAGGTCATGCCGAAGGCTCGGAAGGTCCGGAAGGCCGAGGTCCGGCGGAAGCGGGAGTTCACGCTCCGGGGCAAGAGCCTGCCGGAGCTGCTGCAGCTCGACCTCGCCGGCCTCGCGAAGCTGTTGCCGGCGCGGCAGCGACGCTCCATCCGCCGAGGCTTCAACGACGACCAGCGGCGGTTTCTCGAGAAGATGGCGAACGGTCCGACGACGAAGCCGATCCGGACCCACTGCCGCGACGTCATCGTGCTGCCCCAGCATGTCGGCCGGCGGGTGGCGATCCACAACGGCCGGGAGTACAAGGAGATCGAGGTTCGGCCGGAGATGATCGGGCACTACTACGGGGAGTTCTCGCTGACCCGCAAGTTCGAGAAGCACTCGGGGCCCGGTGTGGGAGCGACCCGGTCGTCCAAGTTCATGCCGCTCAAGTGAGGGGGTTCGGATGACACGCGGCTACACCTATCAAACCGAATCCGGAGTCTCCGTCGCCCGGGCCCGTGGGCAGGAGCTCCCGATGTCCCCCAAGAAGACCTACGAGGTCCTCAACGCGATCCGGGGGAAGGACCTCGGGACCGCTCGTCGCATCCTCGACGATGCCGTGGCCCTCAAGCGCGCCATCCCTTTCCGACGGTACAACCAGGAGACGGCGCACAAGCGGGGCGTCGGTCCGGGCCGGTATCCGCGAAAGGTCTGCCGGGCCCTCCTGGACATTCTGGCCAATGCCGAGGCGAACGCCGAGTTCCAGGGCCTCGACACCGACCGGCTGTTCGTGAAGGTGGCGGCGTCGTCCCGAGGCCGCATCCAGAAGGCGAACATGCCGCGCGCTCAGGGTCGGGCCACGGCCTGGAACGAACAGACGACGCATGTCGAGATCGTGCTGGGCGAGCGCAAGGAGTCGTCGTAATGTCGAGCGAGCGGAAGGTCATCGAGGAGGCTACCCGCCGCGTCCTCCTCAAGGACTTCCTGATCCAGCAGAGCGCCCGCGCCGGTTTTGGGGGCCTCGACATCCAGCGGACCCCGATGGGCACCCGCGTCACGCTGATCACCGAGCGGCCGGGTATCATCATCGGCCGCCGGGGCGAGCTCATCAAACAGCTGACCCAGGACATCCAGAACCGGTTCAAGCTCGACAACCCCCAGATCGAGGTGCAGGAGGAGCGGCAGCCGGCGCTCAACGCGCAGCTGATGGCCGAGAAGCTCGCCGGCACGCTCGAGCGCGGCTGGCACTTCCGTCGCGCCGGTCACTCCACGGTTCGTCGGATCATGGAGTCCGGCGCTCGCGGCTGCCAGGTGATCCTCTCCGGCAAGCTCACCGGGGAGCGGCACCGGACCGAGCGCTTCAAGGCCGGTACGATCAAGTACTGCGGCGAGGCGGCGATCCTCCTCATCGGCAAGGGATTTGCCCAGGCCCGGCTCAAACCCGGCGTCATCGGCGTCAAGGTCTGGATCATGGGCCCGGCGGCGAAGCTGCCGGACGAGATCCATGTGAAGGGTGTCGAGGAACGACCCAAGACGGCCGCGGTCGAGCTGCCCTCGGCCGAGGCTCCCCCGCTCCCGGACGTGCCTCCGGCGGAGGCGACGGAATGACGCTCCTCCGGATGAAGGAGCTCCGGGCCCTCTCGGACGAGGACCTGCAGAAGAAGATCGCCGACATCGAGAACGACCTCCTACGGGAACGCGGGACCGCCGCGATGGGCGGTGCGCCTCCGAGCCCGGGCCGGCTGCGGGCACTCCGCACGAACGTGGCCCGAGCTCTCACCGTGCTCTCCGAACGCGCCAACGCCGGGAAGTCGGACTAACGGGAGGGAGTCGGGTCCAGTATGTCGTCCAACGTCGGTCCGCGGCCTTCCGCATCGGTCCTGCTCGGCGAGATCATCGGTCTCCCGGTCCAGATCGGTGAGTCGCCGGGGATCCAGGGCCTTCCGTGGGAGGGCGTCATCGCCGACGAAACGCTCCACACGCTCGTCATCCGCCGGAACGGGTCGACCCGGCGGCTACGCATCCCCAAGACGGGACTCCGGGCCCGCCTGCTCAAGGACGGGGAAGAAGTCCCGGTCCTCGGTGAAGAGCTTCGGGTTCGGCCGGAGGACCGGACGAAGCTGCTCGCCCTCGGCGGCCGCCGGAGGTCACGATGAGTCCCCCCGCGAAGCCGGCGGCGCGGCGGGCCCGCGACATCGGCCTCGACGTCCGTTCCCCGAAGGAGCGCTGCGAGGACCAGCACTGCCCGTTCCACGGACACCTCTCCGTCCGTGGCCAGATCTTCGAGGCCACCGTCGTCTCCACGGCGATGCAGCGGACCGCCGTCGTCGAGCGAACGATCCTCCGCGCGCTTCCGAAGTACGAGCGGTATGCCAAGCGCCGGCGTCGGTACCTGGTGCACGACCCTCCCTGCCTCAAGGTGCGGGTCGGCCGGCGGGTGCGGGTCGCCGAGACCCGTCCGCTCTCCAAGACCGTGACCTTCTGCATCGTTGAGGACCTGGGCGACGCGGCCGTTCGGACGGGCGGCGAAGAGGTGGCCCCCGCGCCGGCGCCCGCCCCCAAGGAGGAGGCCACATGAAGGGCCTCGCGGGCTCCCGCGGACGCGGACTGCCGAAGGGCGCCCGGCTCGAGTGCGTGGACAACACCGGGGCGAAGGTCGTCGAGATCATCGCGGTACGGAACTGGCACGGCACGCACCGCCGCTACCCGCGGGCGGCGGTCGCCGACCTGGTGATCGCTTCCGTCAAGAAGGGCACGCCCGAGATGCGTCGTCAGGTCGTGCATGCCGTCATCGTCCGGTCCCGGGTGCCGATCCATCGGGCCGACGGCACCCGCATCCAGTTCGAGGACAACGCCGCTGTCATCACGACCGAGACCGGCGAGATCAAGGGATCCCAGATCAAGGGACCCGTGGCGAAGGAGGCCGCCGAGCGATGGCCGCGGATCGCCGCCGCGTCCTCGATCATCGTGTAGGAAGGAGAGGGTCGATGTCGAAATCCACCTCCGAACAGCCTCGGAAGCAGCGGCGGACGCAGTTCCGCGCTGCCTCCTTCGAGCGTCACCGCCAGCTCACGGTCTCGCTCTCCCGCGACCTCCGGGGCAAGTATCACCGCCGCGCCCTCCCGCTGCGGAAGGGAGACACTGTCCGCATCATCTCGGGAAGCTTCAAGGGCCGGGAGGAGCGGGTGTCGAAGGTCGACGTCGGCACGCTCCACGTGACCCTGGACAACGTGACGATCAAGAAGGTCGACCAGAAGCTCAAGCCGCTGCCGATCCGGTCGAACCACCTGATCCTGACGCGGCTCAACCTCGCCGATCCCTGGCGGCGTCGGATCCTCAACGTCAGCGCCGCGGAGGTCGCTCCGGAATCCGAGACGCCGACGACCGAGACGCCGGCACCGGCGACCGAGCCTGCCGAGACCGACACAGACTCCGACACCGAGTCCACGGCGGACGACTCCGAGCCGGTCACCGAGACCCCGGTGCCCCGGCCCCGCACGCCGAAGGCGACGCCGACGGAGGACGAGTGACGCGTCGGCTGAAGCGCCGGGCCGCTCCCCGGAGCTGGACGATTCCCCGCAAGGGGACGAAGTGGGTCCAGCGGCCCTCGCCCGGACCGCACCCGCAGGACGAGTCCGTGCCCCTGGTCCTGGTCCTCCGCGACGTGCTCCACGTCGCCCAGAACGCCCGGGAGGCGCAGATCCTGGTCCGGGCCCGGGCCATTCACGTCGACGGCAAGGTCGTGGTGGACCTGGCGCGCGGCATCGGTCTCATGGACACGCTCACCCTGGGAGCTCCGCTCAATGCCCACTACCGGTTGTTCAAGGACCGCCGGGGCAAGCTCCGGCTCTACCCGATCCCGGCGGACGAGGCGTCGGTCAAGATCGGCCGGATCCAGCGGAAGACGACGGTGCGGGGCGGGAAGCTCCAGGTCACGCTCCACGATGGTCGCAACCTGGTGATCCCCCCCGGGGTCGACTGGAAGGTCGGCGACTCGCTCAAGATCCACCTCCCGGACCAGAAGGTGCTGGGCCGCCTTCCGTTCGCCGCCGGGCATCTGGCCTACGTCGCCGGGGGCTCCCATGTCGGCGAGCTGGCCCGCATCGACAAGGTCGAGGTCCTGAACTCCCCGCAGGCCAATCGGGTCCACTTCAAGGAGGGCTTCTCCACCGTCAAGCCCTACGTCTTCGTCGTGGGCGAGACCACCCCCCAGATCACGCTGCCGGAGGCGTTGAACCGATGAGCGCGCCGGCGCCCGCCGCCGCTGTGCCTCCGGCGACCTCCTCCGAGAACCGGTGGCGGCAGCTTCGTGTCGTGAAGATCGTGGTGAACATCGGCGTGGGAGAGTCCGGAGATCGCCGGGCGAAGGCCGAGCGGGTCCTGTCGATGGTCACGCACCAGAAGCCGGTGGCGACCCGCTCCCATGCCACGAACCGGGACTTCGGCATTCGCGTGGGCCAGGAGATCGGCGTCAAGGTCACGCTGCGGGGCCCGACCGCGACCGAGTTCCTGCAGCGGGCCCTCGATGCCCGGGACCGGCAGTTCGACCCCGACTCCGTCGACGGCGACGGGAACTTCTCGCTGGGCGTCCGGGACTACACGGACTTTACCGGCATGAAGTACGACCCGGCGATCGGGATTTTCGGCATGGACATCTCGGTCGAGATGGGCCGAGCCGGCTGGCGGGTCCGCGACCGGAAGTCGCATCGGTCGGCCCTGCCGGCGAGTCTCCGCGTATCGGCGGACGAGACCCGGAAGTTCCTCGTCGAGAAGTTCGGCGTGACGATGCTGGAGTGAGGATGAAGCCCAAGAAGATGTTCGGCCGGAAGGAAGGGTGCCTGCGCTGCGACCGAAAGCGCGGTATCGTCCGACGCTACGGCCTCCACCTCTGCCGGCAGTGCTTCCGGGAAGTGGCGATGGACCTCGGCTTCCGGAAGTACCAATAGGAGGCGACGATGCAGCAGGATCTTCTCAACGACGCGCTCGTGGCGCTCCGCCACGCCGACCTCCAGGGCAAGCCAGCGGTCACGCTGGCCCCGGCCTCCAAGCTGGTCGGGGAGGTGCTTCGCATCCTCCAGTCGAACCAGTACATCGACGGATTCACGTTCGTCCAGACCGGGCGCGGCGGCAGCTACGAGGTCAAGCTGTCCCGCCGGATCAACTCGTGCGGCGTGATCAAGCCGCGGCTGGCCGTCCGGGTCCGGGACCTCGAGAAGTTCGAGAGCCGGTACCTGCCGGCCCAGGACTTCGGCCGGCTCGTGCTCTCGACCAGCCACGGTGTCATCACGCAGGTCGAGGCCCGGGAGCAGAAGGTCGGCGGGAGGTTGCTGGCGTATGTCTTCTGAGCCGTCCGAACTCGACGTGCCGCTGCCCGCCGGCGTCACGGCGCGTCTCGACCACGAGAGCCTGGTCGTCCACGGGCCGCACGGAGAGGTCCGCCGAACGGTCCCCCTCGGCGCGCTCCGGGTCCGTGCCGCGGCCGGGACGGTCCACTTGGCCCTCGTCGCTCCGTCGGAGCGGAAGCAGGCCCGGGCCCTGCTCAACACGTGGGAGCGTCACGTGGGGAACATGGTCGCCGGGGTCACGCACGGCTTCGAGGCCCGGATGAAGGTGGTCGCGGCGCACTTTCCGATGAAGGTGGCGGTCAAGGACCACAGTGTCGTGATCGAGAACTTCCTCGGCGAGAAGTATCCGCGAACGGCCTCGATCCTCTCGGGCGTCGAGGCGAAGGTCGACGGCGAGTTCCTCGTCCTCACGGGCGCCGACATCGAGCGGGTCGGCCAGAGCGCTGCGAACATCGAGCGGACGACGAAGATCCGCGACTACGACCCGCGGGTGTTCCAGGACGGCATCTACATCATCGAGAAGGCCCGGCCTCGGGCCGGCGAGGGAGCATGACGGCCCCTGAGGATGACGCGGTGACTCCGGAGAGCGCCCCGGCGACACCGGACGCCGCCCCGGCGGCGCCGAAGAAGCCCCGGGCCGCGGCCAAGAAACCGGCCCCGGCGGCCGACGAGGCGCCGAAGCCCAAGGCCAAGCCGGCCAAGGAGGTCCCGCCACCGAAGCGACCGACGCTGTCCTCCGAGGTCGCCCGCCTGCTCGCCGCCCGCCGCATGCAGGACCAACGCCGTCCCCGCTTCACGCGTCAGGCCTCGTACCGCTACTGGCGCATCGGACGGGACGAGTCCTGGCGGAAGCCCCGGGGCCTCCAGTCGAAGCAGCGACGCCACTACGGCTACCGCTCCACCATCGTCAGCATCGGCTTCCGCTCGCCGCGCCAGGTCCGGGGACGGACGCCGAGCGGTTTCCGGCCGATCCTGGTTGAGACCGTGCCCCAGATCTCGGCGATCGACCCGGTCCACGAGGCGGCGATCATCTCCCGGACGGTGGGAACCCTGAAGCGTCTCGTCCTCGAGGAGGCCGCCCGCAAGCGCGGCGTCCACGTGCTGAACCCGATCACGAAAGAGACGCGGGAGACCTAGACCGATGCCCGACCTGTCGAATCAGCGCCGGATGGCCGCCCAGCTGCTCAAGTGCGGAGAGGGCCGGGTCTGGATCGACCCGTCGCGGCAGGAGGACCTCGCCGACGCCGTGACCCGGAAGGATATCCGCGGGGCGATCAAGGCCGGCGTCATCCAGCGTTTGCCGGTCGGGGGCACCTCGCGGGGCCGGGCCCGCCGGCTCGCCGAGGAGCGCCGGAAGGGCCGGCACCAGGGACCCGGCTCGCGTAAAGGCTCACCCACCTCGCGGGTGGACAAGAAGGGCCGCTGGATGCGTCGCATCCGCGCCCAGCGGAGCCTGCTGGCGGAGCTCCGGGCCCAGAAGAAGATCCCACCGGCCGTGTACCGGTCGTTCTACCAGAAGGCCAAGGGCGGGATGTTCCGCAGCCGGGCCCACCTGCTCCTTAACCTGCGCCTGGCCGGCCACGTGCCGGAGGAGAAGGCGACATGAGTCACGGTCCGCGCTACCGCGTACCCTTCCGGCGGCGCCGGGAGGGAACGACGGACTACCGGATCCGGCTTCGGCTGTTGCGGGGCGACAAGCCCCGGGCCGTCGTGCGGGTCACCAACCGCCGGATCCTCGTGTCGCTCACGGCCTACGACCCGGCGGGAGACCGGATCCTCGCCGCCGCCGAAAGTCCCGAGCTCACGAGCGTCGGCTTTCCGGAGTCCCACCTGCGGACGACGCCCGCCGCGTACCTGACCGGGTACCTGGCCGGCCTGCGCGCCAAGGCCGCCGGGGCCTCGTCCGCCGTCCTGGACGTCGGGCTCCGTCACCCGACTCCCGGGGGTCGCCTCATGGGCGCGCTCAAGGGACTGCTGGACGCCGGCCTGGAGATCCCCCACGGTGACACCGGCCTCCCGTCGGCCGATCGACTGAACGGACAGCACCTTCCCGCGAAGCTGCCGAAGCCGGTCGAAGCCTACAAATCCGACCTCGCGCACGCCCCGACCCCCTCGCAGGAGTCCCGATGAGTCCGGCCGCCGCCTCCGCACCTCCCGCCCCGCCGCCCGGACCCGCTCCGGGGGGACGCTTCGGTCCCGGCGCCCCCGCCCCGGCGCCGCCGTGGATACCGAAGACCGAGCTCGGTCGGAAGGTCCACGCCGGCGAGATCACGTCGATGTCCGGTGCCCTGCACAGCGGCCTTCCGCTCCGGGAGGCCGGCATCGTCGACGCCCTCCTGCCCGGTCTGCACGACGAGGTGCTGGACGTCAACATGGTCCAGCGGATGACCGATTCCGGCCGACGCTACAAGTTCGCCGTCACGGTCGTGGTCGGCAACGGCGACGGATTCGTCGGCCTGGGCCGGGCGAAGGGAAAGGAGGTCGGGCCGACGATCCGCCGCGCGATCGACAAGGCGAAGCTCCACATGGTGGAGGTGCTCCGCGGCTGCGGCAGCTGGGAGTGCGGCTGCGGCCGATCGCACTCGTTCCCGTTCACGATCCAAGGCCGCTCCGGCTCGGTCGTCACGACCTTCAAGCCGGCGCCGCGCGGCGTGGGACTGGCGGTCGGAGATGTCGTCAAGCCGGTGCTGCGCTTCGCCGGGCTGACCGATGCCTGGGGCTTCGCCGCCGGGCACACCAAGACGACGGTCAACTATGCCCAGGCCGCCTTCGAGGCGCTCCGGCAGCTGTCGATCCTCAAGGTCCCGCCCGAGGATGCGAGCCGGCTCAAGATCGTTCGCGGACCGATCGGTACCTCGATCCTTCCGCCGAAGGAGGACACTCCTCCCGACCGGCGCGGAGGCCGCGGTCGGGGCGGCCCCGGGGGTCGCGGCGGGCCGGGCGGTCGAGGCGGCGGTCCGCCGGGTCGGCGGAGGCCCGGCCCCCGGTGAGACCCATGGCCTGGATCGTGGTCCGCGTCCGCGGAGGGATCCATTCCCGCGAGGACATTCGCGAGACGCTGGCCGAGCTGCACCTGACCCGGGCCAACCACGCCACCGTCATTCCGGAGGAGCCCTCCTACCGCGGGATGCTGATGGCCGCCCAGGGCTACCTCACGTGGGGCGAGGCGGACGCGGAGACCGTCGCCCGGCTGCTCACGGCCCGCGGCGAGACCCGGACGGGCGCGCGGCTATCCTCCCCGGACTCCGGGGTCACCGACATCACCGAGCTGGCCCACTCCGTCCTCGGCGGGGGCCTGGCCCGTGTCAAGACGCTCAAACCGCTCCTGCGCCTCGCGCCGCCCAAGGGCGGGTGGTCCTCGACCAAGAAGCCGTACTCGCTCGGCGGAGCCCTCGGCTACCGGGGCCACGACATCAACGACCTCGTCCAGAGGATGCTCTGAGGAGCCATGCCGTCCCGTACCCGGAAGTTCCGAGGCTCCCGCACGCACGGCCGGGGCATCAAGGCCGGCCGGGGGGCCGGCAAGCAGGGCGGCCGCGGCAACGCGGGCCTCCACAAGTACCAGTTCAAGTCGATGCTGATCTACGCACCGGACCACTTCGGTCGGCACGGCTTCAAACGCCCGGCGGAGACGGTCGCGACGCATCAGTCCATCAACGTGGGCCAGCTCGATTCCATCGTGTCCCGTCTCACGGAGGCCCAGGCCCTCCGCCAGGAGGGCGACAAGTGGGTCGCCAACCTGGAGGCCCTCGGGATCGACCGCCTCCTGGGCGGTGGCGAGGCGACCCGGAGCTGGACCGTCTACGTCGCCCACGCCTCAAAGCATGCGCGAGAGAAGGTCGAGGTCCTGAAGGAACCGCCCGCCACCCCCTCCGCATGAGGGCGGGGCGCCGTGCGGGAGGCGTCAATCTATATATGACGCCCGGCGGCTGGCTCGCCGGCAACGGTTAATCCCCGATGGCGGACGAGGACGTACCCCGCGACTGGCGCTGGGCAATCCCCCTGTTCGTGGTCGAGGCGGTCATCCTCTTCCTGATCTGGGATGGGGCCCGGCCCACGCTGCTCGCCTTCGTCATCGCGGCCATCGGTCTCACCCTGATCTTCCTCCTGGTGCTCCTCGGCCTCTCCTACGCCGGGCCCAAGTCGAAGCTGTACGGCCTCAAGCCCGTCACGACCCGGATGCCGGCGGTCACGCAGCCGGTCGGCCACGTCCATTTCCGGACGAAGATGCTGTGGGTCATCGCCGTCCTGTTGCTCTACTTCGTCCTGTCGAACATCTACCTGTTCGGCGTCGACCAGGCGACGGTCATCGACCTGTTCGCCAGCTACCGGGCGATCCTCGCCGGGCAGCAGGGCACGCTCATGCACCTCGGCATCGGCCCGATCGTCACCGGGTCGATCATCATGCAGCTCTTCACCGGGGCCAAGATCATCGGCCTCGACCTCACCAAGGACGACGACAAGGCCGTCTACCAGGGGACCCAGAAGGTCGTCGTCGTCGCGATGATCTTCGTGGAGGCGATCCCGCAGGTCTTCGGCTACCTGACCCCGTCCTCCTCGATCGTCACCAGCCTCGGGAACTTCTCGCACGGGAACGGGACGCTGCTCGCCGACCTCATCATCGTCTCCCAGCTGGTCTTCGGAAGTTACCTCGTCTTCCTGATGGACGAGGTGGTGAGTAAATGGGGGATCGGGAGCGGCATCTCCCTCTTCATCGCGGCCGGGGTCTCGCAGCAGATCATCCAGGGAACGCTCAACTGGTTACCGGCGACGCCGGGCTCGCCGATCTCCGAGCAGAACCCTCCGTCCGGCACGATCCCGAAGACGATCTGGTTCTTCACCCACCTGAACGCGTCCCAGATGGCCGGGGGCGGATGGGAGCTCGTGCTGCTCCATTCTCCGAATCCGATCGTTGCCCTCGCCGGCACCGGGGCGATCTTCTTCCTCGTCGCCTGGACGGAGTCGACGCGCATCGAGCTGCCGCTCTCGCATGCCGAGGCTCGCGGGGCGCGGGGCCGCTATCCCCTGCGTCTCATCTACGCGAGCAATATCCCGGTCATCCTGATGTCGGCCCTGCTGGCCAACGTCTCGATGTTCTCGATCCTGCTCTGGAGCAACTCGACGCTGGCGCGCTTCCCGCTCTTAGGGCATCAGTGGTGGATCGGCTCCTATCCCGCGTCCTCGACCGTGGCCCAGCAATTAGGGGTCTCCACGACGACCCCTCTTACCGGAGGTGCCTACTATCTCTCGCAGGTCAACGGCCTCGAGAGCTGGTTATTGCCGCTGATCAACCCCTCCGAGTACGGGTCGCTCCTGGTCGGCCACGCTCCCTGGCAGGACCTGCTCCACGTGGCGATCTACTTCGGCGTCATGGTCTCGGGCTCGATCCTGTTCGCCAAGTTCTGGATCCAGACGACGAACATGGGACCCGAGGCCGTCGCCCGGCAGATCGAGGCGAGCGGCATGCAGATCCCCGGCTTCCGACGGGAGCCCCGGGTGCTGCGCCGGGTCCTAGAGCGGTACATCCCGGTCATCACGGTCATCTCGGGGGCGGCGGTCGGCGCCCTCGCCGCCGGCGCGGACCTCATCGGAACCCTCGGGCAGGCCAGCGGGACCGGGGTCCTGCTGACGGTCGGCATCCTGATCAACTTCTACGAGGCGATGGGCCGCGAGCAGCTCATGGAGATGAACCCGCTCCTGCGCCGGTTCATCGGCGGGGAGGGCTGACGTGCCCGACCCCGCGATGGACACCCCGCTGAGGTCCGAGACGGACGAGACCGAGGAGGCGGCCGAGGAGACGCCCACAGAAGCGACCGCGGAGCCGGAGACCTCCGCCGCCCCGGCGCGTCCGCCGCCGCCCACGTTCAAGCCGAGCACGATGATTCTCACCTTCATGTTCCTCGTCGGGATCTTCATGATCTTCGACACGTCGCTCCGGAACCAGGTCGCCCTGCTGCTGGCCTACGCGCTGGTGCCGCTGTTCGGCTTCAACGGCCACTACGTGCTGCTCACGATGTTCCTCGCCGCGGTCCTCGAGATGCTGCTCACCGCGGTCGCGTACAACTATACCACGGACTGGGTCAAGGCGGCCAAGACCGCGAAGTGGTCGGCGGCGTTCCGCAAGGTGCAGATGGAGGCGCTCCGGTCCGGGAAGAAGGACAAGATGGACGCGCTCAAGGGCCCGCAGCAGGAGCTCACGAAGCTCACGAGCGAGATGTCGATCAACCAGCTCAAGGGCATGGCGGTCACCTGGTTCCTGGTCATCGCCATCTACACCTGGGTGGGCCTGTTCATCGCCTGCGGCGTGGACGGCTCGCCGATCTTCCCGGCGCCGCTCTACTGCTCCACGACCTTCAACTCCCTCGGCAACGTCGTCAACCTGGGCGGCACGTCGGTCGACCTGATGCAGAAGCTCTGGGGCCTCATCCCGCTCTGGTTCCTGATCTTCTCCCTCTACACGATCCCGGCGTCGCTCATCCTCCGGCGGTATCTCAAGCACTACTCGCTCCGGAAGTACTCCCGCGACGGCGACGGGGTGCCCCCGCTCTCGGAAGCCCCTCCGGCCCGAGGAGCGGCGTGATCCTCCCGCTCGTAGCGGTCGGCGGTCCTCCCGGCAGCGGCAAGACCACCGCGGCCCGACAGGCGTCCGAGATCCTCGGTCTCGAGTATCACTCCGCCGGCGCGCGCTTCCGCGCGCAGGCGGAGGAGCATGACATGCCGCTCGACGAGTTCTCCCGGTTTGCGGCGAACCATCCCGAGGTCGACCGCGACCTGGACGAGTACATGCTCGGCCTGGCCCGTCCCGGGCGCCTGCTGGACGCGCGTCTCGCCGGCCCGCTCGCCCGGCGCGCCGGCCTCGCCGTGCTCTACGTGCTCGTGACGGCCCGGCCCGAGGTCCGGGCGAAGCGCCTCGCATCCCGGGACCACCTCCCCGTCCCGGCGGCCCGCCGTGCCATGGTCGCCCGCGAGGAGAGCGAGCGGAGCCGGTACCAGGCGCTGTACGGGATCGACCTCGCGACCGAGCCGGCGGACCTCACGCTGGACAGCTCCGACCTCCCGGCCGCCGAGGTCGTCACCCGGCTCGTTGACTTCATCCGCGGCCGCGGCACGCCAATGCCGGCATGACCGAGGCCGGGCCGAGTGCTGCGCTGCCACCGGAGGTCGTCGCCCGGATCCACGAGGGCGCCTTCCTGCTCGTCGACAAGCCCCGGGGCCCGACCTCGCATCAGGTCACGGCCTGGGTCCGGGACCTGGTCGGCGTCGACCGGGCCGGCCACGCCGGAACCCTCGACCCCCACGTCTCCGGCCTGCTCTGGGTCGGCGTGGGCCCGGCGCTCAAGCTCCTACCGCTCCTCCTCGACTTTCCGAAGCGGTACGTTGGGGTGATCGACCTGCACGGGCCGGTCGCCGCCGCCGACCTCGCCGTCGTCCTCGAGGAGTTCCAGGGGCAGATCTACCAGACGCCCCCGGTCCGCTCGGCCGTCCGCCGGGAACGCCGGGTCCGCACCATCTATCGCCTGGTGCTCCTCGAACGGGCGGGGCCCCACCTGCTGGTCGATGTCACCTGTGAGTCCGGCACGTACATCCGCTCGCTCGCCGTCGACCTCGGAGAAGCGCTGGGCGTGGGAGCGCATCTCGCGGAGTTGCGGCGGATCGGCACGGGGCCGTTCCGGGAGGACCGCTCGGTCTCTCTCCACGGGCTCGCGGACGCCGTGGCGGCCGCCCAGGCGGGAGACGGAGGGGCGCTCGTCGCGCTCCTCCACCCGATCGAGGAGGTCCGACGCGAGTTCCCGCAGGTCGTCCTGAAACCCGGGGCCGCCGCGGCGGTGGCTCATGGGGCGGGGGTCGCCCGCGGAGGAATCCGGTCCGTCTCCCGGCCGTTCGGGGAGGGAGCCCACGTCATCCTCGTCTCGACGGAGGGCCGGTTCCTGGGCCTGGGGACCGCGGCCGTGGCCTCGGACCGGTTCTCGAGCCGGCCCCGCGGCTGGGTGATCGAGACCCGGCGGGTGATGGTGGACCCCTCGGACTTCGAGCGGCTGTGGGATCCCGAGCGGCCGCCCGGCCCGGCCCGCGGACCCGCTACGGCGTCCCGCTGACGGCGACGAGCGTCTCGGTGCTCTTGACGCCCGGGACCTTCCGGATCCGGTGGATGACCACGTCCAGGGCCTCGTTGATGTGCGGCGCCTGGATCTTCACGATCAGGTCGAAGGGACCGGTGACGGCCTCGACCTCCGCGACATGCGGGATCGCCCGCAGTCGGCGTATGACGTCCTCGAGCTGGCTCACGTCCGTCTCGGCAAGGAGGTAGAGCGTCTCCATCGGGGCAGAGGCGTCGGCCACGGGGCTCCCCCCTCTTGAAGGTAACCCGCTGGCGGCGGTCGACTGGACCCCCTATAACCCCCGCTCCCTCGGCCCCCCGGGGGCACCGCGTCGACATGCCGCTCGTCGTTCGGGACTCGCTCAGCGGTTCGGCGCGCACCCTGGGGCCGGACCCGGACGGCCGGCCGCTGACGATCTACGTCTGCGGGCCGACGATCTACGCCCACGCGCATGTCGGCCACGGGCGGACCTACCTCTACTTCGACCTGCTCCGCCGGTACCTCCGTGACCGCGGAATTCCGGTCCGGCACGTGATGAACATCACCGACTACGAGGACAAGATCACCCAGCGTGCCGGGGAGCTGGGCCTCACCTGGCGGGCCCTGGCCCGGCGGGAGGAGAAGGACTTCCTCTCGGACTTTCGGCGCCTGGGGTTGCTGCCCCCGCACGTCACGCCTCGGGCCAGCGCGTTCGTCCACGAAATGCTCGGATACGCCGAGGCGCTGGTCCGCACCGGCCGGACCCGCTGGGATGGGGACGAACTCTACTTCGAGCCATCCCCGGAGTCGGATGCGCACAACTTCCCCGTCGGAGAGCAGCTCTCCCAGCATGCCGTCCCCGAACCGAACCTGCCACCGCCTGGGAGCGACCCGCGGGCGCGACGGGTGCTGCTCTTCCGCCGGCAGAAGCCTCCCGCCGCCAGCTGGCCCTCTCCCTGGGGCCCCGGGGCACCCGGCTGGACGCTCGAGTGCTATGCCATGACGCAACGGTACCTCGGCCTCCCCGTCGACCTGCACGGCGGAGGCGCGGACCTGATCTTTCCCCACCACTACTCCGAGAATGCGGTCTCACTCGAACTCGACCACCGGCTCTTCGCCCGGACGTTCCTCTACACCGGCTTCGTCACCCAGCAGGGCCGAAAGATGTCGAAGTCCAAGGGGAATCTCGTGGCTCTGAGCGACGCGCTCCGACGATACGGCGCCTCGGGACTTCGATGGTACCTGCTCACGCCCCGGTACAATGCCCGGCTGGAGTGGAGCGAAGAGGCCGCGGGTCGCGCCCGGACGGAGTACGAGACCGTCCGCGACCGGATCGCGTCGACGATCCGGCCCGGCCGGGGAGGCTCGCTCCGGGTCACCGAGCTCTCGGAGACGCTCGACCGGATGCTGGTGCACCTGGAGGACGGCTTCGGCGTGGACGGCGTGCTCGACGAGCTCCGCCACTGGGCCGACCGCATCGGCCGAGCCGACTCCGCCCGCTTCGAACGCGGAGGAGTTCCGGCCGCCCGTCGGCACTACCAGCGCATCGAGCGGCTGCTCGGGCTCCGGCTCATATCCCGCGCCGGTCCAGGATGAGACTGAGCCCGTTCCCGCCGCCCATGCACAGCGTCGCGAGGCCGAGCTGCCCCCCGGACTCGAGGAGCCCGTAGAGCAGCGTGACCACGATGCGGGCCCCGCTGGCCCCGATCGGGTGACCGAGCGCCACCGCGCCGCCCTTCGGATTGAACTGCTGCTCCGTGAATCCGAACGTCCGCTGGACCGCGATCGACGCCGAACTGAACGCTTCGTTGTGCTCGACCCGGTCGAAGTCCGCCGGGGTAAGGCCCGTCCGGGACAGATGGAGCTTGACCGTCGGAATCGGGGACTCCATGACGTCCTCCGGCGCGACCCCGCTCACCGCATACGAGTGGATCCACGCCAGCGGCTTGAGTCCGTGTCGCTGGATCGCGGGCTCCCCCGCGAGCACGAGGGCCGCGGCCCCGTCCGAAAGCTGGGAGGAGTTCCCGGCGGTCAGCACCCCGTCGGGCCGGAAGGCGGGCTTGAGCTTGGCCAGGGATTCGCCCGTGGAATCGGCGCGGATGCCCTCGTCGTTCTCCAGCCCCTTGCCGGTGACGGTGCGGTCGGGCGGAACGGGAACGATCTCGGGATGGAAGCGGCCCGTCCGAGTCGCCTCGGCGGCCAGACGATGGCTGCGGGCGGCGAAGGTGTCGACCTCGGTTCGAGTCAGGTGAAAATGCTGAGCCACCCGCTCACCGGTCACACCCATGTGGTCGTGGTCTCCGTACGCGTCGAGCAACGAATCTCGAAGGACCGCGTCCTCGTGCACCAGCGACCCGTATCGGTGGCCCTCCCGGATCCGACTCGGCGCAAGGAACGGAGCGGAGTCCATGCTCTCCATTCCTCCCGCCACCACCAGGTCGAAGTCGCCGGCACGAATCTCGGCGGCCCCCAGGGTGATGGCCTTCATGCCGGAACCGCAGACCTTGTTGATCGTCACCGCTCCGGAGGTCGCGGGGATCTTCGCACCGAGCAGCACCTGACGAGCCGGGTTCTGGCCGGTTCCGGCCTGGATACAGTGACCGAACAGCACCTCCGGAACGTCGGCGGGGGCCAGATGCGCCCGCTCCAGGGCAGCTTCGACGGCGATCGTCCCCAGGGTGACGGCGGGGGTTTGCCGCAGGTTCCCGCCGAATTTTCCGATCGGCGTCCGAACGGCGCTGACGATGCCAATTCGAGGGCTCAACGGCGGCGGAGCGCCGGAGCTCACGGTTAGTCCTCTTCGACCCGGGGCGCGAGGAGGAAGGAACCGTCACCCTTGCCTCCGGCGACCTTGAACTCGATCTTGAGCGGATACTCGTTCCCGACGTGCAGCGTGACGACCTCGTCCGAGCTGATCGACTTCACCATGTTCGAGAAGAAATCGAGCGGATACATGCTCTTGACCGTCTCTTTGGCCGAGAGCTCCGGCAGCGCGTCCTTCGGGATCTTGAGGTCGACCCGGTCCGTCTCGCCCTCCGAGTGCATCGTGAAGTGGTCCGCGCTCAGTTCGAGCGTGACGTGGTCCGATACGCTCTCGCTGCCCCGAATGCCTTGGCGGAGTTCCTCGGTGTTGACCTTCACGGTCCCCGGGGGGTTGACGTTCGGCACCTTGGGGTCCGTGATGCCCGCTGGGTCGACCACGCCCATGTGCCGGGTCAGTTTCCCGACGCTGACGACGAGCTTGCTCTTCCCTCCGTCATACTGGAGGTCCAGCACATCGCCCGGCTTGCTCAGACGGAGAACCTCCTTGACCTTCTCGATGTCCAGGCCGATGTCCGTCGCTTCCCCGGTGAACTCCTCGAAGGCGGTCCGGTTGAGGTGGAGTACGAGCATCGCGACGTGCGAGGGGTCGACCGCCTTGACATCGATGCCGTCCTTGGAGACGCTCAGCTTGACCTCGGAGACGAGGGTCGAGATCACCTCGACGACCTCGCGGAGCACCTCCATCTTGACCTTCGCCTTGAACATCGGAAACCCTGCGCGCGCCGAGAATGGGCTCGATAATTAAGGTTGTGCCGAGGCGCGTCCTCGGCGGAGAATGGGGGGGTCTCCGGGCTCGCGGAGGAATGCTCTTGCCCTGCGCCTACTAGCCCCGGGCGACATGACCGAGCTCGCCTACCTGGCGGACGAGGCCTCCGCATACACACGGGAGTTCACGGCCACGGTGGTCGCCCTGCCCCCCGGTGGGGTCGTGCTCGATCGCACGTACTTCTACCCGGTCGGTGGGGGACAGCAGGCGGACCACGGAACTCTCGGCCGGCCCGGTGAGCCTCGCTACTCGGTGGTCGACGTGACGAAGTCCGGGAGCTCCGCCGTCCACCGTCTGCGGAAGCCGCCGGGCCCGGCGCCCCCGGTCCTTCAGGTGGGCCAGGAGGTCGCCGGCAGTCTCGACTGGGAACGACGGCATCGGCACATGCGCCTCCACACGGGCCAACACCTGTTGAGCGCCCTGGTCTTCCAGCGGACGGGCGTCCGTACGCGCGAGGCAACGATGTCCGGCAGCAGCGGGATCGTGGACCTGGAGGGCCCCTTGCCCCCCGGACTACCGGTCGACGTGCTCGCGGAGGCGACCAACGCACTCCTCCGAGAAGACCGCCGTGTCTCGATCCGTCATGTCTCGCGGCAGGAGTGGGAGCAGCATCCCACAGCGCGGTCGGGATTGGTTCCGTTGCCCCGACACGTCGATCCGGTGCGCATTATCGACATCGAGGGCATCGACGCCTGCCCGTGTGGGGGGACCCATGTCCGCGCCACCGGCGAAGTGGGAGCGGTCGCGCTCGACCCGCCAGTCCCGTTATCGCTCGGGGCGGTCCGGCTCCCGTTCAGGCTGTCGGATGGCGCGTCGCCCAGTCGTCCCGGGTGACCCCGTACACCGCGATGTCGTGCCACCGGGCGTGGTGAAAGAGGGCCGAGCGCAGCACCCCCTCGCGCTGGAACCCTACGCGCTCCAGGAGAAGCAGGGACGGTCGGTTCTCGACATCGACGGTGGCTCCGATCCGGGGGAACGGCGTGGTGGCGAAGAGATGGCGGACCAGCAGGGTCACGGCCTCGGTGGCGTACCCTTTCCGACGGGCGCGGCGGTCCCCGATGACGTACCAGACATCGACGGTCTCCAGCACGGGGTGGGGAACGTAGTGCCCCACGACACCGATCGGCGCATCGCCGTCCCGGAGGGCCACGACAAACCGCGGCGCGAGGGAGGTCGGGTCGCCGGGCGCCTCCCGAACCGACCGCTCGAACTCCTCGTACGTGTCGACGCTGAAGCGGTCGTACGGCGCCACGATCTCGGGGTCATTGTACCACGTGAACACTCGACGGGCGTCCTCCGAGGACGCCGGGCGGAGAAGGATCCGGGGGCCCTCTAGCGCAGGGCCGGTCTCGGCGACGATCACTCCGCAGACCCCCGAGGAGTCGACCTCTCCTTTCGTCGTCCCGTGGTCTTCCGGCCCGGGGCCGGAGTGGATCCACTCGGGGTCGCCGGTGCCGAGGACCCCGTCAGCACCGCGGCTGGCGCGGGGGGCGGCGAGGGAGGTGGGGTCGGTGGCGCGGGTCCGGAGTTGTTCCCGAACAGGTCGAGAGCCTTCCGGTAGCCGTTGGGCGTCAGCGAATAGACGAGCTTGGGCTCGCTGAACCCGATGACGTACTGGACCCGGCGGTAGATCCATCGACCGTTCTCGAGCTGCCGAAGGGCGCCCTTCAGGAGGCCGGCTTCCAGCTCGGAAAAGGACCGGTAGATCCCGAACTCCGTGGTGTGGGCGTCCGCCTCAAAACGGACCTGATGGCCGCGGTACGTCAGAAGATGGCGGAGGAGGGATTGCTCAAGGGTGTCGAGTTCCTCCCCCATCGGGTTCGCTCTGCCTCCGGCACATCAGGCGATGGTCGTGACCTCATAGTTGACGCCGAGCCCTTTGAGACGGCCGTGCATCGTTGTGACCAGGTCGAGCACGTCGTCGATCGTAGGTTGCTTGCTCCACTTGAACACGAAATCGTGGATGCCCATCGACTCTTCGAACTTCAGGTCCCGCATCACGCGGAGGACGTCCCGGGGCGTCGACCCCTCGGACTGGAATATCATCCGAACGTAGGTTCGCATAGGCTGATTCCCCGGGAGAAAACGGGATTACGAGCGAGCTAGGCGGCTGTTCTGATATATAGGATTCTGTAAGTCGTAGGAGGAGCTCTGTGACGGCGAGCAGTGGCGCCGGGCCGCCGGTGGTGGTGACCGGCGGGGCCGGTGCCATCGGCGCCGTTCTCTCGCACGTGCTGGCGGAGGCCGGACATCCGGTCCGGGTCATCGACAACCTAAGCTCCGGCCGCCGGGATCGGCTGCGCGACCTCGAGGCGTCGGGTCGATTGACGTTCCATGCGTCGGACCTCGGGCGCGGAGGGAACATCCAAGAGGCCTTCCGCGGAGCGGATGCGGTGTGGCATCTTGCGGCGAACCCGAATATTTCCCTCGGGACGCAGAATCCGCGGATCGACCTGGAGAACGGCACGCTCGCGATGGCGCAGGTGCTGGAGGCGGCTCGAACGTCGGACGTACGCCGCGTGTTCTTCGCCTCGTCGAGCGTCGTCTATGGGATGCCACGTGAGTTCCCGACCCCGGAGTCGTACGGGCCGCTGCTTCCCGAGTCCCAGTACGGGGCCTCCAAACTCGCCTCCGAGGCGCTGATCAGCGCCTACTGTCACTCCTACGGCATGCGGGGGTGGATCTTCCGTTTCGCGAACATCGTGGGACCGGGCATGACCCATGGCGTCATTCCGGACTTTCTCCAGAAGCTCCGACGGGACCCCACGCGCCTCGAGGTCCTGGGGGACGGACGACAAGCCAAGAGCTACCTCTGGGTCACGGACTGCGTCTCGGGCATGCGTCGGGCCGAGGAAGCCTCCCACGACGTGGTCAACGTCTTCAACCTCGGGACGGAACAGCAGGTGGCGGTACGCGACATTGCCCAACGGGTGGTGGCCGCCTTCGGCGGAACGGCCCGCATCGAGTTCACCGGCGGTCGACAGGGCTGGCCCGGCGATATCCCGCTGCAACTGCTCTCGGTCTCCAAGATCCTGGCCCTGGGCTGGCGGCCCCGGTACGACTCCTCGACAGCGGTCGACATGGCGATCGCCACGGGTCGGGCCGAGCTGGGCCTCTAGCCGCGGATGACCGCCTCTCCGTCTCCCGCGACACCCGGGACCGTTACGGTGATCGTCACCGTGCGCGACGATCCCCGACTGGAGCGAACGCTGGAGAGCCTCCTGAACCAGCGTCGTGCCCCCGAGGAGGTCCTCATCGCCGACGGAGGAACCTCGCCGGTGATCGCATCGATTTCGGACCGGTTCGGCCAGCGAGACCCACGGGTCCGGCGTGTAGTGGCGCCCGGGACCATCGCAGAGAGCCGCAACGGGGCTCTTGCGGCGGTCCGCACCGACCTGGTCGCATTTCTCGACACCGACGAGGTCGCCCCCCCCGACTGGCTCGAGCGCCTTCTGGCTCCGTTCCAGAACCCAGCGGTCGGCTTTTCCGGGGGCCCGACTCCGGCGATCCCGGCGACGCTCCACAACATCGCGGCGCGGTACTACGATGCGTACCTCCGGCGCTTCTACGCCCGGGTCGTTCCGGAGCGACCCCACGCCACTCCGATGGGAAACTCCGCGTGGCGGATGCGAATCTTCCACGACCTCGGCCTCCTAGACCTGTCGGTGTCCGGCTTTGGCAGCGAGGACCAGGAGATGGCCTTGAGAGCGCTCCGGGCTGGCTGGCGCGGAAGCTATGCGCCCGACGCCGCCGTCGAGCACGACTTCTCGGACATCGGGTGGACGGGCCTCTTCCGGAAACAGCGGCGGTACGGCCGCGGGGGATACCTGATCTGGCGGCGTACGGGACAGACCTACGAGGCCTCGCCCGAGGGCGTGCTCCCGTACGTAGCCCTGCCCCTCCTTGTAGTGGTGGGGCTGGTGATGCTGGTGTTCCCGATCCTCCGCGGGGCCGGCATCATCGTGACGGTCCTCGGGCTGGGCGGGCTCGCCATCCTCGGAGCCGTCCTGACCGTCCAGGGCCGTCGCGAGGATGCGCAGTATCCCGGCTACCGATACCGGATCGTCGAGATCTGGAGACGGTGGGCCACTTTGCTCGGCGCGTTCGAAGGAGCGCTGGCACCCAAGGCCCCACCGGTGCCACCCGCCGGCGGTAAACTTTAAACCCCACCCCGGCTGCGCGGCCCCGATGGCGGAGCATGCGACGTCCGAGGCCGCCCACTCGAAGAGTGGCGACCTGATTCTCCTCGACTACGAGCTGTGGGCCGAGTCCGGTGGGAAGATGGAGCTCATCGATACGACTCGGGCCGAGCTGGCGCAGAAGGAGAACTTCACCCTCCCGGCGGGCTTCGAGTTTGGTCCGCGTCCGCACATCGTCGGCGGCGATGACTTCCCGTCGGCCCTCGAGACCGCTATCGCCGCGGCGCCGGTCGGCCACGAGGTCGAAAAGGACCTGACGCCGGCCGAAGGATTCGGCGAACGGGACCCGAAGCTCATCGAGCTCTTCTCGATGCATGAGATCGAGCGACTCCCGGAGATGCGCCGAGAGGATGCCGAGCTCAACATCGGAACCGTTCTCACAATCCGTGGCCGTCGGGGCCGGGTCGTGAGCTTCACAGCCGCTCGCGTCCGGGTCGACTTCAACCCTCCCTTCGCCGGGCGGAAGATCCGGGCAAAGTTCAAGGTCGTTGAGCCGGTATCCGAGCCGGTCGCCAAGGCCCTCGCCTTGATCGACCTCACGTACGGGCGGGCCAAGGACTTCGCCGTGACCTGGCATGAGAAGGTCCTCACGATCATGGTCCCGGACCGGGCCAAGTTCGACCTTGCCTGGCATGCCGCGTCCAAGTCCCGACTGATCGAGCGACTCCGTACGCACCTGCATCCGAAGGCGATCCATTTCGTCGAGGAGTACGTGACGCCGACGGCCAAGGAGGCCAAGGCCGAGGAGAAGGCCGGGAAGGCGCCGGACAAGGCCTCCGATACGACCAAGCCGGAGACGGGCGACGAGAAGAAGCCCCACGCCAAGGGCAGTCACCCGGCGGCCGACGCGTCGGCCAAGGCCTAAGCCTCGACCGCCTCCGGGCGGGGCCGGGTGACCGGGCCGATTACGTCCCGGACTGAGGGGACAGGACCCGGTCGACGGCGGCGGCCAGCAGGCCGCCGACGATCGGTGCCAGGATGAACAACCACACCTGGTCGATCGCCCAGTGGGCGCTGGGCCAGATGAGCGAGATCAGAGCGGGCGCGAGGCTCCGGTACGGGTTGATCGACGCGTTGTCGATGGGGATTGCGACCAGTTGCGTCAGGAAGAGCGTGAACCCGATCGCGATCGGCGCGAACATCTTCGCCGGGCTCCCGTCGCGGGTGACCCGGTGGATCACGAGGACGAAGAAGAAGGTCATGACCACCTCGAGCAGGAAGACCGCCCCCCAGGAGGTATGGAACGGAGACCCGTTGCCGGCGTAGCCCTGAGACGTCAGCGCATTCGCCTGCACGAGGGAGAGCAGGGTCCCCGACGTGCCGGACGCGATGACCAGAATGATCTCCACCGCCAGCAGCGCCCCGAGAAGCTGCGCCACGAGGTACGGGATGACCTCTCCCTTGGGCATCTTGCCGGAGACCGCCATCGACAGCGTCACGGCGGGGTTGAAGTGGGCGCCCGAAATCTCGCCGAAGGCGAACGCACCCGCCAGCACGACGATCCCGAAAGCGAAGGAGATGGCGAGGTACCGTGCGTCCGTCACGAAGGAGAGGTTCAGCGTCGCTTCTGCCGTCCCCGCCCCGAAGAGGAGCAGCCCGAAGGTTCCCAAGAACTCCGCCAGCAGTCGCTGGTAGACCGTTGTGGCCATCGGTCCAATGGAGGAAGGTGGCGGCTTGAATGTTGCGGACGGGCGCGGGTGGTCCCACGGAGGGTTGAGTAGACCTCGGGAGGGGCCTCGAAAATTCGTACACGGGGCGGAAAAAGTACCAAGGCCGTGGACAGAGCCGGCATGGCGGCCTCTCCTGAGCCGGCTTCGCCTCCCCTGCCCTGGCTCTTCTTTCTCGTCACCATCGTGGTCGCCGCCGTCGTCGGTATAATCATCGCGTACCTGGGCCTGACCGGTCATCTGGGCGCGGGCATCCCAGGGTCGAAGTCCCCGGACGGCGGCCTCGTAGCCCTACCGATCCTGGGATGGGTTGCTCGCTGGAGAACCCCCGGGAGAACACCATGAGCGCGGCCACGGTCCGGGCCGTCGGCGACCGTGGAGCCCCGGCCACGTCGTGGGACCTCTACAAGGGCTGGATCGTCGGAGGCATGATCATCCTGGTGATCCTGGTCGTTGCGACGGTGGTCTGGTTCCACTTTCACCCGTAGCGGTCCGGGCGCCGGGCCACCGGTAGAGATAGACCTTCAACGCCGAGTCCGTCACCTCGGGGGTCCACTCATGGATCGGGTGCCAGTGGCTCACCACTCGGGCCCCGTTCGGTAGTTCGCGCTCTAGGATCGGTCGGAGCCGTTCCATGGCCCCGGGCCACAGGAAGACCGCCACCACCTGGGCGGTTCGGAGGTCGGTCTCGAAGATGTTCCCCCAGACGAAGCGGACCCGGTCCCTCGGCCCGCTCCACCAAAGACGTAACCGCAGGATCAGGATGCGGAGCGGCTCGACCTCGACACCGACGACACGGGCCCCATACCCTCGGGCGGCCGCGAACACGATCGCGCCCGTCCCGGCGCCGAGGTCAAAGAGCGTCTCTCCCGGTTGCGGGTCCGCCAGCTCGAGCATCCGGCGCACGACCCGCGGGGGCGTGGGCTGGTAGCCGGCTCCGAAGGCGAACGATGCGTAGAGGAAGTACGCGACGACCGCGACCCCGAGCAGGCCGATGATGTAGAGCGTAGTCGCCAGCGACATGGCGGCGTCACGCCGTGCGGCGAATCTCCGAAAGAAGTCGGTCCGCAGCCGAGTGCGGGTCGATCTCGCGTGCGACCACGCGGTCGAGAAAGTCCTGGAGCTCGGGATCCCGAGCGAGCGCCAGAGCCAGGCGGGCGTCGACCCGCTCCCGGACGAGGCCCAGGATCTCGTCCGTCAGGCGGCGACGGTCCAGCTGTCCTCGGGAACCGCTCGCGTCCAGGAAGGCTTCGTGTCGCGCTACGGAGGCCCAGAGATCCTCAATCCCCTTCGGCCCCACCGTGGAGGTCTGCACCACGGCAGGTCTCCATCCCCCGTCTCGAACCCCGAGCTGGGTCATCTCGGCGAGGTAGCGAGCGGCAGCGTCCGCGCCGGGGAGGTCCGCCTTGTTCACGCAGAACACGTCGGCGATCTCGAACAGACCGGCCTTGAGCGACTGCACCTCGTCCCCGAGATGGGGCACTACGACGACAACGCTCGTCGACGCAACGTCATGGATCTCGACGTCGGACTGACCGCTACCGACCGTCTCGACAAGGATGACGTCCATCCCGAAGGCGTCCAGCAGCCGGACGGTCTCGCGCGTGGCCAAGGCGACTCCGCCCGCGTGCCCGCGCGAGGCCATCGACCGGATGAAGACGTCGGTGTCACCGGGAGGTCGTTCGAGTCGGATCCGGTCCCCCAGGATCGAACCGCCCGAAAAGGGACTGGAAGGATCTACCGCGACCACCCCGACCGACTTTCCCTGGCGCCGTAGATGACCGAGCAGAAGGTTGACGAGCGAGGACTTTCCGACCCCGAGAGGCCCAGTGAGACCGACGATCGTCGCACGTCCGGAATGGGGGTAGAGCGCCCGCACCGCCGGTAGCGCGGCTGCGTCACGATTCTCGACCTGGGTGATGAGCCGGGCCAGCGCCTGCCGGTCTCCGTGAAGGATCCGACGGGCCACGGGCGAAGTCGACGGCGCGCGTCGACTCATGATCGGGCAGGACCCGCGAGCCTTCGGGCGGTGGCAACGATCTCGTCGAGCGAAGCCCCCGGTCCGAAGATCGCGCGGACTCCCATCTTCTTGAGCCGCTTGGCGTCCTCGTCCGGTATGATGCCCCCGGCGAAGACGCGGATGCGGGACGCTCGCTTCTGTTTGAGCAACGCCAGGACCCGGGGAAAAAGGGCCATGTGGGCACCCGAGAGGATGGACAGCCCGATGAGGCGCACGTCCTCCTCAATGGCGGAGTCCACGATCTCCTCCGGTGTCTGCCGGAGTCCCGCGTAGATTACCTCCATCCCGGCGTCTCGAAGGGCGCGCGCGACGACCTTCGCGCCCCGGTCGTGGCCGTCGAGTCCGGGCTTGGCGATCAGGACCCGAATGGGTCCGGAGGACTGCTCGGGCGACATCGGGAACCACCGATGGAGGCGGTCGCCGAGACAAAAAGGTTCCGGAGCTGTCGCGGGTCAGATCGCCGAGAAGAGCGCGAAGACAAGGTTGCCGGCGACTAGGGCGGCCACGGCGCCCGCGAGGATCCAGAGAATGAACGGAAGCTGGGGTGTCACCCAGACCCGCTCGATCCCCTGCTTTCGGAGCTCCTCGGCCTGCCGGCGCCGGAGCTCGCGGTCCTCTTCTGTCGTCTCCGGTTCGGGCTCCGTCGACGCCGGAGCGTTGTCGAAGGTGGGGTCCTTGATCCATACGAACCGTTCCGGCAGCTCCGCTACCGGAATCGTGTAGCCGGTGAAGCCGCGGGGAAACACGAACTCGTGCCGGGCGGCGTTCCGCACCGCGATCGCGACCGGAACCGCCACCGCGAGCAGCGCGGCGTTGATCAGAACCGTCAGCGCGAACGGATAATATGCCAGCAGGGTCGCGGCTCCCGCCGGAGACCAGAGCACCGTCGTGTCGATAGGGAGGAGAAGGCCGGCCACCATGAGCGCCTTCGCGTCCGCCCCTCCGTACAGGACACCGATCTCAAACAATCCGCGGGCGAGCAGAATGGACGCAGCTACCGCCACGATCGGGACGGGGACGCCGCCCGCGCCGATCCCCCGGGACAGTGCGGCGACGATTAGGACGAGGAGGGACAGTGCGTAGACCCCAATCTCTACCCATCCGGGCAGGCGCTCAGAGTAGCTCTCGAGGGGAACGTCCCACGGGAAAAGGTGCTCCAGCGCCCAGACGCTCACGAGGAGCCAGAGGCCGAGCTGGAACAGATTCCCCCAGAACGCGAGCACACCGACAAGCGCTCCGATGAGGCCCATGACCTGCCAGAGGCCATCCCCGACCTCGCGCTCGACCCAGTCCTGATAGCCGGCGAATCCCAGTCCCGCGAGGAGCACGACGGCCCGGAGTCCGAAGAGAATGTTCGGGGACACCGGGGTCATCCTGAATCGACAGAATCAGCGGTCCCCCCCATCTTAAACCGCGACGGCGCACCGGGCGCCGCCGGTCAGCCTTTTAAACCGCCCCCGGGTGGCCCGCGCCGCTCCGAACGAGAACCCATGGTCGAGCTAAAAGTCGTCATCTCCGAGCAGGCCAAGTCGTACGCCCGTACCGTGACGGACGCTCAGGTCTCGTCCCTCCTGGGCCGCCGGATCGGGGAGACGGTGGGCGGCGATGCGATCGGGCTGCCCGGCTACACCCTCAAGATCACGGGCGGGACCGACAAGAGCGGGTTTCCGCTCCGCGGAGACCTGCCGGGGGCGCGGCAGGTTCGGGTCCTCGTCGGCGAGGGCGTGGGCTTCCACGCGCCACGACACGGCATGCGCAAGCGACGTACCTTCCGCGGGAATACGGTCAGCGAGGACACGGTTCAGGTGAATCTGGCCGTCGAAGCTAAGGGCTCCAAGCCTATCGCGGAGCTCCTGACGGCTTCGTAGGATGAAGGTCCCCAAGCAGCCCGAGGTGAACATCGGCCTCGTCGGCCATGTCGACCACGGAAAGACCACCCTGACTCAGACGCTGACCGGGGAGTGGACCGACCGCCACTCCGAGGAGCTCAAGCGAGGAATCTCGATCAAACTGGGCTACGCGGACTCGGCCTTCTACAAGTGTCCGAACCACGAGGCACCGACCGGATGGACGGTCGAGCCGAAATGTCCACTCTGTGGCGCGGCCACGAAGTTCGTCCGAGCGGTCTCGTTCGTAGACGCCCCGGGCCACGAGGCGCTGATGGCGACGATGCTGTCCGGGGCCGCGCTGATGGACGGGGCCCTGCTGTTGATCGCAGCGAACGAACCGGTGCCCCAGCCGCAGACCCGCGAGCACCTCTACGCCCTCGACATCATCGGCGTCCGCAAGGTGGTCGTGGTCCAGAACAAGATCGACCTCCTCACCCCCGAGCAGGCGGTGGAGAACTTCGAGCAGATCATCCGGTTTCTCAAGGGAAGCCCGATCGAGAACGCCCCGATCGTGCCGATCTCGGCGAACCACAAGGTGAACATCGACGCCCTCATCGACACGGTCGAGCGGGTGATCCCCACGCCGGCCCGGGACGCGACCAAGCCGCCGCTGATGTACATCGCCCGGTCCTTCGACATCAACAAGCCGGGGACCCGGCCTGCCGACCTTCAGGGAGGGGTCCTCGGCGGCTCGCTACTCCAGGGCCGTCTGAAGGTCGGGGACGAGATCGAGCTTCGGCCGGGCCTCGCCGGCACCTCGAACGGCCACGCCTCCGAGATCCGGACCAAGATCACGTCGCTCATCTCGGGAGGAAACGACCTGGACGAGCTTCGCCCCGGCGGGCTGGCGGCCATCGGAACGTCCCTGGACCCCTCGTATACGAAGGCCGACGCGCTCACCGGTCGGCTCGTCGGAACGGCCGAGACGCTTCCTCCGGTCACCCAGAAGGTGCGGGTCCGGGTGACGCTGCTCGACCGCGTGGTCGGGGTCCAGCGAGAGATGAAGGTCGAGAAGATCCACTCGAACGAACTCGTCTCCCTCAATGTCGGGACGACCGTAGCGCCCGGGAAGGTCACGAGCGCACGCGGGGACGAGGTGGAGATCCATCTCGCCCGCCCGGTCACAGTGTTTCCGGGGAGCCGAGTGGCGATCTCGCGGAAGTTCAACGCCTGGCGCCTCATCGGCCACGGGATCATCGAGGGGGAGAGCAAGTGAAGCCGGACCTCCTCGACATCCTCTGCTGCCCCGTCGACCAGGCCGACCTGCGGCTGACCACCCGAAAGACCGAGGGCGGCGAGATCGTGGACGGCGTGCTGACATGCACCCGGTGCGGGACCGAGTACCCGATCGAGGACGGGATCCCGAACCTCCTCCCGCCGGACGAACGGAACTGACGGGACGGGGCTAGGCCGCCGGTATGCCGTAATAGTAGTAGTACGCGAAGAGCCCGGCGAAGATCGCGAGCGCGACGATCACGGAGGGAAGCAGCCACGGAACGCCCCCTCGGGTCCGGCTGTGGACCGAGCTGCCGACGGTCACGATCGGGATCGCGAAGGTAAGCCAGTACCCATCTAGGACGGTCCGGTACAGCGCGAACGACGACCGGTTCCCGAGCGGCTCCTGAAGATGCAGGGCCACCACCAGCAGGGTGCTGGCGGCGAGGAACACGAGGTCGACTCCGGCCGCCTCGACGTACCCGGCCAGCGCTCGCTGCCCCTGGGGATGCCAGTAGCGCAGGAGCACGAGCATGAGAACGAGCAGAGCGAGGACGGAGAGAAGGATCGCAAAGGCGAGGGTATCGAGCGGCAGCGGATACGGACCCCTCCCGGGCCGCATCGGCCAGTCCAGGCCCGACGCGGAGCTAAACGGATCCGAGAGCACGCATCGACCTCACGGGGCGACCAACACCGCCCGGCAAGGCGCACCGTCCCCTTCTCGGATCTTCAGTGGAAGGCACCGGAGTTCGTAGTCGCCGGGCGGGACATCCGCCAACCGGAGTCCCTCCAGGATCACGCAGCCGCTTTCGAGCAGCGTGTGGTGCACCGGATACTGGTTCGTCGTGTCGCGTTCGATCGACTGGGAGTCGATGCCGACGAGCCGTAGCTGAGCCGCGGCCAGGTACTCCGCCGTCTCCGGCGCGAGCGCCACGTAGTCGGGGAAGAAGGACTCCCCATGGGCCCACCGTACCGAGTTGTGGGTGCGGAACAGCACCCGTCCGACCCCGTGGAGAAGGCCGCGGAGGTCCCCGGTGCCGATCTCACGGTGGTGGTCGGGAACCTGCACTACGCGGCAGGGCCCGTTGAGCGCCTCCAGGTCCACCTGGTCGCTCGTGATTCCGTTGGCGAGGAAGTGCCGCGGCGGGTCGATGTGACTCCCGGCATGCGTTCCGAAGCCAAGCTCCGAGAGGTTGTACGGGTCTCCCTGGGAGATCTGGTGGGTCGGTCGGATCGTGATCGGAGGGTCTCCCGGAAACGACGGCATGCCGGGATGGATCTCGGCAGAGATGTCGAAGACCCGCGGCATACGATCCCACGCTCCGAACGCCGCCGCGAGCATCCAAGGGAGGTTAAAGGAGTGTCAGGGGTGGCAACGTCGTGACCCTCCTCGACGACGCGGTCTTCGTCCCCGCGTTCATCGTCACACTCCTCGAGATGACCGAGGTCGTGGCGCTGGTCTTCGCCCTCAGCGGAGGGGCCCATGGATTCCGGGACACCGTCGCGGGCGCCATCGCAGGGGTAGCGGCTGTCGCCGCCGTGGCGGTGGTCGCGGGGTCGGCCCTGGACCGCTTGCCGTCCGACCTACTCCTCGGGCCGTCGGCCATCGTTCTCGCGGCGTTCGCGGTCCTCCTGTTCCGGGGCACCGTGCGGACCTATCGCCGGTCGAGAGCTCAACGGCAGGGTGTCGCCGGGGCCTTCCCGGCCCCGCATCCGGCGGTCAGCTTTGGGGCTGGGCTATCGGTTGGTGCCGTCGAGACGACCGAGGCGGTCATCGTCCTCCTGGCCCTGGCGGCCCCGGGCTACGGCTGGACAGCCGTCGCCGGTGCACTGTCCGCCGGCGCGATCCTCGTGGTCCTCGCGCTCCTGCTCCACGGCCAGATCCGAAAGATCAAGGTCTCCACGCTGCGAGGCACGGCGACCGCGATGTTGCTGACCTACGCCGTCTACTGGGGCGGGGAGGCCCTGCATGTTCCCTGGCCCTGGGACGACCTTACCCTCATCCCCATCTTCGTGGCCGCCGCGCTCGCGGTCACGGCGGCAGTCTGGCTCCTTGGCCGGACTTCCCTGCCGGTCGAGACCAAGAGCTAAGAGGCCGGACCGGCCCGCCGGACCTGCATGGCCCCGCGGGGAGAGCCGGACGACCTCGGGGACGGCCTCGTCGAGGACGACGACGGAGACGAACGCGTCCTCGACGAGACCGGGGGATCGGTGGAAGATGAGGAGGAGTCTCCTCCCCGTCGTCCGCCACC
>JASHPT010000005.1 GCA_030037955.1 Thermoplasmata archaeon
CCTAGGATTCGCCAGATGTACTCCTCCATCCGGTCCTCGATGACGAGATCCTTTCCGCGGATCACGTGGGTCATGCCGAGCTCGATATCGTCGACCGCCCAGGAGAACTCCAGCATCGGCCAGACCCGGTAGCGGCGGCCCACCCGGGGGTGGTCGAAGTCGCTGATCCGTAGGAGCACTCGGTCGCGGAACGCGGGGTCCGGGTCCTGGAGGTCGGTCTTGAGTCGGAGCACGGCGCCTCCGGGGGCGTATGCTCCGGACAACATTCGGGCCCATTCGCTCCGGGTGACCTCGACCGCCTGGGCCCGCTCCGGGCAGGCCACGCCCTGCCGTCGATTCTCTCGCAGGAGGTCGGGCGGGCAGACACAGACGTAGGCCGCTCCGCGGTCGATGACCTTCGCGGCCCACTCGTAGTGATGCGGGAGGCGGTCCGACTTGTAGTACGTCGCATCCGGGCGCACGCCGCACCGGACGAGATCCTGCTGGATCAGCTCGAAGAACTCGAGCTCCACGCGCTTTTCCTCCGACCCGACGGTATCGTCGAGGACGAGCAAGAGGTGCCCGTTGTACCGCTCCCGGTAGGCGGCGTTGATGAAGATCATCCGGGCGTTCCCGATGTGGAGAGCCCCGGAGGGGAACGGAGCCATCCGAAGAACGACCGAGCCTGCCGTCGCCTCCGGAAGCGGGGGAAGCTCCTCGTCCTTGGGCTCCGGAGGAGCGAGCGTCGGCTCGGCCCCGCCGAGTTCCGCGAGGACGCGCGCCTGGTCCGAGAGGCTCATCCCCGAGATGGTTCCGGTGACCTCGGATGCCAACGCGCGTAGCTCACCCGCGTAGGGTCGGAGGGCCGGTTCGGTCGCGAGCAGTCGAGAGACGAGGGGGCCGGGTCGGGCCTCTCCTCCGTGCTGGATCGCGTTCTCGAGGGCGAGCCGTCGGAGGCGTCGCTCCACGTCATCCGGAAGCGGCAACGGCGCCGCGGACGGGAGCCTCGCTTAAGACGATTCTTGGGCCGGCCGCCCGGCCGGGGTGGGACGGGCCCCGGACCGGGGATACCGACGCTCTCCCTCTCGGAGGGCGTCGGACAGGGAGATCCTCCCCTCGAGCACCTGGACCGCGAGTGCCTTCGGGATCGTGAAGCGGCCTCCGCTCTCTTCGCGACTGACCCGCTGGAGGTTCGCCACCTCACCGGGGGTCACGTGGACCCGGGCCGGCAGGTGCACCCGGTGACCCCGGACCCGGGCGATCCTCTCGGCGGACTCCGGGTCGCGTGGACGCGGGCGGCCCCGCCGCGTCGTACCCGCCTCATCGACGAGTTCGACCGGGCGCCGCAGGTCCCAGAGGCCCTGAAGGATCCGGTCTCGGGACGTGCTGTCCCCGCTCCCGACCCGATACACGACGGCTGCCTCGGGGAACCGGCGTTGGATCTGGCGACCGAACATCGCGACGGCTTCGGGAGAATCGAGGTTCCCCTGCGCGAGGGACACGCCGGCCGACAACACAGCGTACCCGGGTCTCGGTCCCGGATCGATGCCGACGAAGACCTCCTGGGCCGGCACTCCGCTCAACGCTCCCTCGACGGCGGCCCACAGGGCCGACCGGTCCTGGCTGGCCCCCACCGGGATCACCCGGGGAAACGTGATCATCCGAGCTTCTTCCGGGCTGGTCAGTACCACCGCCACCGTCGCCGGGATCCGGTCTCCCGGGAGCAAGCTGACCGTGGAGATCTTCCGCTCCCGCAGCGCGCCGGCCAGATCCGCGTACAGTCCCGGGTCTCGCGTGATGAGCGCTACGGATCGGTGTCGCACTACCGATGCGGACGGTTAAATCGCGCATATACTTTGCAGGGCCGTGCCCAACTGTCCTCGCTGCGGCGCACCGGCCGCGGAGGGAATCCTGTTCTGTCGCTCCTGCGGCGCGACCATCCCACCGGAGGCTTCGTCGGCGCTGCCGGCAGCCTCCGCCGTGGGCCGACCGCCGGGTCCCCCGGCTCCGGCCGCGGCGGGTCCGTACTTCGGGGTCCCGCCTCCTCCGCCGGGGCCCGGCGTGGGTGTCCCCCTTCCCAGCGGGGCTCGTCACTGTCCGAACTGCAACAATGTGATATCGGCGGGCGCCGTCTTCTGCCCTCTATGCGGGGTCCGGGTGCCGCCCGCCGGCGCGGGCGCCGTGGCCGGCGGACCTCCGCGATGATCCGGGCCGCTCAGGAGCGGATCCAGGACCTCTTCTCCCTCGCCGAGTCCGAGGCGCGCGCCCCGGCCCCGAACCTGTCTCGCCGCTACGTTACCCTCGCGCGCCGCATCGGGATGCGGTACAACGTGCGGCTGCTCCGAGAGTACCGGGACCTCTACTGTCGCGGGTGCTCCACCTTCTGGGTGGAGGGCCGGACGGTCCGGACGCGTCTCCGGTCCGGACGCCGGAGCCAGACCTGTCTGGCGTGCGGCCGGGTCCGTCGGGTCGAGCTCAAGCACCGAGTCGCCGGCTCGCGTGCTTCCGAGCCGGTCTCGGACCGTTCGGTCCCCCGGGACCAGGCCGTGCTCATCGACGAGTCGGTGGAGCCCCCGGCCGGCTCCGACCTCGAGGAGCAGGAAGAGGAATAAGCAGGAACCTCCCCCTTCCCCTCACGCCGGGGTGGCCGAGCGGCCAAAGGCGGCAGACTCAAGATCTGCTCTCGAAGGAGTTCCCAGGTTCGAATCCTGGCCCCGGCATCTGTCCCGCGACGCGACCCCTCATGGCTCCGGCCGTAAGACCCGCAGACACCGGGGCGCGACCGGTCGGGGGACCTGACCCCCCGACGCGGACCTCCCCGCAGCGCCGAGGGTTAGCCGGAGGCACCACCAGTTATTCGGACTGGGGGGTCGAGCCTAGCCGATCCGGAACACGGGTCGAGCCGCGGTGTCCGCAGTACCCCAGACCCGTTCTATGTCAGAGAGCGGAACGGTCTGGGTTGCGATCTTGAAGCCCCCAGGTACTACGGCGTGCATCAGGTCGTGGATGGACTGGACCAGGCGGTCCATCGGTAAACTGCCGATGCCGCTGCCCATGAGTGCAATGGCCGAGGAACGAAGGGCCGCGCTCGGAAGGGTGATCGTCGGGGCGCTCACCGCACCGATGTGGACGAACCGAATCGGTGCCGCATCCTTCCCTGCCCGGGCCCCGGCAACGATGACGCGTTCGGCGGAGGGCCCCCAGAGGTAATCCAAGACGACGTCGATCCCGGCCCCACCGAACTCTCGCTTCAGCGCATCCTCAAACGACGCGCCTCCGTCCCCGAGCGGGATGGTCGCGTCGGCCCCAAGGGCCGAGAGGGCGCCCAGCGCATCGGGGTTCCGGCCGGTCGCCACGACTCTGCGGGCGCCCAGGTACTTGGCGATCTGGACGGCGAGACGGCCCGCCGTGCCCGTGGCCCCGTTCACGAGGACAGTTTCCCCTGCCGTGAACTTGGCCCGTTCGATGAGCGCGGCCCAGGCCGACATGCCCGGGATCGCGATGGCGGCCGCCGTTACATCATCCAGATCGGCCGGCAGCGGGACGCAGCGCGCGGGTTCCACCACGGTCTTCTCCGCCATGCTTCCGTTGGGCGGTCGGGGGAGGACAAAATACACCCGGCTCCCATCGGCCCGGCGACCCACCCCGTCGACGCCCACCACGAACGGGAGTTGATCGGACGAGCTGTAGTGGGTGCCGGCCGCGCGGCTCTTGACCACATTACTGAGCGCGGCGGTGCTCACGGCAAGCAGGACCTCTCCTGGCCCCGGTGTCGGTACTGCGAAGTCTCCGTAGATGGGCGGCTTGCCCGCTTCCACCACGATGGCGGCTTTCATGCGGCTCCTCCACTTCCCTTATATGTGTATTATACACATATATATCTCAATGGTGCCCGCGGAAGTCGTCTCCCGAAAGGAGGTCCTCGAGCTTCACCACACCCTGGTCGACCTCCTGGGGCTGATGCATCAGCCGAAGCGAGACAGCGCGCTGCTGCAGGAGGCGGGCGTTCCGCTCGACCGTGCCCTGTTTCCGCTGCTGGTCGGCGTGGACCGCAAAGGGCCGATCGGGGTCGTGGACCTCGGCGAACAGGTCGGCCGGGATTACACGACCGTAAGCCGACAAATCGCCAAGCTGGCCCGCCTGGGCCTCATCCAGCGGCGTCCCGCGACATCGGACCACCGGGTCCAGGAAGCCGCGCTCACCGTCCGCGGTCAGCGGATGGTGCGCGCCATCGATGCGGCTCGCCTGCGGCTGGCGACCGTGATGTTCGCGGGGTGGAGCAAGCGGGATCTCGGGGACCTCGCGCGGTTGCTGCGGCGGTTTGTCGATGACCTTGGGGCGCTGCCAGCCTCCGCGAGGCCATCGTCGGTCGCCGATCGAGCTACGCGAATTCGCCCTTCGACCTCAGGAACTTGACGACGTAGCCGTCCGGGTCGTTGATCGTGAACGCCCGCCCGTAGGGCCAGTCTCGAATCCGGGACTCGATCGTGACCTTGGCCTTGCGAGCTCTGTCGTAGATCCGGTCGACGTTCCGGAGTTCCACGTTGACGATCACGCCTCCGCCGAGCGTGCCCTTGACCCACCGCTGATAGTCCTTGTACTCACCGCCGGAGCCCCCGCCGTCCCAGATACGTCCCAGGGCGATGACGGCCTCGCCCAGCCCCACGCCGGCGTAGTCCAGCTTGCCGTCGTCCCCTTTCCAGGCCCAGCGAGTGTCGAAACCAAGAGCCTGGTAGAACCGGACGGACCGGTCGACGTCACGGACATTGAACATGACGCTGATCTCCGCCTTCATATCGACCGAGTCCGCGACACGGAAGGCCCCGTTATAGCGATGGCTCGGTGCCCGGGGGCGGGCTCGCGGGCAAACTGACCGTTGGTCGCCCACCCCACTGCGAGCCCGGCCCCATGGGTCATCGGATCCGGATGCGACCTGCCTCTCCGAGACACGGTCCGCGAGCTCCGATGGCAGTCGGTCCCTGGGCAGGAAGGCGGACAGGCGCCGGCATGGCCGCCGCGGGTCCATCAGCGCTAAGCAGTACCACCGTGGTAGGGGGAGCCTCCCTGGGGGAGCGACGGTCATGACTCAGGCTCCGGCCCGACAGCTGGTCCGGTTGCTCCAGCACATCGCCGGCGGTACGCTGGAGGCGTCGGTGAACGGTGCGACGCTAGCACGTCTCGACGGCAACGGGAGGAACCTCTCCATCCAAGTGGGTCCGTTCCTGTCCGAGCAGTCCCGGGCATCGTCCTTGCTCCACGAGACCCATCTGCGTCTCTGGGAGGCGATCGGAGTACCGGGAGCGCTGGCGAAGAACGGATGGCATGTGAGTCTCTCGGAGGGCTCGAACGAGCTCGTGGGGATCGGCAGGGACGCGAGTGCGCTGACGGGCCACGTACGCGTCGGCGCCGCGGCGATCTGGAAGTTGCGACGCCTGTTCTAGCTCTGCAGCCGCGCCACGTTCGCGGCCGAATGAGCGGTCTTCTCCGCGTCGGTGAGGTCGCGCATGTGGATCGCGACCGTCACCGTCCCCGACAGTCGGACGGCGAACCGACTGTCTCCGAGCGACAGGGTCAGTCCCTGGAGTCGTAGGTCCACCTGGCTGTGCTTGTCCGAGAGAGCTTCGATGAATCCCTCGAACAGTCCCCGGCTAATCTCTTCCGCTTCCTCAGGCATCGTCCCACCCTATCCCCCTCAGGCGTTGGTGGGATTTCAACTCACGGGCCCGCCACGGGCCGCGTCGAACGGCGGCATAATCTTCCCCAGCGGATAGCCGCCCGGGCGACGGCCGATGCTGCTCTGGGTCCTCGTGGTCGCGCTTCTCCTCACCGCGATCGGGGCCGGGTTCCTGGGCAGCCTCGTCGGGCTCGGCGGGGGCGTGGTCCTGGCCCCGGTCATGGTGCTGTTCTTCGGGATTCCGTTCGGCTTCGCCGTCGGAGCGAGCGCGATCAGCGTGCTGGCGACCTCGACCACCTCCGGCGCGACCTACGTGCAGGATCGGCTGACCGACCTACGGATCGGCAACTTCCTCCAGATCGCGACGGTGCCCGGGGCGCTGCTCGGAGCCACCGCCACCGTACTCCTCGTGCACAGCGACCTGGTGCCGGTGCTACTGATCCTGCTCGGGATCGTGCTGTTCGTCTCGGTGCCCGGGAGCCTCGCGATGCGGCACGAGGAGGACCCGCCCCTCGGACCGGGAGACGCCGTCTCCCAGCACCTCAAGCTCGAGGGCGCATACCTCGATCGTCGGCAGAATCGTGTGGTCCGGTACCGGGGCCAGAACTCGGTCAGCGCGCTCGGAGTGATGTTCGGGGCGGGGATCGTCTCCGGGTTGTTTGGCATCGGTAGCGGAGTGCTCAAGGTCCTGGCGCTGGACCGATCCCTTCGTCTTCCGATGAAGGTCTCGACCGCGACATCGAACTTCATGATCGGAGTCACCGCCACGGCAGGGATCGGCGTACTCCTGGTCGGCGGCCTCGTCCTGCCGGTACTCGCGGCGCCGGTGGCGATCGGCACGACCCTCGGGTCGTTCGGAGGGAGCCGGGTGCTTCCCGATTTGACGAACCGGCTCGTACGCTGGCTCTTCGTCGTCGTCCTCGTCGTCCTGGCCATCGAAACGATCGTCCGGGGAGCGGTGCAGCTGTGACCTCTGCCGAGAAGCTCCCCGAGGACCCGACCTTTCCACCGTCGTCCTACGCCCGGATCGCTCTCCTGCTGCGGAGCGGCGTTGTCGGATTCCTGCTGCTGGCGTCGGCCGGCCTGGGCGCCTACCTCTCCCAGCATCCGAACCAGTCGGTGGGAGCGGTGTTGTCCACGGGGCCCGGCCCACTGGTCTCGTCTCCGGTCGCGTTCGTGCACGGCCTCGGGGCTCTCGACCCCACGGCGATCGTCCTCCTCGGAATCTACCTGATGATCGCGGTCACGATCGTCCGGGTCCTCGTCGCGGCGTGGGACTTCGCCCGGGGCCGGGAACGGACGCTCGCTGCGATTGCTGCGGCAGTGGCCGTCCTCCTGATCGTCGGCCTGTTCGTGGTCGCGCCGATCGTCCACTGAGGCCCTGGGTGTCCGAGCCCCGCATAGGTCTAAGCCACGCCGGCACTTCCTCGCCGCCGTGGTCCATCGGATTCTGCTCATCGGGGGGGCCGCCGTCGTCGCGGTGGGTCTGGTGTTCGCCCTGGTCCCGTTCGTCAGCGGCCCGTCCCTGGTCCTGACCCCGGACCGTCCCTACGCGGCGTTCAACGCCACAGCCCCGATCTCGATCACCGGCGCGTGGACCATTGCGGTGGACTGGAGCTCCAACCTCCCGGTGTCGCTGCTTGTCGTCCTGTGTCACTCGGTGAATCTGAATGCCGAGTCGTTCTCCACGGTCTGTCCCGGGGCGGCCGTGTCCGTCCTCAACGGGACGTCAGGGTCCCCGAGCTTCCCGGTCCCGCTGGGAGGGGCACTCCTGGTCGGCATCGTGTCGAACACCACGACCGGACTGCGCGTCTCGGTCGAGCTCAAGCTGACGGAGGCGGTCCTGGGAGCGGTGTTGGTGATCGGAGGTGCTGCGGTCGCCGTCGCGGGCGTGCTGCCGTTCCGGCGCCGCTCCGCTCCAAAGGCTCCCGCACCGGCGCCCGTCGAGCCCAAGTCCTAGGCGATGGGTGTCACAAAGGTCGGCTCGTAGTCCTTCGGCAGCGTGCCCTCCATCGGGATCGAGTGGTGGCACACCCGGCAGCGGTTCTGATCGTCCAAGCCCCAGCGTCGAATGGTGAATCCGTAGCGCTCCACCGCGACCGACCCGCAGCCGGGACAGTACGTGTGCTCGAGCGGGTGCCCCCAGACGTTCCCCAGGTAGGCGTAGGTCAGTCCCTCCTCCACGGCGATGGCGTGGAGCTTCTCGAGCGTGCGGATCGGGGTGGGCGGCAGGTCCATCATCTTGTAGTCGGGGTGAAACCGGAGCAGGTGGAACGGGGTCTCGGCCCCGAGTTCCTCGCAGACGAAGCGCGCGAGCTTGCGGCACGCGGCCGGATCGTCGCCGACCTGCGGAACGATCAGGTTGGTCACTTCGACATGGACTCCACCCTCCTTGAGTCGCACGAGGGTATCGAGGATCGGGGCGGGTCCTTTCGCGGTGATGTACTTTCGAAGAAACCCCTCCTCGCCGCTCCCTTTGAAATCGACGCTGATGGCGTCGAGGTGCCCCACCAGGGCATCGACTGCCTCGTGGGTCATGTACCCGTTCGTGACGAAGTTCGCGAACAGCCCCCGGCGTCGGCCGACCTCCATGACGTCCAGCGCGTACTCGAGGAAGATCGTGGGCTCGTTGTACGTGAACGTGAGTCCCTGGCAGTCGAAGCGCTGCGCCCAGTCGGCCGCCTGCGTTGGGGAGAGCGGCCGTCCCTGCACCTCGTGTTCCTGAGAGATCTCGGCGTTCTGGCAATAGAGGCAGCGCCAGTTGCACCCGACCGTCCCGATCGAAAGGACCCGGCTGCCGGGGTGGAAATGCGAGAGCGGCTTCTTCTCGATCGGGTCGATCTGGACGGCCGCGGCCCGGCCGTAGCTCAGGAGCTCCAGCCGCCCGCCGACGTTCGCCCGCACGAAGCAGAAGCCGTGCGACCCCTCGGAGATGGTGCAGTACCGCGCGCACGCGGTGCACCGAACCTTCCGGTCCGGGAGCGTCTCGTACAGCGAACACTCGTGCGCCATCGCCCCTCGGTCGGACTCCGGATGTCAGAAGGTCGCCGGCGGGCATAACCTCTCCAGCGACCGGTACCGACGCAACCTTTGAAGCCCCGGGAACGGTGCGGCGCCCGTGCCGGGAAGCCCACCGACGCCTGACCCCTCCCGCGCGGCGGAACGGGCGGCGGTCGAACGGGAGGTCTCGCGACGGATCGCACCGGATGCGGGCCTGCTCGGACGCCTCGCCGACGTTCGCGAGCGACTCGTCCGGCGGGCCTCGACGGAGGCCAACCATCGAGCCATTCCCCTCCGCCGGGCGCTCGTGGCTGGCAGCGCCGCCCGGGGGACCTTCCTCCACGAGAGGTTCGACATCGACCTCTTCCTCCTCTTCCCGCCGGACCTCTCGCGGGAAAGGCTCGAGTCGGATGGCCTGCGTCTCGCCGAGGCGATCCTTGAGGCACCGGAGAAGCACTACGCGGAACATCCGTATCTCCGCGGCCGATTCGAGGGTTTCACGGTCGAGGCGGTGCCGGGGTACGCCGTCGAGGACCCGTCCCGGCCCCAGACGGCAGTGGACCGGACTCCCTTCCACCAGGAGTACCTGTCCGCGCATCTTGCACCGGGGCAGGTCGAGGAGGTTCGTCTGGCCAAGCAGTTCCTACGCGCGCTCGGCGTCTACGGCTCGGAAGCCAAGACGGCGGGGTTTTCCGGCTACCTGGTCGAACTGCTGATCGTCCGATTTGGGGGGTTGGACGCCTGGCTCACTGCCGCCCAGAACTGGCGGATCCCGGTCCACCTGGCAAGCCCCGGAAGCCGTCCGGCGGTGCCCGACGATGTTGCCCTCATCTTCGACGACCCGGTGGACCCCCACCGGAACGTCGCCACGGCCCTTTCCGCCGAGAGCTTGGGACGGTTCATCCTTGCAGCCCGAGAGTATCTCCGGAAGCCGACCCTGGCAGCGTTCTTCCCCGAACCCATCCCGCCCCTCTCGTTGTCCGCCGCCAAGGAGCGGGTCCGCGCCCGAGGAACCCATGTGGCCGTGGCGCGACTGGCCCGGCCGGCCCTGGTGGACGACATCCTCTACCCCCAGCTTCGCAAGGCCGAGCGGAGCCTCGGCGCCGAGGCGGAACGCCTCGGCTTCGAGGTCCTGGGCACGTCGAGCGCGGCGGGGACGAGCGACCTCTGGATCGCCATCGAGACCGGGGCGGCGGAGTTGCCCCGGGTACGCGTGCAACCCGGACCGCCCCCGGGCCTAACGCACTCGGACGCCTTCCTGGAGAAGTGGTCGGCGCCGTCGGTCGGAGTGCTCCAGGGCCCGTACCTCCGGCCGGACGGCAAGCTGGCCGTCGATGTCGTCCGGGAGGAAACGCGGCTGGAGCCGCTGCTGCTCGCGGCGGCTCCCCATCTGGCGATCGGGCGGGACCTCCGGGAGACCTCGAAGTCGGGCGTTTCCGTGCGACCCCTGGAGACCGTCGAGGAGTCACCGGAGATCGCGGGGCTGCTCGATCGTCTGTTGAACAAGCGGCTCCCGTGGAGCCAGGCGTAGAGCGCGCACGCGCCGCTCAGCGCACGTTCGCGAACAGGAACCAGAACCCGAGCCAGCCGAAGATCTCCATGAGGAACATGCTGGCCCAGTCCCCCTTCGTGTAGATCTTCGTCTCGTCCCGGAGACGCGTCAGCACGAACGGTACGGCCACCACGATCGCCAGCGAGACCGCGACAGGAGCGAACCAGGGAAGACCGACGACGCCGAGCGCCCACGAGAGCAGCCCGAGGAGCACCGCGACGATGAGCGCGATCGTCGTGGCCGTGGTCATCTCGAACTCGTGGGTCAGGAACTCGCCGAGGTTGAAGGCCGGGAACTGGAAGGGAGGCTCGGCCGCCTCCTCGAGCTTCTTCCGAGCCTTCTTCGCCATGCGTTACGTCCCCCGCGCCCCAACCACTCCCCGATAAAGCTCCTCGGCCCGGTAGGAGCTCCGCACCAGCGGCCCGGCCTCGACACCCGAGAACCCCTCCGCGAGCGCCGCTTGCCGCAACGCATCGAACTCCTCGGGCGTGGGGTAGCGGGCGACCGGAGCATGGGCCGCCGAGGGTCGCAGATACTGCCCCAGGGTGAGAAGGTCCACGCCGGCAGTCCTCAGGTCTCGGAAGGCGACGGCCAGCTCCGCGTCGTCCTCCCCCAGACCGAGCATCAGAGAACTCTTCGTGACCTGGCGAGGGCCGGCCAGCTCCTTCGCCCGGGCCAGTACTCGAAGGGACTGGTCGTAGCCGGCACGGCGGTCCCGGGCGTACGTCGTTAGCCTTCGGATCGTCTCGAGGTTGTGGGCGAGCACATCGGGCCGACTCTCGAGCACCGTGTCGAGGGACGCCTCCCGGCCGCCGAGGTCTCCGATCAGCAGCTCGACCCGCGTGCCCGGAGCGCGGGCACGGATGGCCCGTAC
>JASHPT010000041.1 GCA_030037955.1 Thermoplasmata archaeon
ATGGACGACCTCCGTCCGCGAGGTGGACGGCCGATGGGCCGAGGGCGGTCCACTGGTGTAGGAGTACGCGTACGATGGAGACGGGTTTCCCCAGCCCATGACTCTCTCTCGCCCCCTGACGCGATGCCGGAACGCCAGCGAATCTACGTTGCCCGCTGGGGCGGACGCTACTTAGCCTTGCGCTGACGCGTCGGGCGCTTGGACGTCCGCACGAGGGCTCCGCCTCTCCGCGGAGTACCTCGGCGAGCCGGAGGGCGTCCCTTGGCCGTGGCGCCGGCGGTCGCTCGGACCCGGGGAGTTATGTCCGAGGAGGCACGCGTCGGCGGAGGAAGGCCGAGATGCGCGCACAGGGCCCGCTCTGTGTCGAAGTCGAGGCCCAAGGTCCTTGCTCGCTCCATCTCGCGGCGGCCCTCGGCGTCGCTCCCAAGCTTCTCGAGGGCCGCTCCGTGGAGAAATCGGAGGCGGGCATCCTCGGGCGTCTCTTGCAGCATGCGCTTGAGTTCGGGAGACACCTCTGTCCAACGGCCCCCGTCGATCAGGGCGGCGACCAGGTGCGCCCGGATCTCGGTGCGGCTGGGGTCCTCCTCGATGAGCTTCCGGTAGATCGCGATCTCCTCGTCGGGTCTGCCCGAGGCGCCGGCCACGGCGCCTAGTCCGAGCCGCGCCTCCAGATTGTCCGGGGAGGTTTCGAGGACCTCCCGGAAGATCTTCTGTGCGTCGGAGGGGAGACCGAGCGCGAGAAGCGACCGTGCCACCCCGTTCCGTGCCGGCGCGAACTCTGGCTTGAGCTCGAGAGCCTGCCGATAGAACCGGAGCGAGAGGGCCGGGACGCCCCAGTCGAGCCAGGTGCGTGCCCGAGACACGACCTCGTCGAGTTGACGGGCGCTGGGCAGCTGACGCGCCACCGGCCGGATACCGGTCGGACGGGGCTCCTCCCCAAGATAGGTACCGAGGTTAAGGCCGGTGACCAGCTCCTTGAACCGACCGCCGTCGACGACGGTGGCGCCCTTTGCGGTAACCTCTGCCGTGAGGGCCAGGGGAAGCCGACCCGGGGAAAAGACGACCAAGCGCGAGGGCCGGTCCTCGGCCTCCTGGAGCAAGCGCTGGACCGCTGCCAACGAGACCAGCGACGGGTCCTCCAAGAACGCGTAGAGGAAGTCATCCGTCGTCTTCAGCAGGAAGCCCTGCTCGGTCGGCCGCATCGCATCCAGCCGCTGGCCGAGGGCCTCGGTCAGCTGCCCTACGAGTTCGCTGAAGGCCGGACTCGCCACGGTCGCGCCCACGTCCCGAGGTTAAATATACTCCGCCGTCGAGGCGCGGACGTGGAGTTCGACCGCCTCTCCAAGTGGCTGCCTCGCGTGGAGAGCGAGATTCGGGCCGAGTACGCGGCAGCGCGGGAACGGGAGACGTCGGTACCGGTACGCTCGGCGCTGGAGGTACTCGAGGAGTTCACCCTCCGAGGCGGCAAGCGTTTGCGGGCGCTGCTCGTGCTCGGGGGATACCACCTGGCCACGGGAGACGACCCGGGTCCCGCGGTGACCGCGGCGGCCGCCATCGAGCACTTCCAGAGCTGGATGCTCATCCACGACGACATCATCGACCACGCCGAGGAGCGGCGCGGCGGACCCTCTACGCACCGATTGCTCGCGTCCAAGCACGGAGACGAGCAGCTCCAAGGCTCGAGCGCAGACTACGGTGTGGGCATGGGGATCACCGTCGGCGACCTCCAGGAACCGTTCGTCGTGGACGCGCTCCTGCGAAGCAGAGTGCCCGGCGCCCGAAAGCTCCGAGCGCTCGATGAGTATGTCCGGATGACCCGCGAGACGGCCTACGGACAGCTGCTCGACATCCGGAACGGGGCGCTCCCGATCGATCGGGTCCTGGAAGCGGACGTGATGGAGGTGCACCGCCGCAAGACAGCGGAATACACGGTCTCCGGCCCGCTGCGGATCGGCGCGTTGCTGGGAGGCGCCAGCCCCCGTCTGCTGGCCGAGCTCGGCGAGGTCGGAGCTGACCTCGGCATTGCGTTCCAGCTCCGCGACGACATCCTGGGTGCTGGACTGGCCAGCGGGAACATCGGGAAGAGCGCGAACGACCTGGTCGAGGGGAAGCGAACCCTGCTCGTCGTGCGTGCGTGGGCTCGGGCGGATCCGGTCGGTCGCGCGCTCCTCCAGGAGGTGCTGGGCAACGCGAACGCCAGAGACGCACGCATCGGGGCGGCCCGAGAGCTGATCCGCTCGACCGGGAGCCTGGCCTATTCCGAGGCCAAAATCGGCGAGCTTTCCGAACGGGCGTTCGCTCGGGTCCGGACCTCGCGGCTATTGCGGCCGGGGGGTAAGCAGCTGCTTCGGGACGTCGGGGACCGGCTCGTACACCGCGCGATGTGAGCGAGGAGCACGTCGAGTCGCCCTAGGGCGATCCGGGGGCGACGCCCGCCGCCTGCAGCGCGTCAGACAATTCCTTCGTCATCGTCGTGTAGCGCTCCTTGAGCTGGTTTTCGTTGCGCTCGAGCGCCTTGACACGGACCTCGAGGGTCTCCTTGTCGTCGGTCAAGAGGTCAACGACCTCCTTCTTGCCCTGGGCCTTCACCATGAGTCCGCCGATGGGCCGGTAGAGGACCGCGTCGTCCGGCACTCCTTTCAGCTCTTCGAGCGTGTGGGTGGTCTCTCTCAGCTTGAGGTCGATCTGCATCCGCTGCTGGCTGATCTGGGTCAGGTCCTGCTGAAGCCGCTGGTACTGACGAATCTCGTTCTGCAGCTTTGCCGGCAGTGCCATCGGCGGCGGCAGACTGGAGCCCTAACTTAAGCGCTTCGGAACCGGGGAGGTTTCGCCGGGTCCCGGACTCGTCACCGAGGTTTCCACGGCCCGCTCCGTCGAGAGCACGAGACCGATCCAGCCGAGATAGGTGTTGAGTGCTGCTCGACAGGCGCTCGTATCGGATGCGTCGATGCGCAGCTCCACCTCCTGCGCGGCTGGCCGCCGCAGCTCGGTCCGGGTCCGGGGTACCTCGCGGGCCGCTTCGGGGGCGAGCGCAGCCACCAGGCGATCTGTCGCCGACCGTGTCGGTCGTCGGACGTGGATCCGGGCCTCCCAGTTCGAGGAGGTCGTCACGTTTTGAGCTCTCGCTCGAGCCAGGCGACCACTCGGTCCGTCTTGGCGGCCGCGGCCCGGACGTACGCGTCGGGCCGCAACAGCTCCTCGAGCTCCGGGCCCGGAAAGTGCGACCGGAGCACCGCGTTCTTCTTCGCCCGGCTGGCGAGGGACTCGCCGGAGGCATCCGAGCGCGTCAGCGTACGGAGCAGCTCGTGGGCCTCGGGGCGCGGTACCCCGCGCGCCGTGAGCGCGAGCATCAGGTTCTCCGCCATCACAGAGCCCTCACCGAGCCTGAGGTTCTCGGCCATCCGTGCCTTGTCGACCTGGAGTCCAGAGTACACCACCGCGAGCTTGCGAAGGATGTCGTCGGTCAGGACGATCGCGTGCGGAAGCACCACCCGCTCGTTGGCCGAGTTCGCGAGGTCTCGCTCGTGCCACTGGACCATGTTCTCGAGGGGCGGAAGGGCAAAGGCACGGACGAGGCGGGCCAGGGAGCTCACATTCTCCGAAACCATGGGGTTGCGCTTCTGCGCCATCGTGGAGCTGCCGACCTGCCTCCGTTCGTCGAACGGTTCCTGGACCTCCGCGATCTCGGTCCGCTGTAGGTTGCGTACCTCGGTCGCGAGTCGCTCGGCGGTCCCGGCCACAAGGGCCATCCAGTTGGTGAACTCCGCAATCCGGTCTCGCCCGACGATCTGCGTGGGAGCCTCGTCGGCCCGAAGGGAGAGACGCTTCATCGTCCCCGCCTCCACCTCCGCGGCTCGGCTCCCAAAGCCGGCGCCCGTACCGACCGCTCCTGCCATTTTCCCAACACAGAGGCGTTCGGTCAGCTCGTCCAGACGCTGCCGGTGCCTCAGGACCTCCGCGGCGCCGACGGCGACCTTGTACCCGAAGCTGATCGGGACGGCCTGCTGGCCGTGGGTCCGGCCGACCTCGGCCGTGCTTCGGTGAGATTTCGCAAGCTTGGCAAGGACCCGAACGAGCTCCGTCAAGTCCTCACGGAGGACGGAGACCGCTTCCTGGAATTCGAGCCCGAGCGCCGTATCCGTGATGTCCCCGGAGGTCGCTCCAAAGTGGACCCAGGCGCCGCCGGCCCCGGAGTGGGCTGCCAGGGCCCGGGCGATGGCCATCACGTCGTGCCGGAGCTCGGCCTCGAGCTTGTCGACGGATTCCAGCGTCACGGCATTACCGGCGGCTGCCTTCGAGATCGCCTTGGCTGCCGGCTCGGGAATCATCCCGAGCTCGGCCTGGGTCTCTGCGAGGGCGGCCTCGACCCGGAGGGCCCGGCGGAGGCGCCGCTCTCGGGAAAAGAGGGCCCGGACCTCGGGACGACCGTACCGGAACTCGAGAGGACAGAGCAGGTCCGCGTTGCTCTCTGCCACGGGGTTTGGACCCGGTGCGGTCTATATATGCGTGGTGTCGCGGGGTCCGTCGCGGCCTCTTGAAGGGTCGGAGACTGGTTCCTTACCACCAGTTAATACCGACCAGACGGTCGCCCGGAAAAGCGGTCGATCATGGGTCGGATCCTGGTCGCCCTAGGCGGGAATGCTCTCCAGCGGGCAGGCGACCACGGAACCTGGGCCGAGCAGGTCGCCCAGATGCGGCTCACGGCCCGGGTACTGGCAGGGCTCGTCGCTGAAGGAGAGGAACTGATCGTCACGCATGGGAACGGCCCCCAGGTCGGTACTTTACTCCGACAGAACGAAATCGCCGAACGGGAGCTTCCCGCTCGGCCGATGGATGTGCTGGGTGCGGAGACCCAGGGACAGATCGGATACCTGATCGAACAGGAGCTCACGGCCGCGCTCGTCCAAGCCAAGGCTCCGCGCACCGTACTTTCGATCGTCAGCCGGACGGTAGTCTCGCCCCGGGACAAGGCCTTCGCCCATCCCAGCAAGCCGGTTGGACGGTACTACACCGAGGCCGAGGCCCGGACCCTGCGCAAGCGGGAGGGATGGCAGATGGAGTACGACGGGGCCCGGGGAGGGTGGCGACGGGTCGTGCCATCCCCCTTGCCCCGGCGCTGGATCGAAGGGGACGCGCTCCGTAAGCTGCTCCCCCGGGGGTGGGGGGCGCACATCGTCCCCGTCGTTACTGGCGGGGGCGGCGTGCCGGTCGTCGAGCGGGGCCGCGGGATGTTCGAAGGCGTCGAGGCAGTCATCGACAAGGACCGGACCGCGGCGCTCGTGGCGTCGGCCCTGGACGCCGACACGCTCGTCATCCTGACGGATGTACCGGGAGCTGCGGTCGGGTATCGAAAGTCGTGGGAGCGGTGGCTCGGGCAGGTGTCGGCCTCGGAGATCCGGTCGTACCTGCGTCGGGGAGAGTTTGGGGGCGGGAGCATGGGACCCAAAGTGGAAGCGGCGCTCAGCTTCCTCCAGGCGGGCGGCCGACGCGCGATCATCACCGACCCGCCGTCCTTAGGACGAGCGATACGGAACGAGACAGGGACCCGGATCGTTCCGGATTGAACCGCCGCTGCCTACCGAACCCCTCGAAGCAGTTTCTCGATGCCGCTTCCATACTGGAAGGCCCGCTTCGGTCGCTCGGTGATCTCAGCCGGCAGTCCGATGTCCCGCCCCAGCTGACGGAGTACCGGCTTGGTGCTGGCTCCCTGACGAAGATTGGCGACCGGAAGGTCTCGAAGCTCCCGTAGAAATACCGGGTCGAGAAAGGGCGAGGCGATCGTTCGCGATTTACTCGAGGCGAGGGCTGTCGTCCGGGGCCAGTCCTCCGTGAGGAGGCGGTCGAGGTCCTTCGCGCGCTGCCGCTCGGCGTCCGCGTCGGAGAGGCCTCGAAAGTGGGCATACCCGAGGAAGAGCTCGTCCGCCCCCTGACCGCAGGCGACCGCGGCGGTCGAAGCGGCCTCCAGCGCGAGACCGAATCCGACCAGGACCGACCGACTCGTCCGGCTACAGTTCTCGAGGAACGGCGACTCCTCCGAGAGCATTCGCTCGACCTCGGCTCTCGAGACTGCCCGGCCCCGCCAGGGCAAACCGAGCAGCTGGGCTCCGCGTTCGGCCGCCTTGAGGTCGTCACTGCCCGGACACCCGACTGATACGAGACTCACCGTTCTGCTCCGGGCTAGAGTTGCGGCGACCAACGACGAGTCCAAGCCCCCCGAGTAGAGCACCGCCCACTCAGCCGCCCCCGCCGCCATACGGCCGACCGCAGCCCCCCAAGCGCGGCT
>JASHPT010000042.1 GCA_030037955.1 Thermoplasmata archaeon
ACAAAGCCCAGGACCACGGCGTTCCGATCTACTGGGTCAATCCGTATCGTACCAGCATGACCTGCCCGAGATGTGGGGATGTTCACCGACCCCGAAGCAGGGTAGGACCGATGTTCACGTGCACTGCGTGTGGCTGGACGCTGGACCGGCAACTGAATGCCGGAGTGAATGTCGGACGAACCGCTCTGCGAGACATCGCAGAGCTCGAAGGTCTTCGACTGGACCTTGACGGCCTTTCCGAGGATGCGAGGAGGCCCCGCTACCCCTTCGAAGCGTCGAGGGGGCACGGGCGGAGCGGAGGGAAAGGAAGGGAGCGAAAGCAGCGGGCATCGAAAGGTGACCCCTGTGAATGAAATCCCAAAGCCCGCGCGCGTGCCCGGCGAGGACTCGAATTCGACGTATCCGGCGGCCGTCGAATCCTCCGGGCGCCGCCGGTCCGGTACCTCGAGATCTCGGACTGCGCGTGCCGAATAACGGTTAAATAGCGACCTCCGCCATTTCGCCGCAGAGGGCCCCCTCATGAGGAAGTTCCTTACCGAGCTCCGCGGCAAGACTGTGATGACGAACGACGGCCAGATCCTGGGCGCGATCGAGAACTTCGTCATCGACACGCAGACCGGTGGGATCGCCCATGTACTCGTCACCGCCAGCGAGGACGTCGAGTCGCGTCTCTTCCAGACCGACGCGTCCGGCCGGCTCGTGCTCCCCTTCAAGAGCATGCGAGCGGTCAAGGACGTCGTTGTGATGGACCTTGGGAAGTAGCGCTCCAGCGCCCTCCTCCTTCCTCTCGATCGTCATCACGGTACGGAACGAAGCTCCCCATCTCCGGGAGCTCCTCGATAGCCTCCTTCCGCAGGAACCCCCGTTCGAAATCGTCCTGGTCGACGCGCTGTCCCGGGATGGAACCCAGGCCATCGCCGCCGAATACGCCCGAAGGCATCCGAGCCTCGTCCGGATCTTCGAGCGCAAAGGATCCCGCGGCATCGGCCGGAACGAGGGCGCCCGCCAGGCCCGGGGCGCCGGCCTCGCCTTCATCGACGGCGATTGCATCGCCGACTCCCACTGGCTGGCTCAGCTTCGCCAGGGCCTCTCGGACTCGTCCGTGGCGGCCGGACGGACCGTCGCGGTCGGCCGCTCCGCCTACGGCAACCTCGAGCGCGTCGAGCTCTATCAGGGCGGGAGCGACGTCACCTTTCCTTCCTGCAACCTCGCCTACGACCGGGCCCTCTTCCTCCGGCTCGGGGGCTTCGACGCCCGGTTCATCACGGCCGAGGACATCGACCTCAACCTTCGAGCCGTCCAGACCGGCCACCCCATCCACTTCGTTCCCGGGGCCGTGGTCTACCACCGGATGCGGCCCACGCTCGTCCGCTTCCTCTACCAGGCGTTCTGGAACGGCTACGGGCGGAAACAACTCACAGAGAAGCATGGCGCCCTCTGGGGCAGCTATCGCGTCCGCCGACTGATCCAGGGCCAGCGAACGGTCCTCGCCTGGGCCCGACTCGTAGCCGCCATGGCGGGATACCTGACACGGGTCGTCACCGCAGGCCGACGGCGTCTCAGCGGACCCGCCCCGGCCCTGCTCGGGACTCCGACCGGTGCCGAGGCTCCGAGGGGTGCGGACTAGCGCTCGGGCTTCCAGGCCCGGTGGACGTCTTCCTCGATCTCTTCCCGGAGCGTCGAGAGCTGTTCCCAGCGATCGAGCGTGTCGATCGTCTCCTTGAGGCTCCGAAGGCAGTCGATGCAGACCCATCGCGCGCCGACCTTCTTGACAGGTTTGCGACGGTAGAAGATCCGGTCGCAGAGGAAGCAGACCCGCATCTCCTGGGTCTGTTGCTCGACGTAGTTCTCGAACCGCTTGCCCTCCGCGAGGTTCCTCAGAAGGCGCTTTCCGGGAACGGTTCGAGCCGGCGACGGGGCGGAGGAGTCTCCCACAGAACTCCCCGGCCGTACCGGTGACGGGCGGCCTAGCCCGTCTTCACGAGCTCGGCGACCTTCGTGACCTCGCCGAGGACCTTGGTCGTGTCCACGCTCTGGTCGACCACGGCCACGAGGAGCGCCTTCTTGCCGCTCCCCACGATGATCGTCTTCGAGTCGTTCCCCTCGATCACGATCTTCTCGGGGGGGGAACGGTTGAGCTCGGTGTTGGCGGTCGCCGCCGCACCGAGGATGGTGGCGCACATGATCGCGAACGTCTCCGTATAGACGCCGGCGGGGACGTCGGCGTAGAGCACGAGGCCATCCCGGGAGACGAGGGCGGTCGCCAGGGCGCCGATACGGGTCTTGAGGTCTCGAATGACCGCGCCTACGTTACCTGTCGCCATCATGCATCCCGGATCCCTCTACATCTCCTCGATTCGAAAACGGCACTCGGGTTGATTTTGACTCGCGCAGACCTCTTCCGTACACTTAACGCGGGTGCCCTTAAAACGTTCGTACAACTCGCGGAGGATTCCCCGCAGCCGATGGCAGGTGGGAATGTCACTCCCGGGGACAACCTCGATCGACCCCTTGACCGAGACCTCCTGGTCCCGGAAGGTCACGCTCTCAATCCACCCCCGCTCTTTCAATATTTCGGCCGCACGGTCGTGGAAGTGCGCCCGGTCCTTGAGGGCCTCCTCGGCCATGTCCGACCCGACGACCGAGCCTTCCTTGAAGAACAGGCCGTGGCACGCGTGGGACATGACCCCCTCGTAGAGGTCGTTGACCTTGTGCAACTCGACCTGGTTGAGCTTGACGAAGCGCATCGCGACGGCGCCGCACCCCTCCGGACCCTATAAAGCTCTTTTCGAGGGCGCGCCGGCCCCCGCTTTGTCTACGGCCCCTCCGTCGGGCCCCCGGGCTCGATAGGGGGTTCGGCCGCATCGGTCGGCCACCGCGTCCAGAGCGCCGGGAGCTCGGCCAGGGTCCGGACGCGGACCGACTCCACCCGGGACCACCAATCGTTGCGGTCGAGAAGGATCCCATGGAGCCCCGCCCGACCGGCCGCCCGGACATCGCTCCAGAACAGGTCCCCGACCAAGGCCGTCTCCGACGGGGCGGTACCCAGCCGCGCGCAGGCGGCCTTGTAGGCCCCCGGCGCCGGGGGGCGGGGCTCCTCCGGCTGCTCTCCGAGCACGACCGGCAGAAGCTCGGAGAGATGCCACTGCCCGAGGAGCTCCGTCACCCGCATCGTGGTGGGCCCCACCAGCACCCCCATACGGAGGCCCTGGGACCGCATCCAGTCCAGACACGCACGGACATCCGAATAGGGTTCGAGCGGGCCGGGAAACCGCGGGAAGCGTGCGAGCACAGCGTCGGTCTCCGGGTCGGGCAAGGGCCGATCGGCGATAGTGAACAGCATCTCTCGCAACATGTCGTGATACGCCGCCGTATCGGCTGCCGGAAGTTCTCCCACCAGGCCCTGCCACCGGCGCCGATCCCATCGGCGGAGACTCTCGCGTAGCGCGGCACGGACATGACGCTCGTTCAGCCGGGGCCCCTGGGGTTTCCAGGCCCACTGCCACCGCTCGAGCGTGTGCACCGGAGCCAGCGTGTCGTCCCAGTCCCAGAGGACTGCCCGGAGCGGCATCGTCGCCGAGAAACCCCGGCTCGACTTATCGGTGTCCGGACTTCTGGAGCGAGAGGAGGTCCTCGGTCGAGACCTTCTCGCCCTTCTTGAGGCGAGCCAGGAAGTCCTCCTCCTTGGCCGGCTCCTGCGGTTCCGAGGCCGCCCCCGGCCCCCGGCCGCCGCGGGCCGCGTGGAGCATCTTCTCGATGTCCCGGACCTCCTCGATCGCCGCGATGTGGGCGCGGTGCTCCTCGTCCGCCTGCCCCTTCACATCGAGGAGCTTGGCCTGCACCTCATCGGTCTGCCGCCGGAGCTCGTCCACCTCCTCGTAGAGCTTGACCATCGACTCGTGCTCGCGCTGGGCCGACTCCGCCAGCTGGCCCACCTGGGCGTGGTTCTCTTCGGCGAGCCGCTTGGCCTCCGTGACATCGGTGAGGACCTGGTTGATCTCCGGGTCCTGCCGGAACTGATCGTCCTGTTCCCGGATCTGCTGCTCAATCCGCTTCATCTCGGCGATGAGCCGCTTCTCCTGATCGTCGGTCAGGGCACTGGTCATGTGCCGGAACTCGAGCTCCTTGAGGTCCTTGCGCAGCTTCCAGGCCGGAACCGCTCCGGGACGCGGGGCCCGGTTCCGCTTGAGCTCCTGCGCGCGGTCGCTGAGCTCCTGCAGCTTCCGGTTGTACTCGTCCCGGAGCCGCTTGGCCTCCTTGACCTGTTCGTTGAACTCGTCTCGCGCCCGACGATGCGCCTGCGCCTCGCTGCTCTTCGCCCGAAGCTCGTCGATGACGTCCGCCCGCTTCTCCGCCCAGGTCCGGGCCTCCGCGTTCAGCCGGTCTCGAACCGCCCGATGCTCGTCCGCCCGGGCGTTCGATTCGGCGCGCTTTCGTTCGAGCTCTTCTACGGCGTCGGCCAAGGGTCACCGCCCGGTATCGAGAAGTACCGCCGGGACGCCGTTCCACAGGGGGGGCCAATTTAAGGTCTTGCCCCGCCGGCCGCTGTCGAGAGAGAGACCCCCGGTCGGCCGACCGTTCCTGTCCCGCGGCAAGCTAATCTACGCCCCGTTGGCTCGAATCCGCCGTGGACGAGGTCGGCCGCATCTTCGGTGACGTGGGGCTGGGCGCCTTCCAGCTCAGCCTGAGCCGGCCCATCGAGCGGGGAGACTACCTCGCCGTGGAGGACGAGCTCCACGGCCTGGTGCTCTGCCAGCTGGACAGCCTGAATCGGAAGAGCGACCTCGACATGGAACGAGCCGACGCGCTGGTCCACGGTGCGGAGACGCCCATCCATGAGAACCTGATCGGCGTCGTTCAGGTCATCGGCTACCGGGAGAACGGGGGACCGGTCAAGGTCCCGACGATTCCGTTCCGTCCGGGGGCCAAGGTCTTCCGGGCCGAGGAGGGTCTCATTGCGGAGGTGCTCGGGCTCAAGAAGCACGCCGACTCCGGCGCCTACGTCGGACTGCTCCGGGGCCACTCGCTGCGGGTCGAGCTCGACATCAACGCGCTCTTCCAGCGGCACATGTCCGTGCTGGCGAAGACCGGCGGCGGGAAGAGCTACCTCCTGGGCGTCATCATCGAAGAGCTACTCCGGCACAAGGTCACGTGCGTCATCATCGACCCGCACGGCGAGTACGGGTCGCTGCGGTTCGCGAACGACAAGAACGGCCACGCCGAGCGATTCCACGTCCAACCCCAGGGGTTCGCGAGCAAGGTCCTCGAGTTCTCGCCCGACACGACCCTCAACACCGGCGCTCGGCCGCTGACCTTCTCGCTCCGGCACGTCGACCCCCGCGACCTCCTCGTCTTCATGGGCCTCACGAACGTCAAGAACTTCATGGGTCCCCTTCGGAAACTGCTCGAGGAGGTCCAGGCGGCGAACCCGGATTATACGATCAAGGACCTGATCCGCGCCGCCGAACGGTCGGAAGGCGGTGTCCTCGAAACGATCCACGAACGGCTCGAATACGTCGACCAGACCCGCCTGCTCGCGCCTCAGGGCACCAGCCTGAGCGAGCTCGTGCAGGAGGGGAAGGCGAGCCTCGTCAACCTTCGGGGGATCGCTCCGGATGTTCAGGAGCTCGTGGTCGCCCGGATCGCGACCACGCTGTTCGAAAGCCGCAAGAAGAACAAGATCCCGCCGCTCTTCCTCGTCATCGAGGAGGCGCATAATTTTGCCCCGCAGCAGGGCACCGCGAGCTGCTCCCGCATCCTGAAGAACATCGCGAGCGAAGGCCGCAAGTTCGGCCTCGGCCTGTGTGTCGTCACCCAGCGGGCCGCGCGGATCGACAAGAGCGTCCTCTCGCAGTGCAACACGCAGCTGATCCTGCAGGTGACGAACCCACTCGACCTCAAGGCCATCGCCCAGTCCATCGAGGGGCTCACGCCGGGGATGACGGAGATGATCCAGGGGCTGCCGGTCGGCACGGCACTCGTCACCGGCGGCGGCTACCAGACCCCGCTCTTCTGCGAGGTCCGGCCCCGGGCCACCCGCCACGGCGGCGAGAGCGTCCGAGTCGTCCCGAACTAGGCGCGCGGCCCTACCGGGCCGGAGTCATCAGGTACCGGGTCACGAGGCGGACGCCGAAGGCCGTGGCCCCGCGATTGAAGTACGACGCCACGAAGCGCGCCGTGGATCCCTCGTTGTAGCCTGGACCGGCGATGTCGAGATGGGCCCACGCCGTGCCTCCGACGAAGTTCTCGAGGAACGCCGCCGCCGTCAGCGCGCCGGCACTCGGGATCTCGGTCGAGTTCCGTACGTCCCCGACCTCGCTCTTCACCATCTCCCGGTGCGTGTCGGTCACCGGCATCCGCCAGACGGCCTCGCCGGTCTGGTGGGAGGCGTCGATCAGCGACTGGGCCAGCGCCTCGTCATTCGACATCAGCCCGGCGATGTCGGGGCCCAGGGCGACCACACAGGCGCCGGTGAGCGTCGCGAGGTCGATCACCTGGTCCGGATGATACTTCTCGATCACGTAGCCGAGCGCGTCCGAGAGCACGACCCGGCCCTCGGCGTCCGTGTTCAGCACCTCGATCGTCTTTCCGGTGTGGGTCCGCAGCACGTCTCCCGGCCGGTACGAGGTGGGGCCGGGGAGGTTCTCGGCACAGGCCATGACGCCGATGACGCGCGGAGGGACCTTGAGCGCCGCCGCGGCCCGCAGCACGCCGAGGACCGCGCAGGCGCCGGATTTGTCGAACTTCATGTTCGACATCCCCTCGGCGCGCTTGAGCGAGATCCCCCCGGAATCGAACGTGATGCCCTTGCCGACCACCGCGACGGTCTTGCCGCTCCGGGCGCCGCCGCCGTATTCGAGGAGGATGAGCCGCGGCGGATGCGAGCTTCCGCCCCCGACCCCGAGCAGGCCGCCGCAGTTCATCTCGGCGAGCTTCTTCTCGTCGAAGACCGTCACCTTGATTCCGGATTCCTTGGCGAGGCCCCGCGCCTGTTCGGCCAGCCACTCGGGCGTGGCCGTGTCCCCGGGAACGTTGGCGATGTCCCGGGTCCACAGGACCGATTCGATGAGCGTCTCTTCCTGCTCCATCGCCTTCCGCAACGGAGCCTCCTCCCGGGCGGCCTCCTCCCCCAGGTAGATGGTGACCTCCTCGACCTTGCCCTCGTGGGACGTCTTGTACCGGAGGAACTCGTAGCCGCCGAGGCCGGCGCCGTCGACCAGGGCGCGGACGGCCGTCTCGGCCGGGACCCGCTCGCTCGTGAAGGAGGGGAGCTTGAAGCCCAGGGTCCGGGCCCCGCGGCCCTTCAGGGCACGCACGGTCTCCGCGGCGGCGTTCCGGATCGTGTCGGCGTCGATCTGGGTCCGTCCGCCGAGACCGACCACCAGCAGGCGGCCCTTGCCGTCCGGCCGGTGGAAGGTAGTGACCTCCTTGCGCTTGCCTCGGATCTCGCGTCGCTCCCAGGCCGCCGAGAGCAGCTTGCCGAAGGACTGGTCCTCCCGGGCGAGCGCCCGCGGGAAGGCATCCTCCTTCTCAGCCCGCTCGGGCAGGCCCACGGCGATCGCGTCGACGGTCCCTTGAGTCGCCTCTCGACGGTCCAGCGCGAAACGCATCCCTATCCCCGTTCCGGGGATTCAAGGGCCGAACTAGAACCCGGCCCGGACCTTTTGACGATCGATCCGAATCCCCGCGGGTGTGAGGCAGATGAGGTTCTTAGCGATGCCGGCCACGTCGCCGCCGATGTCCTTGGCGACGTTCTTGAGGTCGCCGCTCATCCGCTTGAGCGTCATCTGGTCGTTCGAGACCGACGTGTAGTCGATCAGGACGATGTCGCCCTGATAGGCCAGCTTGGTCGCGTTGTGAAGGTCGTCGAACCGGATGATCTCCGCCATGCGCACGGTACCGCGCGCGCCGGCGAGCCCCTCGGCCTCGTCGTCGAACTCCATCGCGCCCAGGTCGAGGAAGCTTCCCTCTTCCAAGGTTTCGTCTCCGTGATGCCGTCGCAGGATCCCACTTCGCTTCATCATGACCGGATTCCACCCCGAGTCGATAGTGCGCGAATGGCGGGGGTCCGTTCTTAAGTCTACCGTTCGAGGGGACGCCGCCGGCTCTTCGGGGCCACGTACCACAGATGCTCGCCGTCCACCACGAGCTCTTGGGAGCCTACCCCCAGGCCGGACGGCTCGCCCCGGACCGGCACCCAGGTGTCCGTCTCCGGGTGTTGGCCCTCGAGCACTCCGTCCGGGGACTGACGGACCGGCACGGCCATCCGCTTCTCGGGGCCCCCCACCCAGCGAGCCTTCTCGAGCGCCGCCGCCGGCCAGTGCTCCGGAGCGCCGGTCCCGGTGGCCGTCAGGTCGAAACCACCCTTCGGCGACGGCCGCTCGAGACGATAGAGTCGACCGCGTTCGACATAGAAGTCGCCGGGGAGATGCACCGGCAGCCGGACCGCGAACGTGACTCGATAGAGGTCGCGGCCCTCCTTCTTCCCGTAGAGCGATGCCGACTCCTTCACCTCGGCGCCGAACTTGACCTTGAACAGCCGAGCCACGCTCCGAGCGGCCAGCGTTTCCGTGAAGAAGTGATCCCAGCCCTCCGGTCGCCGCTCCGTCCACGAGTGGTGGGCCCGCCAGTCGGCCCGGGCGGAGGGCATCGTCGCCTCCCAGATCTCGTCCAGCCGGTCGCGGAGCTCCGTCGCCTTGCGGGGAGATCCCTCCGCCGGTCCACGGAGCTGGATCAGCGCCGTGTAGTAGTGCCCGGACCGTCGGCTGCAGTCCGGACAGGTGCGGTGGACGATCTGGGCGGTGAAGTCCACCGGAACGCTCCGCTCGAGGCCCCGGAAGCGAACGTGGACATCGCCGTGGATCTCTTTGACCAGCGGATTGGACCCGCTCTCCCGCCACTCGACCCGGCGGATCGCCGTGTCCGGGTCCGGGAGGAGGAAGGGCGCGAGGTCGTCGGCGCCCAGCTTCGTCGAGGCGCGGGAACGTTCCCAGTGCTTTCCGACCTCCCGGGCCCCACAGTTCGGGCACAGGACCACGGTCGCATGGGGCCGCGCGGACACCAGGGTCCGACGCGCCGCGGCGCAGTCGGCACACACTCCGTCGACGAGCGGAAGGCCGGTCCGGCCGCAGACGACGCAGAACTCTCCGGGCGAGACGGGCTCGTCCGTCGGTCGGTCAGGGATGGAAGCTGACGATCTCGGCATGGGGAACGCCCCCGAGAAGCCCGGTGTGGTCGGCGGCCAGGAGCCCCGCGTCCTGCGCGATCTGGCAGACCCGGGGGCCGAGCAGGTTCACGATGGTGCCGTGCTGGATCGCCCAGAGAAGCTCCTCCCGCGGCACCCGCCGCTCTCCGTAGAACTGGGGAGAGACCTTGACGGTCTGGACGCCGGTGCCGAGGGGCAGCTCGCGGCCCAGGAGTTCGGCGTCGCAGGCCGCGACGACCACCTCCCGACGCACCCGGTGCACCCGCATGACCACGTCCCCCTGCCCGTCCACCACGGCCCGAACCTGACTCCGGACCGGCGGCAGGGTTTATGACGGCTCCGGAACGCGGGGGGCCGCTCAGAAGCGGATGAGCTGCCACTGGTTGGGCCGACGTTCCGCGACCTCGCCCTGGGCCCGGAGCGCATAGAACAGCGTATCCGTCCGGCTCGCCGGAATGCTCGCCTTCTCGCCCTCGGCGTGGAGCTCGTCCAGCGTGAAGTAGCCCTTGTCGGACTGCAGCTTTCGCATGAGCTCGTAGAGGAGGTCCATCCGCTCCCGCTGGCTGTGCGTCACTCCGGTCGTGACCGTGTCGATGTCGATCTTCCCCTCGGACGTGGCCACCCGCGACAGGAAGGTCGCCATGATCTTGATCGCGCGCCGCGCGTCGTCGATCGTCACCGCGTTGGACAGCCGAGCGCGGGCGGCGGCTTCGCTGAGACGCACGAGGGCCTCCAGCTGGCGCGCGGTGATCGGCACCGGCGCATTCGGGTCCTCGCCCTGCTTCCGGACCGTCACGTAGTAGTCCTCGATCGCCGAGAGGGCCTCGGCCGAGAGGACGGGCCGGAACGTCCGGCGGGCGTAGGCGATGTACTTTCGGAGGAACTCGGGCGGGAATGGGGCACCGGCGGAGGGCGACTCGTTGACCTCGGCGCCGAGCTCCCGGGCCTCGCCGGACCGGTGCGACTCCAGGATCCGGTTGGCCAGCAGGCGGTCCCGCTGGCGGTCCGGCTTGTCGTAGATCGAGTAGATCACATCGAATCGGGACAGCAACGTGGGAGGCAGGTTGACCTGCTCGGCGAAGCTGCGGTCGGGCGTGAATCGGCCGAACCGCGGGTTCGCGGCGGCGAGGACGGTGCATCGGGCGTTGAGCGTCGCGGTGATCCCGGCCTTGGCCACGCTGCAGGTCCCCGATTCCAGGACCTCGTGCATGGCGGACGAGTCCTCGGGCGTCATCTTGTCCAGCTCGTCGATGACCGCCACGCCGCCATCGGCGAGCACCATCATGCCGGCTTCGAGGACCCATCGACCGCCGGCGAAGTCGTCCTTGACGGCAGCCGCGGTGAGTCCCGCCGCGGTGGCGCCCTTCCCGCTCGTGTAGATCCCGCGGGGGGCGACCGACGCCACGTAGCGCAAGAGCTGCGTCTTCGCCACGCCCGGGTCACCGACCAACAGTACCGTGATGTCCCCCCGGATCCGCACACCGTCCGGCTGCCGCTTCTCGACCCCGCCGAACAGCTGCAGCGCGATCGCTTCCTTCTCGTCCTCCATCCCCTTGATGGTCGGAGCCAGCGAGAGAACGATCTTGTCCACGACCGTCGGGTCGCCCTGCCACTGGAGGATCTCCTGGAGTTCCTCCTCCGTCGGCTCGATCTCGGCGAACTCCTGCTGCTTCGATTCGAGGGAGTTCCCGAGCAGCATCAGGTCGAAGGTCGTGGAGCGGATCACGCCGGTACGGGAGGCGGTGGCCCGCTGGAGGGACTTGAGCACACCGACCGCAACGATCCGGTTCCCGGGAATCACCCGACCCGTGAGGTCCTCGGTCAGCAGGACCGACAGCCCCTGCGGATGGGCACCGCCCTTGAGCGACTCTGGATTCTCCTGGATCTCGATCCGCTGCGAATCGATGTAGAGCGACTTCTCCGGCAGGAGCCGGAAGCGCGTACGGCTCGCCGGCTTGCCGCAACCTCCCTGGGCCGTGTAGCACTCGATGGGCTCCCGGAAGATCGGGCTGGTCTCGTCCTGGAGCTCGTGGACCTCCGCCCGGCATGCCGCACACGAGAACACGGCGTCCCGGATCTGGGGGCGAACCTCGGTCACCTTGCGGACGATGCCGTCGATGGCGATCATCCGGTTGAGGTCGGACTCCCGGATCTCCCGGATCACCCGATGGGCCGTCTGGGGGAGCCCCGTCACCCGGAGTCGGAGACCCTGGGCCTCTGGACCCATGACGGGCAGCAGCTCGCGCATCGCCCGGGCGCCGGAGTCGAGGACCTCCTCGGGCCGGACCAGCAGCTCATCGGCGAGGGAGGTATCGGCGGCCTCGAGAGAGGCGAAGGGGATCTCGAGCGACCGCTCCTCGGGGAACTTGCTGGCGAGTTCCATCACCCGGGGCCGGACGCCGGCCTCCTCGAAGACGGCGGCCCACCGGCCGGTGAGCTCGCCGGCCGAGGTGAGCACCCGAGGTGACGTGACCATCCGAATCCACCGCCCGCGGTTCAGGGGGTCAGGCGATAGCGGTCTCTAGGAAATAGCCGTGACTCCCGGATATTGGGGAGGTCGGCGAGCACGGTCACGAACCGGTCGAGGCCGAAGCCCCAGCCCCCGTGCGGGGGCATGCCGAACCGAAACGCCTCGAGGTACCCTTCGAGGCTGGCCGGGTCGACCCCGGCGGCCCGGATGTTCGCCGTCAGCGGCTCCAGGCGGTGTTCCCGGCGCCCGCCGCTGGCCAACTCCAGGCCCCGGTAGTCCAGGTCGAAATAGTCGACGAACTGCGGCCGGTCGTCGAAGCGGTGGGCGTAGAAGGTGGAGACCTTGACCGACGTCGGGAAGTCGACCAGGAAGTAGAACGGGTTCCCGAAGCGGTCGACCAGGACCTCGCCGAGACGCTTTTCGTCCTCGGTCGCGAGGTCTCGCTCCGCCCCGGGCCGGCCGAGCAGCTCCTCGCACTCGGTGAAGGGAATCCGGGGGAACGGTGGGTGCGCGACCGGCAGCTTCTCAGCGTAGGGATTTCCCCAGCGCTCGAGCCGGGTACGTGCCGTCGCGATGGTGTCGGCGACGACGAGCTCCAAGACCTGGCGCACGTCCTCGGCGCTCTCGATGTAGGCGATCTCGCCGTCAACGCTGGAGAACTCGGTCAGGTGACGAACGGTATCGGAGGGCTCCGCCCGGAAGGCGGGGGCGATCTCGAAGACGCGCTCGAAGCCGGCGCTCATCAGCATCTGCTTGTAGAGCTGCGGGCTCTGCGCAAGGTAGGCCGCGGAGTCGAAGTAGTCGACGGCGAACATGGTCGCCCCGCCTTCGGCGCCCTGACGGAGCAGCTTGGGCGTCTCGACCTCGAGGAAGCCCCGGGACAGGAAGGACTCGCGCAGGCCTTCGAGGATCGCGGTCCGAAGCTCGAAGATGGCACGAACGGCGGGCTTCCGGAGGTCGAGCACCCGGTGGTTGAGACGGGTGTCGAGTTCGGCCCCGACCTTGTCCGCGACGCCCAGCGGCAGCGGAACCCCCGCCACCGACAGGACCTCGGCCCGGGTCGGGATCAGTTCGACGCCACGCTGAGCCTTGGGAGAGGCCTGCACCGTCCCGTCCACGACCAGGACGGACTCCCGGGGGGTCGAGGCGAAGAGCGAGAACAGCTGAGGGTCCGTGGTTTCCTTTTTGAGGGTGACCTGGGCGATACCGGCGCCGTCGCGGATCAGGGCGAAGGCGACTCCCCCGAGCGCGCGATAGTCCTGGAGGTGCCCCGCGATCCGAACGGCGGAGCCGGCCAGGCCCCCAAGCTCACGCGTGAGCCGCCGCGGGGGCGACAGGGGCGGCCACCTCCTTGCGAGCGATCGCGGCGCGGACGAGGCCCATGTAGAGCGGGTGCGGGGTCTCCGGCCGGGACAACAGCTCGGGGTGGTACTGGACGCCCACGAAGAATGGATGGGACGGGACCTCGAAGGACTCGACCCGGCCGTCCACGGACCGACCGGTGACGACCAGCCCGGCCTGACTCATTTTGTCGAGATACGCGGGGTTGATCTCGTACCGGTGCCGGTGCCGCTCCCAGATCTCCGTCCGCCCGTAGAGCTCGGCGATCCGGCTCCCGGCGACCAGCTCCACCCGCTGGGCCCCGAGCCGCATGGTGCCGCCGAGATCCTCGACTGCCTTCTGTTCCTCGAGCAGGCAGACGACCGGGTCCGGGGAGTGCGGGTCGACCTCGGTCGTGTTCGCATGCGACAGTCCGAGGGCGTTCCGCGCGAACTCGACCACCGCGAGCTGGAAGCCGTAGCAGACCCCGAGGAACGGAATCCCGAGTGTCCGGGCCGTCTCGATCGCACGGATCTTCCCGTCCACGCCCCTCGCTCCGAAGCCCGGCGCCACCAGCACGGCATCCGCGTGCCGGAGTCGCGCCAGGGCGGCGGAGTCCCGCGGGAGGTCCTCCGAGTCGTACCACGTCAACTGGATCGTGTAGCCGAGGTTCCCCTGCACGTGGTGGAAGGCCTCGATGTGCGAGAGGTAAGCGTCCTTGAGCTCCGTGTACTTGCCCACAAATGCCACGTCGAGGCTTCCCTTGTTGGCCCGATAGGTCGAGAGCATCTCTTTCCAACGACCGTAGTCCGGCGGACGCTCGGGCAGCTTGAGCTGATGCGCCAGCAATTGCCCGACGCCCTGGGCCTCGAGGACCAGCGGGACCTCGTAGACCACGGACTGGTCCGGGACGGAGATGACGGCCTCGGGCGGTACGTCGCAGAACAGCGAGATCTTGGATTTGATCTCGGGAGTCAGGGGTACCGACGATCGGGCCACGATGATCGAGGGTCGGATCCCGATCGCCCGCAGCTCCCGGACGGAGTGCTGGGTCGGCTTGGTCTTCGGTTCGCCGACCGGGCCCGCGACCGGAACCAGGGTCGTGTGGACGAACGCCATGTGGCCCTCCCCGAGTTCGTAGGAGAGCTCGCGGAGCGCCTCGAGGAACGGCATGGACTCGATGTCACCGACCGTTCCGCCGACTTCGACCAGGACGACCTCGGCGCCCGTGGTCTGCGCTACCTCGCGGATCTGCCGCTTGATCTCCCCCGTGATGTGCGGGATGATCTGGACGGTCGTGCCCAGGTAGTCCCCGCGCCGTTCCTTGTCGATGACCGCCCGGTAGATCTTGCCGGTCGTGATGTTGTGACTGCCGGTGAGGCTCTGACCGAGGAACCGCTCGTAGTTGCCCAGGTCCAGGTCGACCTCGGTCCCGTCATCGAGCACGAACACCTCGCCGTGCTGGTAGGGGTTCATCGTCCCCGCGTCGACGTTCAGATACGGGTCGATCTTGAGCACGGTAACGGCGAGGCCCCGAGCCTTGAGCAGCCGCGCCAGCGAGGCCGTGGTGATCCCCTTGCCCAGCCCGGAAATCACTCCGCCACTGACAACGAGGACCTTCATCGGCCACCCCCGCGCGGGTATCTGGGTTCCACTTTAAAGTCTGCGTCCGGAGGGTCGTGAAACACGACTCCTGAACGGTGCAGACGCCGATCCCGGTGCTGAAACCGTGTCGTCACAGCGGCACCCGCCGTCCCGAGCTATCGCGCTTGGTCCGACCGAACTCCGGGAGCGGTGTGAGCCGCTCCGCCGGGAAGACCGGGCCGTCGGAACAGACGTGATACGGCCCGAGGGCGCAGGCATCACACATCCCGAGAGCACACTTCATCTGCCGTTCCATCGAGCAGTACACCGGGACGTGACGCGCCTCCGAGGCGGCGATGACCTTCCGCATCATGATCTCGGGCCCACAGGTCCAGACGGCGTCAAACGAGTCTTCGCGGAGGAGCCGCTGGCTAACGTCCGTCACGTAGCCATGGTGGCCCTGCGTCCCGTCGTCGGTCGCGACTTCCACCCGGTTCGAAAACGCCCGGGCCCGGTCTACGAACAGTAACTCGGCTGCCGTGGTGGCGCCGAGCGCGGCGACGACTGTACTCCCGGCCCGGGCGGCCGCTTCGGCGGCGGGCGCCAGCACCGCGGTGCCGGAGCCTCCTCCCACGAGCAGGATCCGCCGGGGGGTCAGGTCGAAGTGGTTCCCATACGGCCCACGAATCCCGACCAGGTCTCCCTTCTGGACGGAGAGCGCGGCCCGTGTAGTGGCGCCCATGGCCTTGATCGTCACCCCCTTGGGTTCCCCCGTGTACGAGAGCGACATCGGCAGCTCGTCGTCGCCCGGAAGCCAGATCATGACGAACTGGCCGGGGGAGGCGGCGGGCGTGTATCGGAATCGGAGGGTTACCGTGCTGGGGGTCTCAACAATTCGCTCGGAGACCTCGGTAATCGTGCGCACAAGATTGAACCCGTCCCCGGGTTAAAACGTCTCGGGCTCGGCGGACCGACCTACGGCGCGGCCGGCGCGCCATGCGCCGCTCCGACAAGGTCCGCTACCTGGACGACGTGCAGGGCATCGAGTCGGCGGGTGAGCTCCTCTCCGAGCCGCCGAAAGACCCCCACACCCTCGAAGGCGACCGCGGTGCCGACCTGGACCGCGCGGGCGCCGGCGAGCAGGTACTCGATCACATCGTCGGCGGTTTCGATGCCGCCCATCCCCACGATTGGAATCTTCACGCGCTCGAAGATCTGCCAGACGCAGGCCAGCCCGACCGGTTTGATCGCCGGTCCGCTGAGCCCTCCCGAGCCGTGAGCGAGCACCGGCCGACGGAGGCGCGCGTCGATGGCCATCGCGCGGACGGTGTTGATCGCGCTGATTGCATCCGCACCCGCTTTCTCCGCCGCCTCGGCGAGCAGGGGAACATCGTAGTGGTTCGGCGTGAGCTTCGCAATGACCGGAACTCGGACGGCCCGCTTGACCGCCGAGACGACCTCCCGGACCTGGTCCGGGTCCTGTCCGATCTCCGAACCCAGTCCCTTGGCGTGGGGGCAGCTCAGATTGAGCTCCAGAGCCACGACCCCCGTGGCGGCCATGCGCTCCCCCAGTCGCGCGAATTCGTCGGCGTCCGCGCCGAACACGGAGCCGATGACCGTGGCCCCGGCGTCTCGGGCCACGCCGATCTCCTGAGGATACTCGTCGATGCCCGGATTGGGCAGACCCATCGCGTTCAGCATCCCCCAGTTGTCGTACGTCTCGATCGTCGGATTCGGGTACCCCATCCGGGGCTCGCTTCCAATCGACTTGGTGACGACACCGCCGGCGCCGGCGTCCCAGGCGCCCTTGAGGGAGTTCCCGCTCTCGCCCCAGATCCCCGAAGCCAACCACAGCGGATTTCGGAACGAAATTCCCGCTACGGTTGTCCGCAGGTCGGCCACTGCTTCGAGGGAGCCGCGGTTCGTTTATAGGGATATGGAGTCGGACGCCCCGATGCGACTCGAACGGCTCACGGACGCGGCCCGGTCCGCCCTGGAGCGCGCGTTCGCCCGGGCCGCCGAGCTCCGACACGCGTCGGTCGAGCCCGACCATCTCCTGCTAGCACTCGCCGCGGAGGACGGCAGCGTTGCCCGCGAGCTACTCATGCAGCTCGGCGCGAAGCCGGACGATATCGTCGCCGCGCTGGAACGTCGCCTGGCTAAGATGCCGACCGCCGACCGGATCGCGCCCACCGACCAGTACATTTCGCGTTCGCTCGCCGAGGCGCTCGACAAGGCCGAGAAAGCGGCCGAGGCTCGAAAGGATCGATACGTCAGCGTCGAGAACCTGCTGGTCGGCCTCACCGAGGCTCCGTCGCCGGCGCGCGAGCTGCTCGAGCAGAACGGCGTGCGCTCGGCCGCCCTGAAGGCGGCCATCGACTCGCTGCGGGGCGCCGGGCGCACCGTAAGCGACCGGCAGGAGGAGTCGAAGTACCAGGCGCTCGAAAAGTACGGCCGCGACCTGACCCAGCTCGCGCGTCAGCACAAACTCGACCCCGTGATCGGCCGGGACGAGGAGATCCGACGGGTGATCCAGATCCTGTCGCGTCGGACGAAGAACAATCCCGTGCTCATCGGAGACCCGGGCGTCGGGAAGACCGCGATCGCAGAGGGCCTGGCGCTACGGATCGCCTCGGGGGACGTGCCGGAGTCGCTGAAGGATAAGCGCGTGATCGCGCTGGACCTCGGAGCGCTGCTCGCCGGCGCCAAGTTCCGTGGCGAGTTCGAGGAGCGGTTGAAAGCCGTTCTTCAGGAGATCGAGCGCTCGGAGGGTAGCGTGGTCCTGTTCATCGACGAGCTCCACACGCTCGTCCATGCGGGCGCTACGGAGGGAGGAGCGATGGACGCCTCGAACCTCCTCAAGCCGGCCCTTGCCCGGGGCGTGCTCCACGCCATCGGGGCCACGACCACCCAGGAGTACCGAAAGTACATCGAAAAGGACGCGGCCCTGGAACGGCGCTTCCAACCGGTGCTGGTTCAGGAACCCACGGTCGAGGACACGGTCTCGATCCTCCGGGGCCTCAAGGAGCGGTACGAACTCCATCACGGCGTGCGGATCCACGATGCGGCCCTGGTGGCGGCCGCGACACTCACCGCCCGGTATCTACCGGACCGGCGGCTCCCGGACAAAGCGATCGACGCCATTGACGAGGCGGCCTCCAGCGTTCGACTCGGCCTGGACTCCCGGCCTCCGGAGCTTGACCAGCTGACCCGTCGGACCCGGCAACTCGAGATCGAGCGGTCCGCGCTGAAGCGCGAGACCGACTCGGCGTCCCGGGACCGCCTCAAGGCGCTCGAAAAGGAACTCGCCGACCTCCGGGAGAAGGAGACCTCGCTCACGGCGCGATGGAACCGGGAACGTGCCCAGGTCCAAGAGGTCCGAAAGATGCGGGAGCAGTTGGACCAGCTCAAGGTTCAGGCCGAGGAAGCGGAACGAGCGGGAGACCTCGAGACCACCGCCCGACTGCGCTACGGCGAGATCCCGGAGATCCAACGGAAGCTCGAGACCAAGAATCAGGCACTCAAACCGACCCAGGGTGGGAGCCTGCTCCGCGAGGAGGTCGACGAGGAGGATGTGGCGAAGGTCGTCGCCAAGTGGAGCGGTGTACCGATCTCGCGGATGCTCGAGGGCGAGACGCAGCGTCTCCTCCATCTGGAGGAGGAACTCAAGAGGCGGGTGATCGGCCAGGACGAGGCCGTCGACCTGGTGGCCCGGGCCGTCCGCCGGTCCCGCTCGGGTCTGGCCGACCCCAACCGACCGATGGGGTCGTTCCTCTTCATCGGGCCCACGGGGGTGGGAAAGACCGAGCTCGCGAAGGCGCTCGCGGAGTTCCTCTTCCACTCGGACCGGGCGCTCGTCCGCATCGACATGAGCGAGTACATGGAGAAGCACACCGTGGCGCGGCTCATCGGGGCGCCGCCGGGCTACGTAGGCTACGAAGAGGGCGGGCAGCTCACCGAAGCCGTCCGCACGCGGCCCTACACCGTCATTCTCTTCGACGAGGTCGAGAAGGCGCACGCGGACGTGGTCAACGTGCTCCTCCAGCTGCTCGACGACGGCCGCCTGACCGACGGCCAGGGACGGACCGTCGACTTCCGGAACACCCTGGTGATCATGACCAGCAATCTCGGGACCGACCTCCTGGCCGAGGCGACGACCGACGAGGAGCGGCACAGGGCCATCGACTCGGTCCTGCGGGCCCACTTCCGGCCCGAGTTCCTGAACCGGCTCGACGACATCGTCATCTTCCACTCCCTGACGGAAGGGAACATCGTTCGGATCGTGGACCTTCAACTCGAGCTGGTGGGTCGTCGGCTGCAGGACCGGCGCATCCAGCTCAAGGCCACTGACGAGGCTCGGACGAAGCTGGCCGAGGCCGGCTACGACCCGCAGTTCGGGGCCCGTCCCCTGAAACGCACCATCCAGCGTCTCGTCGTCGACCCACTCACGACCCGGCTCCTGTCCGGGGAGATCCGCGATGGAGCGACCGTGACCGTGGGGGTCCGCGCCGGCGAGATCCAGCTGACGGCGACCGCGCCGAAGGGCCCTGCGAAGGGCAGCTAGAGCCCGGGACCGGTCGGGGTCCGGGGGGCCCCGGAGTCTCCGGAGATTCGGCCGTGCGCACGAGCGAGAAAATACCGGGACCTCGTGACATCGTCGAGCCTCGTCCATGCAGTCCCCGGAGGTCCAGCGGCCGGCTGTCGAGGCCCCCGGGGCGGCGGAGCCGGTCCGGCCTCCGATCGACTGCCCCCGGTGCGGGACGCGATACGGGACGCCCCTGCGAGTGCCGCTTCCGCAGGAGGCCCGCAAGCCTATCGTGATGGAGGCCTACGTCTGCTCCCGCTGCGGTCGTCTCGAGTTCTTCGACCCGAGGACAGGAATGGCCACGCCGACGACCTCCCTCTTCCTCGGGCCTCCGGCCGAGACGACGGTGCCCGTCGAGCGCAGAGCCGCCCCGCCTGGGCCGCGCATCGTTCCCCCGAGGGCGCTGGGGGACGGGGACGAGCTCGCGCGAACCGACGCGACCTACGTCGAGGGCGAGCTGCGCCGCCGCACGATCGTGCGGGCCGCCGCCCTCGCCGGGATCGTCGTCGGCGCCGGCCTTGCCGCGTTCGCGGCGCTGGAGTGGCCCGCCACGACCCACATCTCGAATCAGCTGCCCATCGGCATCGGTGTCTATCTCGTGGGGATCTGCGTGCTCGCCGACTGGATCCTGGGTCGAAGTTTCCGGCGCCAGATCCAGTCCGTGCGCACGACCCCGGAAGGCGTTCAGGCGACCCTCCGGGACG
>JASHPT010000043.1 GCA_030037955.1 Thermoplasmata archaeon
CTGTCGCTCGACGTGTCGACGACGGACTTCCCGCCCGCGCTGCTGGAGCAGATCCTGGACCGGGCCCGGATCCAGGTGCAGGGCGAGACGGATGCGCCGGTGACCACCGACGTCCACCGGCTGATCCGGCTTCCGGGGTCGTTGCACGGAGGCACGGGCTTCCGAGTGCTGCCGTTGTCGCGAGAGCAGCTCGACCGGTTCGAGCCGTTCGAGCAGGCTCCGATTCCGGCGAACGGCGCCCCGTCGGTCGACGTCGAGCTGCTCGCGGACGTCGACTACCCGACCGTTCCCGAGCGGACCCGGGGCCGCGAGGGGGAGACGATCCCGGTCGCCGCCGCTACCGCGCTCTTCCTTACGCTTCGGGGGGAGGCGCGGCCGCGGGGGCTGCCGCCGCCTCGGCCTTCGCCGTGACCTTGAGCGGCCCGACCCGCTCGATCATCCCCTCGATGACGTCGCCGGCCTTGAGCTTCCGGCTCTCGTTCCCGAACTCAAACCCGGGCACGCCGCCGAGCGTTCCGAGCGAGATGAGATCTCCCGGCTCCAGGGTTACCCCCCGCGTCAGGTGCTCGATGATCTGGGGGATCCGGAACAGATAGTCGGTCGTGTCGCCTTTCTGACGAACGGTTCCGTTGACCTTGAGCTCCATCCGGAGCGGGTACGGCTCGCCGACCTCCTCCTTGGGAACGACCCAGGGACCCACGACCATCGTGGCGTCGAAGCCCTTCCCCTGGACCCAGTCGACGGCTCCGCCCGGCGGATACTGCAGGTCCCGGTACCCCATGTCGAGCACGATCGTGTAGCCGGCGATCATCTCCATCGCTCTCGCGGCCGGGACATGCTTGCCGCGCTGGCCGATCACGACGGCGAGCTCGAGCTCGACATCCGGGAAGGACCCATGGGGGCTCAGGATGAGCGACTCGCTGGGGCCGATGAGGCTGTTGGCGAACCGGGTGAAGAGGTACGGCTGCGTCGGGGGCTCCTTCTTCTGTTCAGCGAGGTGGCTCTTCGAGTTCGATGCGAGGAGGTAGATCTTGGCACCGGCCGACACGGGCGCGAGCAGCCGGATGCCCTCCTCCGGCTTGAAGAAGAACCGGGCTCCCGTGGCAGCTCGGGGGGTCCAGCCCATGGCGCGTCGGCGGTCGATGTACTCCTGGATCTTCTTCGTGATCGCGACCGACTCGGCGCCGCCGGTGAAGAACGTCCGCATGTCGCGGAACCGGCTCGGGTCCGCCCCCTTGACCGGGTTCACCCCGAAGTAATCGCGGCACGCGGTGTCGAGGTCGATGAAGTCGCCGGCATCCGTGATCATGCCGAAGTGGAACTGGTCCCCGAGCAGGAAGTGGGTCAGCTTCACGGCGGCAACCGTCCGGCGGCCTCGGACGCCGGTGCGCCTATAAGGGTGAGGGCGGGGGGAGCCCCGACGGGTGCCGGGGTCGTAGGGAGATGAGCACGCCGTCGTCGAGCGGCTCGACCGACTCCCGCAGCAGTTCGACCCACTCCGCCGACGAATGGGTCTCCGGGCCTGCCATCATGGGGGGAGCGCCCACGCCGCCGATCAATACCGGCGCCACGTAGACCGTCATCCGGTCGACGAGGGAGTCCCGCAGGAAGCTCGCGATGACGTGAGCGCCGCCCTCGACGAGCAGTCCTCGCGCTCCCCGGTCCCAGAGCGCGTGCAGCAGGGTCGGCAGGTCCACCTCGGGACCGTCGCCCGTCACGAGCGTCTCGACGGTGGCAGGGTAGTGGCGATGAGCGGCCCGGGTCGTCGCCACGATCGTTGGCTGACTTCCGTCGAGAAGTCGAGCGCCGGGGGGCAGGCGCCCGGTGCCGTCGAGACAGATCCGGATGGGCTCGCGTCCCGGAGGTTGCTCAAGCAACTCCCAGTGCACGCGGAGCGACGGGTCGTCGAGAACGACGGTGCCCACGCCGACGAGTACCGCCCCCAGGCCGGCCCGAAGGCGCTGCACCCGTTGCAGGTCCCGCGGTCCCGAGAGCGGCGCCCGCTTTCCACCTGAAAACGCGAGCCGGCCGTCCAACGAGACGGCGCAGTTCACCTGGACGAACGGACGCGAGGTCGCGGGCCCACGACCGTTCATGAGTGGCCGCTGAGCCGGTCGCGCTCGGCCTCGAGGTCGGCCACGGGGATGCCTTCAGCCCGAAGGTCCGCGAGGTTGACCGACACGTTCGAGAGAGCGGACTCGGCCGCCGCCCGAAGAAGCGCGAGTCCCGAGACGAGGTCGCTGCCCAGGACCGGATTCATCGTCTCGCGATGGGCCTCGAGGCGCTCGGCCACGCGGCGGGCCAGACGGGCGGTGTCCATCGGGACCTCGATCGCCTTCCGCAGGGCGTCCACGACGGCCTGCTGCGCCGCCCCATCGCCGGGATGCGCCTTCCGGTCGCGCCGGGCGATCCGCACGGACTCGTAGGCCTCCGTATCCGCATTCGCCAGTTCGAGAAACGTGCCCCGACTCTCGACCAGCTCCTTGGCCAACCCCACGAGCTCGGCGGTCGGGGTCTGCTTCGCCGGTGTCGAGTACGCGACCACCATCTCGCCCAGGGCCGTCCCGAGGGCTCCCGCGATGGCCGCCGCGCTCCCTCCCCCGGGCGTCGGAGTCCGAGCCGCCACACGGCGGAGGAGCTCCTGCACGCTGAGCTGCTGGAGCCTGGCAGCGGCCGGTGAGCGATCGCCCGCCTCTGACGATGACGGCGGAGCGAGTTTCCGCTCGAGAATCTGGTCGCGGGAGAACCGGTTCAGCTGGAGATAGTACTCGGATGCATCGAAGAGCGCATCCTCGGGCACGAGGCCGACGATCTCGGACTCCTCCACGGCGGCGCCGTATCGCTCGGCCTCCCGACGCACCGCCTCCAGCGCGCGGTGGATCGGGGTCTGACGGTAGTCGGTGAGGTTCATCGAGACCTGGGCGCGGTTCCGTTCCCGAATGTCGAACCCGAGTGCCTTCACCTCGGCAAGTCCGCCATCCCGGGCGCGGACGGCATGGGCCACCTTCTTCGCGACGGCCACGTCCGGCGTCGTCAGATAGGCGTTGAAGGCGATGAGCACCGGCCGGGCGCCGATGGCCACGGCGCCGGCGGTCGGGTGGAGCTCGGCCTCTCCAAAATCCGGCCGTCGGCTCGGGTCGGTCCGTACCGCCTCTCGGAGTCCCTCGAAGCCGCCCTGCCGGACGACGGCGAGGTCGGCACGTTCCGGTCGACGGGCGGCCGCCGCATACAGATACACCGGTACGTGTAGCTCCGTCCAGACCCGCTCCCCCAGGCGGATCGCCAGCGCAACGGCCTCCTCCATGGTGGCGTCTCCGAGCGGGACGAAGGGGACCACGTCCGTCGCGCCCATTCTCGGGTGCTCGCCCGAGTGATGGCGAAGGTCGATGAGCTCCGTCGCCTTCTGGACCATGCGGAACACGGACTCCAACAGAGAGTCGCCCTCACCGACGAGGGAGACGACCGCCCGATTGTGATCGGCGTTGAGCTCCACGTCGAGCACGGTGACGCCGGCGACGGCCTTCCCGGCGTCCACGATCTGCTGGAGACGGTGCTCGTCCCGGCCCTCCGAGAAGTTCGGTACGCACTCGAAGCGCTTCACGAACCCTCCGCGGGGTACGCGTCCAGCAGTCGCTGATGCCCGGGCGATGGCAGCGGGGTCGCTTTCTTCCGAGGCGCGCCCTCGATACGCCGCAGGGCGCCCGTCACGCGGTCCTCCGAAAAGTCATGCTCGGTGACGAGCAGGCGGCGAAGCTCCGCCTCGTTGGGTTCCCCGAAGACCGGGCGGGGCACGTCGACGACGGGAGGATTCCGGAAGATCTGGGCGGCCTCCGCGAGATCCTCCGGATTGAGTCCGACGGAGCGCAGCGTCTCGGCCCAGCCGAGATGCTTCTGGACGAGCTTGAGTGCCTTCTTCGGACCATAGCCCCGCACGCCGTCGTTGAAGTCGGTCCCCATGACGAGTCCCAGCAGGATCAACTCCTCCTGAGAGATTCCGAGCTCGTTCAAGAGCCGATCCCGCTCGATGAGCTGCGCCGCCTGGCCGCCCTGACGGGAAGGCCGGGAGGCGAGTCCCCGGACCAGCCGGGGCGTGCCGAACAGCAGGGAGTCGTAATCCTCCGACGCGCTCGCCCACACGACGCCCGACTCGGCCATCCTCGCCCCCTGGGCCTCTCCCTCCGAGGGAGCCTGGACGGTCGGGAGTCCCAAGGCGTGCAGCACCCCGATGGCTTCTGCGATCATCGGCCGTGTCAAGCGAGAGGTTTGGGCCGCCTTGCGCCGCGCGGTCTCGAGGTCGCCGGCGGCGAGGGCCTCGTCCCACGCCTCCTGGGCACGTTCCTTGGCCAGGAACCGGGTGCGCAACGTTCCGGCCTTGAGCTCGGGAGGCGCGCCATCGAACACCCAGACCGGTTGGATGCGTTGCTCGAGCCAGGAGGTCGTCCGGTAGAGGAGGCCGATCAGGTGGGCGGTAACGCGGCCGGATCGGTCGGTGAAGGGCCGTCCATCGGCGGACCGGATGGTCGCGAGGAACTGGTACAGCATGTTGTTCCCATCGACCGCCAGGGTCCGGCCGACGAGCGCCGACCAGGGGATCTCGGTCGGGTGCGTGATCGTCCGAAGGGGGAGCCCCACGCCGCTCGCAGATGGGCGTGGGTACTTGGCGTTTGAGTCGAGGCGGGACGCTGCAGCCGTTGAAAGATTGGAAACTGTACCAACCCCTAAGTACACTGCGGGGCCTGCGCCGTCGAGGCCGACATGGCTGTAACGTGGAAGTCCGAGAACGCCGCCGCGCTGCCCGGCCCGGGCGCCCTCGTGATCACCTGCTTCCCGAGCGCCGGTCTCGCGCCGACCGTCGCCGGACACTACATGCTGCAGGTCCTCAAGCTGCCGCGGATCGGCATGCTCGTGTCCGAGGACCTTCCACCCCTCGCGGTGATTCAAGGTGGACGAGTCAATCCTCCGGTCCGCGCCTACGGCAACAAGGACCTCGTCCTGGTGCTCTCGGAGTTTCCGCTCCCGGCCGTCCTGATCAACCCGCTCGCGTCCACCGTCCTCCAGTCGGCGGCCCAGATGAAGGCCGGCGGGGTGCTGGGCATCGAAGGGGTCGTGCCTCATCCCGTGGACGCCGACGAGACCAGCGACGCGCCGCCGGAAGAGATGGTCTGGTACGCGGGGTCCGGAACCTCGGAGGCCCTCCCGGCCGCCTACAAAGGGGCGGGGGTGCGGGCCATGGGCGATGGCGTCATCGGCGGTGTCTCGGGGGCGCTCCTCGTGCAGGGCATCGGGGCATCCTTCCCCGTGGGTGCACTCCTCGTAAGCGCCACCGATGCCGGGTACCCGGATCACCGGGCCGCGGCCAAAGTGATCGAGGTACTGGACCAGGTCCTGCCGCACGTTCAGATCGATACGAAGCCGCTGCGGACCCAGGCCGAGATCATCGAAAAGGCGCTCCGCGCGGCGGTCAAGAGCCGGGAGCCGCCGACGGCGGGATTGCCGCCGACCGACAACCTGCCGATCTACCAGTAGCCCGTACCGGGCCGACCCGCTACGCGCCCTCGGGCGAGTACGTGTCCTTGTACGACACCAGGTAGAGCGCCCCGAGCAGCATCACCGAAAAGAGGACCAGCATCGAGAGGGGATTGTCCGAGTACCAGATCACCGTCGCGGCGATGAGGATGGCCGGCAGGACCAGCGTCAGTCCTACCACGAAGATGCGTCCGTCCACGCTCCGCGGTACCCCGCACTCCTGATAATGTTGCGCCCGGCGCGAACCGCGGAAACGTCCGGGACACGCCGGGTCGGTGGGGGTCGCGGTGGACCGCTACTTGTGTACGCTCACAGGATGTCCTGCCCGCCGGGCGGGAGCCCGACGATCTCGAAGGTGAGCTCGATCTCCGACGCCGCCGCCGGCAACGGGCCCGGCACCCCGGGGGGTTCCAGCGTCGGCCGCTCCGGCATCGGGGCCGGGACCGCATGCCCCACGACCTCGGGGTCCGTGGGGACTCGGCCGGCGTGGCTCGGGTCGGTCAACATCGCGAGTCGGCCGGCCTCGACCGCGGCCTCGGCCGGGATCACGAACGAGCGTTCGATGTGGCCGGCGATGAACTCGGCCCAGTAGGTGTTGAACCGGGCGATCGGGATCTTGGCCGCGTCCTGGGCGAGCGTCTCGTTGTCCAGCACCTGCAGCGTGGCGAGGCCCCGCTGCTGCAGTGCGACGAAGCTGTCGACGAAGTGGAGCCGGGCGAGGGCCCGGTCGGCCACCGCTCGGCGCTCGGTCTCGAGCTTGAACGGCTTGACGACGAAGACGGACAGGACCTCGCAGGAGCGGGCCGCCGCCTCCAGGACGAACGGGAGGGCGCCGGTACCGGCTCCTCCCCCGAGCGTCGAGATGATCGTGACGAACGTGGCGCCTTCGAAGATGCGGTCCAGCGCGGGCTGCGCGGAGCGGGCCAGGTGTCCTCCAGCGACCGGTGAGCCGCCCGTATCCTCGGCGTCGGGCGTGTCCGTCGTCAGGCAGACCCTTCGGTCGAACTCTTCGAACTGCTGGATCCGTGCATCGCAGTTGATCGCGACGGTCTCCACATAGCGGAGATGCCTCCGGGCGATCTCGCGGCCGATCCGGGCCGCGCCCCCGCCCACCGTGACCAGGACAAAGCGGACGTCGTGTCCCAGCTTGAGGCTCTCTACGAAGCCGGGATCGAATTCGTCGTCCCGGCCCGACAGTTGGTCGATCTCGCGCGCGTTCGGTTCGGCCTCTGGCATTTCCCACCCCTTCCTTTCGGCGTCTTCGACAGGACTATCGGCCCACGACCCCCCGTCGCTCGAGGTCCCGTCCGCTCTCTTCGAGGGCCTGAACCCGAGCTCGCTCCTCCGTGGCCCGTCGCACGGCACCGTGCGCCTGGGCGACCAGCTCGGCGACCTTGAGCTCGACTGCGCCCCGCCGGACCAACTGAGCCAGCACGTCGGTCAACAGCTGGCCGTTGGAGACGAGGGCGCCGTACTCGCGGAAGGTCTCCACCTCATCCTGTCGGAGGTGGACGGGCGTCTCGAGGAGGCCCGTCGGGCTGGCGGTCGCGGGGGTCAGGACGGCAGACTCGGTCCGGGCCCGAAGAAAGGCGCGGAGCGCTGCCCGCATGAGCTCCGACCGGCTGCCGAACTCGCCGCTGACAACGAACGAGTCCAGGAGCTGGAGCTCCTTGCGGTTGCACCGTAGCGCGATCCGCTCATCTTCGGGGGGCCGCCGGGACGTCGGCGTTGGCACCGAAGCCTCCGTACCGGTGTCTGGGTCTTTGTCGAACACGGCCGAGCGCGGCTATGCGATATCCTGTTACTTAAACTCATTCCCGTCTTTGTGCCGAGAAATTCCGATGGGACTCCAGACAGGAGTTCGCTGACGTGTCGAACAAATTTCGACGGCAAAAAAAATCCGCAGAATCCGGTTTTCCGGGCGTATAACCAGCCCAAAAAATTCGGTCCGATCGGCCCGGTCGAGCCACACGCATAGATGCGCATGAGCCGTCGCCGTACTCGGGACCGTTTGGCGCCGGCCGTGTCGGCGGCCGAACCTCTATATATTGGGCCTCTCCATCAATTCAAGAAGGCTCGTCCGCTGAGACGTCGAGGGGGCAGGAGGGCCATTCGAGTGCAGCATCCGTCCAAGCACCGCCTCCGCACACGCAACCGCGGGCTGCGGGGAGCCCGGGGAGTTTCCGAGGTGCTCGGAACGATCCTCATCCTCGCGCTCACCGTCACGCTGTTCTCGTCGATCTTCTTCTTCGTGAACACGTTCCCGAAGCCGGCGACCCAGCCCTCGTCCCAGTTCCAGGGGCAGCTCTACTACAGCTACGCTGCGAAGGGGACGCACACCTGGGTGAACGTCAGCAACATCGTCATCACCCACCTCGGCGGCCCGACGATCTACAATTACAACACGGTCATCTACGTCGTTTCTCAGGCTCACCCGCAGAACACGACCGCGACCTACACGTTGACGAGCGGTGGCCTCGGCTCGGGGTCCGGCGCGTCCTGGGGCACTGGCCAGGTATGGAACCTGAGTCTTGCGAGTGCCGGCGTCCACCTGGGGATTCCCGATAACATCACGGTCACGATCGTCTCCGGCAGCCAGGTCGTGTACCGGCAGACGCTCCCGGGGTCGAACCCCACGATCCCCCCGATCTTCGACCAGGAGGGCACGAGCCCCGGATCGCCCGGCATCAACTCGCCCTTCTCGATCTACGTCCAGATCACCGACCCGTTCCTGCCCACGACGAGCCACAAGGTCTACCTGAACATCACGACGCCTGGGCTCACGTGCGTCAATCCCCTGACGGCGTACTCGACCAACACCACCTCGCTGCTTCGGATGACATATAACTCGACGAACGGTCTCTGGTTCGTTCCGAGCTGCTCTTCGGCCACGGCCGGGACCTACTACGTGACAGCCTGGGCAACGGACGCCGACCCGATCCAGATCCAGCAGAACTCGATCATCTTCCCCGTGACGGTCACCACGACCGGGAGCTCCGGAAGCGGCAGCCTCGTCGTCGTGGGGATCCTGACGAACACGAGTGCGCCGGTGATCGGCCAGCCGCTTAGTGTCGTCATCGACGTGACCAACAACGGCGCCGTTTCGGGAACGGCCACGGTGAACTACGGGCCGGCGACAGGATTCACTCCGACCTCGGGGTCGGGAACCGTGCCGGCGGGTGCGACGGTCGGCTTCCAGGCGACCTACACTCCGTCCGCCACGGGCGCGCTCCTCCTGAACGCCACCGCCTCGATCCCCGGCCTCGGGTCCGGGTCGGACACGCTCGCGCTCACGGTCTTCCCGCACATCCTGTTCATCGCGGAGAACGTCCCGGCCGGCACCGTTCCGACGCGCACGAACGAGTCCGCCAACCTGGCCAGCGAACTAGTCGCTGCAGGCTTCCCGATCACGCAGTACTTCGTCTCCTGCACGACCACGAACTATCCCAAGACGATCACGAGCCAGTTTGTCTCGGGCGCGGTCGCGATCATCGACTTCGGAACGAACTCCTCCCAGTCGACCTGCCCGGCCTCCCCGGCCTACAACGGGACCAACCCGATCGAAACCCAGATCTACAGCGCCTTCAACAACGGGACCTCGGTCTGGGTCACCGGGAACCGGGCCTTCACGAACTACGCCGCCGGCTGTGAGGGCACGGCCTACCAGAACTATCTCCAGGTCTTCGGGCTCAAGGCCTCCGCGACGAGCTGCGGTACCGCCGCCGCCACGCTGTCGACCACCGCGGCGAACCCGGCGTACTACGCGGCCTCGGGCTCTCTCGACGCCGCCGGTCTCTCGAGCCCGATCTACCTTAACGGGAACCTGACGGGCTTCTCGGGCTTCACTCCGTACAAGACGCTCACGGCCTCCACGACCGCTCACACGAACGAGGGAACGGCGTTCCTGCACTTCGGCAGCGCGACCGGGACGGTCATCGGCGTCTACTACACCGGTACCAAGTCCTCGGCGGTCGCGACCTCGGTGGACCCCGTCCTCTTCGGGGACTCGCCCGTGCCCTCTTCCTGGAACGGCATCGGGGCCGAGGTGGCGTACAACGTCGTGAACTACCTCTGCGGCCTGTCGACCTCGAGCGGCCCGAGCCGCTCCGGCACCGACTTCGGGATCGCCGGCGCCCTCGTGACGGGGACGCTCAGCCACACGACCTACAACACGGTCTACGTCAACCTGCGAGCCAACGACCTCGCGAACGGGATCCTGACCGTCACGATGCTGGTGAACGGCGTCCCGGCGGTCTACCAGGGAACGCTCGTCCAGGCGACGGTCGTCGAGGCCGGCGACGGGACGAACACGTGGGTGCCGCTGGTCTGGCAGGCGCCGGCGGCCGGGTCGTATGTCTTCTCGTTCGTTCTCTCGACCTCCCCCGTGGACGGATTCCTGCTCAACAACCAGTACAACTACTTCCTGACCGGGGCGGCGCTCACCTTCACGTGAGCGTGGGCCGCCGACGGGCCCAGCGCCGGTACGGACCCTCGATAGCTACGGCTTGCCGGACGGCAGCGGCTGGTCCTCGGGGGCCGGGTTGGATACCGGCGTAAGTGGGGTGCCGCACTTCCAGCACCGGGTCTCGCCGGCGTAGACGACCGCGCCGCAGCTCGGGCAGGCCAGCTCGGGGCGGCTGGGGGCCCCGGTGGTCGGGCTCTTCGTCGGAGCCCCGGGGGCCGCCGTGGACCCGGGTCCGGTGGGTGCGCCTGCCGGCGGGGACACCGCCGGAGCGCCGCCGGCCCGCCGCTGCCGCCGGCTCACGAGGAACAGGTAGATCAGGACCGCGAGGAAGAAGATGAGACCCAGATAGACGAAGACCGTGAAGTAGATCGCGGGAAGGATCAGCTCGAAGATCGAGAGGAAATCGCCGGTCACCGGTCCCTCGACCGTGGTGTAGCCCGTGCCCGGGGACAGGTACGTCCAGGTGAGGTTTCCGGTCGCGTTGAGGTACGAGATCCCGATGGTCCACCACCAGACGTTGACTCCGCCGATCGTTTGATGGAAGGTCAACTCGCGGGCGACCGAACTGTTGTAGGAGAGATTCTGGAAGTGGAATGGATAGGCCCCGACCCTGCCGCACGAGGACGAGTTGTTCGTCTCGGCGTTCGGACAGGTGCTGAGGAAGAAATTGACCCAGAGGACCTTCGCCTGGCTTCCGTTCGGCAGGAGCGCCGGGTTGACGTCGACGACGAACGTGAAGTTGGCGGCCCCGGAGCTCGTGTACGGATGCACGGTCGCGTTTCCAAGCGGCGAGTAGGAGTGCGGACTGAACACGACCCCGTTGGCGGCGGCGGAGGGGGTCTGGAGCAGGCTGACCGTGCCCGCGGTCACGATGGGCGCACCGACCAGGATCGCCGCGAGACCCACCAAGAACAGCGTCCGCGCTCGGGTCCAGCCCAGGTAGATCGGGAAGGCGACGCCAGTGACCAGGAAGACCGGGATGGCGATCAGGTAGCCCAGGTAGATGGCTGCTCCGGCCATGCAGAGCGTGATGAAGGCGAGTACGGCGATCCTACCGAGTGGTTTCGCCGCGAAAGCCTTAACCGACTTCCCGAGCTGCACGGCCGGGGAGAAGCGACTGGGGCTCCCCATATAAGGCTAAGGAGCGAGCGAGAACGCCGGACGCATCTCTTCGCTTCGCGCTCGTGATTCTGGACGGGCTCGGCGACCGGCCGCACCCCGAGACCGGGGGAAGGTCCCCGGTCGTAGCCGCCCAGACTCCGGAACTCGACCGCCTGGCGGCCCGGGGGGAAACTGGACAGGTGGTCCTCCTGGGACCCGGGGTGGCCCCGGAGTCCGATGCCGGGGTGCTCGCCCTGCTGGGATACGACCCGGCTCGCGACTCCCCAGGTCGAGGAGTCCTCGAAGCGCTCGGTGTGGAGATTCCGCTCGGCGTGGGGGACGTTGCGCTCCGGTCGAACTTCGCCACGGCCGGGGGGGATGGAACGATCCTCGATGCCCGGGTCGGTCGGTCGCTCGGCACCTCGGAAGCCGAGAGCCTCTCCCACAGCATCAACGACGCGAATCTCCTGGCAGACCTGAACATCCGGGCCGAGCTGCGGCCCACGGTCGGCCACAGGGGAGTCCTCTGGCTCCATCCGCTCGACGGGAAGCCCCTGTCGGCAGCGGTCTCGAACTCCGACCCGTTCTACGAGCGCACCGGCGGCATGGGCTTCGCCCGAACCGAGGCCACGCCGATCCCGCGGAGGGTGGAGCCTCTCGGGGACGACCCGGCTGCGGTACGGACCGCGGCCGCCCTCAACACCTGGCTCGAGCGAGTGCCCGCCGTGTTGGCCGGCCACAGCGTCAACGCACGGCGGGCGATGCGCGGTTCCAAGATCGCGAATGTCGTACTGCTGCGGAACGCTGGCACCCTGCCGGCGGTCCCTCCGCCATCGTTTGCCGCCAAGCACGGGATCCCGGGTGCTGCCGTCACGGAGATGCCGGTCGAGCGCGGGATCGCGAAGTTGCTCGGGCTGACCGACATCTACGTGGGCCCGATGGGGCCGGACCGTCCGGCCGCGCTGGCCGAGCGAGCGCGCGTGGCTCGAACGGCGCTGCAGGAGCATCCGTTCGTCTACATCCACCTGAAAGGGCCCGACGAACCCGGGCACGACGGGGACGCCGGTCGGAAGCTCGCGATCGTCGAAGACATCGACCGGTCGTTCTTTGGCCCGTTCTGCACCGGCCTCGATTGGTCCGG
>JASHPT010000044.1 GCA_030037955.1 Thermoplasmata archaeon
CCGCGGTCGGTCGAGTCCTCGCTGACGCGGGCCTCGTCGACGATCCGCTGCATCCGCGAGTTGGGGTTGTCGGGCGTCGGCAGGAAGTCGTTGAAGCTCGCGAGGTGATGGTTGACGGTCGAGCGCTCCCGGAAGAAGGCGTCTACGATCTCTCGCATGACTGGAACCTCGTTAGTCCCCCAGGTTGGCGATGACGACCCGGTACGTGACCGCCTCGCCGGCCGTGGGGGACGGCCGACGGATGCGGATGAGACGGCCGGCGAGCGGCTCACCGGCTTCGCGGGCGGCACGAACCTGCGGGTTGGTCAGCAGCCCGGGGTCCGCCGCCAGGATCTTCGGCAGACGCTCGAGGGGCGTGGCGAGGTCGGCGAGCACCGCTCGGGCCTCCTCCTCCGTGAGCAGCTCGTGGGGAGGGATCAGGTGATGGGTCTGGAACTCCCGACGCGACGGAGCCTTGAGGCTCTTGGCCGATTTCCGGGGCGCTCGGGCGCGCGTGGGACTCATGCGGACTCCAGCGGAGCGGAACGGGCCCGGGGGGATGTCCGGAGCACGCGCCCTGACGGAGCGGCGCCGCTCGTTCGAACCCCCGACCGCCTGGTTAAAAGCCAGATGCTCTGTGTCGGGCCGACGGGCGTACCCACCGACCTACCGAACTGAGCTACGGGCCCGCGATCGCTCCGACCGGTCACGACCCGAGGCGCATATTTCACGTTTCGCCGCACGCAGCTCACTGAAGGCTCTCCAGGTTCGAGATGATCGACCAGATGGCGGTACGGCCGTGGGTCGGCAGATTGGAGTCGTTGGCGAGGTCGTCCAGAACGTAGACGGCGCTCGCGACGCGTACGTCCAGCGCGACGGCGTTCTTGAGGAGCTCGTCGCGAGCCGACTGGGCCCCGCGGCGGATGTTTCGGGGGACGGAGCCGTCCTCGCTGAGGGCGGCGAGCGACTGGGCGATCCGATCCAGCTGGACCGACTTGGTGGACTCGACCCCCGCCTCGGGCACGGACGGAGACACCGCCCGGCTATCGGTCGCGGTCATGGATACGTCGAGGTCGCCGCGCTCACGCGCGACGGGCCTCGCCTCCTTCCTTGTAGGCGGTGACGACCAGGAGCGTCTTCGTTTCCCGGATGCCTTTGACGACCGGCAGCCGGTGGAGGACGAACTCCTTGAGCTCCTCGTAGTGCGGGAAGGTCACCTTGACCATGATGTCCGTGTCGCCGGTCACGAGGAAGACGTCCTCCGCCTCCGTGAACCGGGCGACCTCGGCGGCGACTCCGTCGGCCTCCGCCGTCTCCACCTTGAGGGCGATGAGCGCGGTCACGTGCTCGTCTCCCCAGACCTTGGTGAACGCGCTTTCGACGGCTCCGCTGACCGGCCCCTTGCTCTTTGTTCCAGATTTCTCCATCGATCCGTTCGCCTCCGACTCCCCTATCGAACGTTGCGTCTCCGGCGCTGGCAGTGGCGGGTGATCCCGTCTCCGGCCCGACCCTCGTCAGGTCACCGGGGCCGATTCGAACTCCTCTTGGAGGTCGTCGACCACCTGTTCGATCACTTGGCCGGCGGCGGGTGCGCGATATTCTCGCACTCCCCCCGCTTCACTCGAAACGCGCGCGACGAGCTCCCTCCGGCTCCGAAGAAACTCGACACTGCAAATGAGCTCCTCCACCCCAACCCCCAGACCCTCGGTCGGAAAAATGTCCCCTATTTAGGCATTTGGGTCGCGAATTTCGGGTCGATTCCTCCTCGGTGGAGGGGACGCCCCCTGGCCGGTCGCTCCGGCCATCAGACCTAATATGTCCGGACCGGCTCGAAGCGGCCGAGCGATTCGGATGGGTACAGAGGACCGGGCGGTCCGGATTGAGGTCCGGGTAGAACTCAAGCCCGGGGTGATGGACCCGGAGGCGGAGACCGTCGAAAAGTCGCTTGCCCTGCTTGGGATTGCGCCCGTAGCCCGGGTGACGACCGCACGGGTCTTCGTCCTCGAGTTCCAGGGCGTGGAACGCGCCCGGGCCGACGCCCTGGCCCGGGAGGCGGTGGACCGACTCCTGGCGAACCCGGTGATCCACCGAGTGACCGTGACGCCGCTGCTGGATTGAGGAGATCGATGGCGCCGATCACGGCCGGCCTGGGTTCGCCGTGGGCGCCCGGCGTCACGACCGTCCCCGTTCGGAAGGAGAGCCGGGCCGGGCTCGCCCGGATGTCTCAACGGCTCAGCCTAGGCTTCGACGCGGCCGAACTGGTGCGAATCCAGCGATACTTCCGACACGCAGGGCGTGAGCCGACGGACCTCGAGCTCGCCGGACTCGCCCAAAGCTGGAGCGAGCATTGCAGCTACAAGAGCTCCCGCCGATTCCTCCGGGCGGCCTTCGGAAAGCTGCGGCCGACGCGCCGGGTCCTCGGGACCGGGGACGCCGGAGTCATGGCGTTCGAGGACGGATTCGCCTACGCTCTGCGCATCGAATCCCACAATCATCCGTCCGCGGTCGAGCCGTATGGAGGAGCCGCGACGGGGATCGGGGGCATCCTGCGCGACGTCCTCGCCGTCGGCGCAAAGCCGATCGCCCTCGCCGACCCGCTCTTCTTCGGACCGCTGGCCCTCGGGCGAGACGAGGTCCCGGCCGGGGTCAAGGCGCCTCGGTACCTGTTCGATGGGGTCGTCGCCGGCATCCGCGACTACGGAAACCGGGTCGGTGTCCCGACCGTATCGGGCGGGATCTACTTTGACCGCGACTACGTCGTTAACCCGCTCGTCAACGTGGCCTGCGTCGGGTTTCTTCCGAAGGCGCGGCTCCTACCCAACCGGGCGCGTGCCGTGGGGGACCGGCTGGTCCTCGTCGGCGGACTGACCGGTCGGGACGGCATCGGGGGGGTCTCCTTCGCTTCCCGAGAGCTCACCGAACGCAGCGAGAGCGAGTCCCGAGGCGCGGTGCAGCTCGGCAACCCGATCATGAAGGAACCGCTGATCCACGCGTGCCTCGAGGCCTTCGACCGAGGACTGGTCCGCGGGCTCAAGGACCTGGGCGGCGGAGGCCTGGCGACCTGCTCGGGCGAGCTCGTTCATGCGGGCGGCTTCGGCTCCGAGATGGAGCTCACCCACGTCCCGCTGCGAGAGACGGGTCTTGTCCCGTGGGAGATCTGGGTGTCCGAGTCGCAGGAGCGGATGCTCCTCGATGTACGCCCGAACGACCTCCCGGCCCTCCTCGCGATCTTCCGGCGCTGGGACGTCCCGGCCTCGGACGTGGGTCGAGTCACCCGGGGCCCGACGGAACGAGTACTCTTCGGCGGTCAGCCGGCAGGGGAGCTGAACGTCGGCTTCCGGGTATCCCCTCCGCCCCGGCACCGCCCCGTTCGCCGACCGCAGGTCCGGCGCTCGCGTGCGACGGTCCACGTAGCGGACGGGGACCTCGCGGGATTGGTCCGCGACCTCGTCCTGGCACCGGATTCGGTCTCGCGCGAGCCCGTGATCCGGATGTATGATCACGAGGTCTTCGGCCACACCGTCCTGAAACCGCTGCAGGGGGCGGTGGTCTCACCGTCGCACGGCGACGCAGCGGTGCTCCAGCCCCGCCGCGAGAGCTGGAGGGGACTTGCGTTGACCGTGGCAACGCAACCCTGGGCATGCCGGGAAGATCCCCGGGGAGGAAGCCGCTGGGTCGTCGAAGAGGCGGCCCGGAACCTGTACGCCGTCGGGGCGCGTCCGGACGCCTTCACCAACTGCCTCAACTTTGGCAACCCCGAGGACCCGCGGATCCTGGGCCAGTTCGCCGCGACGGTTCAGGGATTGGCCGACGGGGCCCGCGGTCTCAACCTCGCAGTACCCTCCGGGAATGTGAGCTTCTACAACGGCGGCCTGGGCGCCGCCATCCCACCGACGCCGGTGCTGCTGGCCACGGGCATCGTCCCCGACGTGCGGGGCTGCACTACGACCGACTTCAAGCAGGCCGGCGACGCCCTCTACCTTCTCGGCTCGAGCCGACCCGAGCTCGGCGGTTCGCTCTGGGCACGTCGGCATGGGGTCCACGGTCAGCCCATCCCCCCCACCAACCCCGGCCAGCTCCGTCGGATGGGAGAACGGCTCCTCGTCGCCGGCCGCTCGGGAGCGGTCCGAGCAGTCCACGATGTCTCGGACGGAGGCCTCGCGGTCACGCTGGTCGAGATGGGCTTCGGAGGCGGGCTGGGGTTCTCGGCCGACCTGGCCGTCACGGGCCTGAAGGAGCCAGGAGTTGCCGCAGCCGCCGAAGGTGCCTCCCGGTGGGTCGTCGAAGTGGCTCTGGCCGGGGTCCGTGGCTTTGAACGAGCGATGCGGGGCATGCCGCTGGCGCGTCTCGGGTCGGTCGAACCGGGAAGCGGACGGTTCCGCTGGGGCGAGACGATCCTCGCTGAGATCGACCTACTCCAGCTCTATCCGGAGTGGCGTCGGGGCCTGATACCCGGTTGAACCGTCTCCGATGACCGTCACTGCGCTCGTGTCCGGGGGGAAGGACTCGATCTACTCTGCGTATCTCGCGGATACGCAGGGCATGCCGGTGGACGAGCTCGTGACGCTGACACCGGCCGACCCGGACTCCATGATGTTCCATACGCCGAACCTGGCCTGGGTCGCGCTCCAGGGCCAGGCCTGGGCGAAGCACAGCCGGAACGTCGAGGTACGAGGGCCGTCGGAGGCGGACGAGCTCGAGGCGGTGCGTCGTGCCCTGACGGGGGCGCACGGTCCGGTCGTGGCCGGAGCGATCGCCTCGACGTACCAGTGGAGCCGGCTCCACACCGTCACCTACGAACTCGGCCGGCCCCTTTACACTCCACTGTGGGGGAAGGAGCCGGGTCAGGTGGTGCGCGCTGAGGTCGGTGCCGGTCTCGACATCCGCCTCGTGCACCTCGCCGCCGAACCGCTGACCGCCGACCTCCTCGGTCGTCGCCTCGACCTTGGCCTCGTCGAGGAGCTCGAGCGCCGGTCCCGAGAGATCCGGCCCGTGCATGTCGCCGGCGAAGGGGGCGAGTTCGAGACGCTCGTCACCGACCTGCCCGATTGGTCGCATCGCATCGTGCTCGACGAGGTGGAGCGGCAGAGCCGAGGACCGGTCCATCGGCTCGTCGTCCGGCGGGCCCATCTCGAGGCCAAGGCGCCGGAGCCGTCCGCCCGCCCTCAACCCTAAACCTGTGGGCCGTCTGCCGTCATCGTGGCAGGGGGGTCGTCCCGCAACTCGCGGATCGTCGAAACCGTCCGAGAGCTGGGGGATGCGCGAGCCGTTCCGAACCGCCGGTGGCTCGCCGGACTCCTGGGAGTCTCTACGGCGAGTCTCGACCCGTGGCTCGCCGAGATACCGGCCCTCGGGCCACTCGCGAAGTCCCTGCACGACGCCCATCGGTCCGGGGGCCGCCGGTTCTACGCACAGTTTCGGGCGCCGTACGAGCTCTACGTACTCGTCCGCGCGTGCCGGCCGGACCACATCGTAGAGACCGGGGTTTCCTCGGGCGTGTCCTCCGTCCACTTCCTGGCCGGCCTTCGCAAGAATCGTCATGGTATCCTCCACTCGGTGGACCTCCCTCAGGTCCAGGCGCACGCTCAGCTCGGCGCCCGGGAGTCCGAAGTGAGCGTTCCGCCGGGACGGTCGAGTGGCTGGGCGATCCCGCCGACCTACCGACGCGGCTGGGACCTGCACCTGGGACCCAGCCAAAGGGTGCTGCCACCGCTGGTCCGAGGACTGCCGTCGGTCGGGATCTTCCTTCACGACAGCCGTCACACGCCGGCCCACCTCACCTTCGAGCTGGAAACGATCCGACCGAAGCTACGACCGGGGTCGGTCGTCCTCGCGGACAACACGGTATGGACCGGCGAGGCGTTCCCCCGGTTCGCCCGGAGCCTGGGGACCCGGGTCTGGCGACGGGGCCACTCGGACCTCGTGGGGCTCCGCGTCCCCGAATCGATTTAACGCGGGAGCGGCCTAGGCGATACCATGGCGGCGACCCGTCCCGCCGACCGGCGGTCCGAGAGTCCGGCCGCTCCGACCCGCACGGGCCCGGTGGCGGACGCCGAGGCCCGCTGGACCGAGGAGACGCTCCGGCCGTTCCTGGCTCGCAACCCGGAACGCCGCGACGCCTTCGAGACGCTCGGCGGCCTGCCCGTGGACCGGGTGTATCTGCCCGGTCGGACGACGCCCGGCGGGCCACAGATTGGGTACCCGGGCCAGTACCCGTACACGCGCGGGATCCATCCGACCATGTACCGCGGCCGCACCTGGTCGATGCGGATGTTCTCCGGCTTTGGCACCCCGGAGGCGACGAACCAGCGCTTCCACTACCTGCTCGCCCATGGCGAGTCGGGCCTCTCGATCGCCTTCGACGACCCGACGCTCTACGGCATCGACGCCGACGACCCCGAAGCGCTCGGAGAGGTCGGCAAGTGTGGCGTGAACGTCTCCTCGCTGGACGACATGCGACGACTCCTCCGCGGGATCCCGCTCGATCGCGTCACGACGTCGATGACGATCAACGGACCGGCGAACATCGTCTGGGGGATGTACGTCCTCGCGGCCGAGGGCACCGGCATCCCGCCCGCCACCCTCGGCGGAACGACCCAGAACGACATCCTCAAGGAGTACATCGCGCAGAAGGAGTTCCTCTACCCTCCGTCCCCGGCGGTGCGGCTCGTCACCGACACGATCGAGTATGCCACTCAGCATCTGCCGAAGTGGAACCCGGTCTCGATCTCCGGATACCACATCCGGGAGGCCGGCTCGACGGCCGTGCAGGAGCTCGCCTTCACGCTGGCCGACGGCATCTGCTACGTCGAGGCCGCGCTCCGTCGGGGGCTCGCCATCGATGACTTTGCGCCGCGCCTCTCCTTCTTCTTCAACTCGCACAATGACTTCTTCGAGGAGATCGCGAAGTTCCGTGCCGCCCGACGGATCTGGGCGGATGTGATGAAGAACCGCTTCGGCGCGACGAAGGAACGGTCCCTCTGGCTGCGCTTCCACACCCAGACGGCCGGGTGCTCCTGCACGGCCCAGCAGCCGGAGCTCAACATCGTGCGCACCACGGTCCAGGCCCTCGCGGGGGTCCTCGGCGGGACCCAGTCGCTCCACACGAACTCCTACGATGAGGCCCTGCAGCTGCCGACCGAGGACGCCGCACGGATCGCGCTGCGGACCCAGCAGATCCTGGCCGAGGAGAGCGGCGTGGCGGAGGCGGTCGATCCGTTCGGTGGAAGCTACTATGTCGAGTGGCTCACCGACCGACTCGAAGAGGAGGCGCACCGGTACTTTGACCGGATCGACGAGCTGGGAGGGGTGGTGCCGGCGATCGAGCGGGGATTCTTCCAGCGCGAGATCCAGGAGGCCGCCTTCCGGTACCAGCGGCGCGTCGAGTCGGGCGACCTGCGGGTCGTCGGCGTCAACGCGTACACGGTCGATGAACCGGTCGCCGTACCCCGTCTCAAGATCTCCGAGCAGGCCCGGAGGGCCCAGTCGCGGCGGCTCAGGACGCTGCGGTCCCGACGGTCGGCGCGCAAGCACTCGGCCGCGCTGGACGCGCTTCGGCGGGTGGCCGCCACCCCCGAGAAGAACACGATGCCGGCGGTCCTGGACGCGCTCCGGGCCGACGCGACTCTGGGCGAGATCGTCCACGCCTTCCAGGACGAGTTCGGGACCTACCGTGAGCGCTCGATGTTCTGAGCCCGCCCCCCGCCCGGCCGACGACCCGCCGGGCACCATTATAGTCCGTGTTTCCTGACCGGGCTGCAGCGACCGGTGTCCGACGACGCGTATCGGGAGTCTCTCGCTCACCTCTACCAGTTGCGACGGTTCGGCGCCCAACCCGGGCTCGACGTCATCCGGGGCCTGCTCGAGGCGATGGACCACCCGGAGCGTCGCTATCCGAGCATCCACGTCGCCGGCAGTAAGGGCAAGGGCTCGGTCTCGGCGCTGACCGCCGGCATCCTCACCGCGTCCGGGCTCAAGACCGGCCTCTTCACCTCGCCCCACCTCCAGAGCTACCGTGAGCGGATCCAGATCGACCGGACCCCGATCGACCCGGGTGCCGTCGTGCACGGGATCCAGCGCATCCGGGCGCTCGCCGTTTCCCTGGCCGGCGCCGGCCGGATCCCGCGGCCACCGACCTTCTTCGAGGTCACTACCGCCCTTGCCTTCGAGTGGTTCGCCCACGAGCACGTAGACGCCGCGGTCATCGAGGTGGGCCTCGGCGGTCGCCTCGACGCGACCAACGTTCTGGACGCGAAGGTCGGCGTCATCACGACGATCGAGCTCGAGCACACCGAAGTGCTCGGGCCCACGTTGACGCACATCGCCAGCGAAAAGTCCGGCATCCTCCACCCGGGCATGCGGCTCGTGGTGGGCGAAGGCAAGGAGGAGCCGCTCCGCGAGATCGTGCGGGTCGCCGACGTGCACGGGGTCCCGATCTGGAGACTGGAGCGCGAACTCAAGATGGCGAACCGGGTGCTCTCGGCCCGAGGTCAACGCCTCGACATCACCACGCCGCACCGCGAGCTCCTGGGAGCCGAGTTGCCGCTCCTCGGCAACTTCCAGGCACGCAACGCCGTCCTGGCCGTGGCGGCCGCGGACCTCTTCTCGCAGACGATCGACCGACCCCTGTCCGAGGAGGCGGTCCGCAAGGGTCTCGGCTCGGTCCAGTGGCGGGGGCGCCTCGAGCTCGCGGCGACCCGGCCGCCGCTGTTCATCGATGTGGCGCATACGCCCGAGAGCGCCCGCGCGGTCGCGCAGAGCTTGACCGAGCTCTTTCCGTTCTCCGAGCCGGAGGCGAACGGGTTGCTCTTCGGCTGCCTCCAGGGAAAGCGATTCGATGAGATGTTCGAGTCCCTCGCGCTCCTGTCGCGCTCGATCATCCTGACGCCGATCCGGTCGGACCGGACCGCCGATGTCGAGGACATCCGACGCGCGGCGCGCGTCCGATTTCCGAGAGTCGTGGTCGCGCGCTCGGCCAGCGAGGGCCTGGCCCTCGCGCGGGCCGCCACCCGCGCCGACGGATACACGATCGCCCTCGGGAGTGATTATCTGGTCGGCGAGCTCCTCAACTCCCTCGAAGGCACCCCGACCGACGAACCGGACCTGTCCGACCCCGCCATGCGGGGTCCCGGACAGGAGGTCCCTCTGACGACGCCCCGGAGTCCCCGGGGGCGATGACCGACCCGAAGCCTCTCGACTGGGACGTGCTTCTCGACCGTCTCAGCGCGTTCTACCACCGCGGAGACTGGCGGGTCCCGTATCTCCGGGACCATGCCGAGGACCCATTCCAGGTCCTCGTCGGCACGATCCTCTCCCAGCGGACCCGAGACGAGAACACGGATCGGGCCAGTGCACAGCTCTTTGCGGCCTACCCCGGACCCCGTGAGCTCGCGGCGGCCCCTCCGGCGAAGCTCGAGCGCCTGGTCTATGGTACGGGCTACTACCGAACGAAGGCGAAACACATCCGGGCCACGGCCCGTGAGATCCTGACGCGGTTCGAGGGGAAGGTCCCGGCCGACCGGGAGGCTCTGCTCACGCTGCCCGGCGTCGGACCGAAAACGGCGAACTGCGTCCTCGTCTTCGGCTACGGCCTGCCGGCGGTCCCGGTCGATACCCACGTGCACCGGATCGCGAACCGTCTGGGGCTCGTCCGGACCAAGACGCCGGAGCAGACCGAGGTGGAGATCATGCAGAAGGTCCCGCGGGAGTACTGGATCCCGCTGAATCCGGTGCTCGTCCAGCACGGACAGAACATCTGCCGACCCAACCGCCCGCTCTGCGACCGATGCCCCATCCGCGAGTACTGTGCCACCGGCGTCGCTCTCGCCGACGGCCGACACCCGCCGCGACGGGAGGACTGGCCCCGACGCTCGTCCCGCCGCCACCGGCCCCAGAGCTCCCGACGCGCCCAACCGCGCCCGGGGCGCCGCCGAGCGACCAAACCCCTTTAGTGGGGGCCGCGCTCGGCGAGCCACCGATGGACGCCTCCGAGTACGACCTCGCGTACTTCCACCAGCAGGGGTTCCATCGTCGGACCTGCGTCTCGTGCGGCGCTGCGTTCTGGACCCTGGGGGACTTCGACCGGTGCCAGGAGGCTCCCTGCACCCCGTACTCGTTCGTCGGGGCCTCCCCGTTCAACAAGGCGCTCAGCGCGTCCGAGATGCGGGAGTCGTTCCTCTCTTTTTTCGAGCGGGCCGGGCACACCCGGGTCCGTCGGTATCCGATCGTCGCCCGCTGGCGGAACGACGTGTTCTTCGTCCAGGCGAGCATCTACGACTTCCAGCCCTGGGTAACGTCCGGCCAGATCCCGCCGCCGGCCAACCCCCTCACCATCAGCCAGCCCGCGCTGCGGCTCAACGACCTCGAAGAGATCGGACGTAGCGGCCGCCACTTCTCGCTCTTCGAGATGATGGCGCATCATGCGTTCAACCGGCCCGGTCACGAGGTCTACTTCAAGGACCGGACGACCGAGCTCTGCCAGACCTATCTCACGGGCGAGTTCGGGGTCGACCCCCGGAGCATCTCCTACAAGGAGGAGGCCTGGGAGGGCGGCGGCAACCTCGGCCCCTCGCTCAGCGTGGGACTCCATGGCCTCGAGGTCGCGACCCTGGTCTTCATGGAGTACACGCGGGACGGCGACCGCCTCAAGCCGATGCCGCTCACGGTGGTCGACACCGGCTACGGCCTCGAGCGATTCGCCTGGATGTCCCAGGGGACGCCGACGGCCTACGAGGCGGTCTTTGGCGAGTTCTACTCCGAGCTCCGCGGCGTGCTGATGCCCCGGGAGGCGGCGATCCTCGCGGACCACGCTCGGGCGCTCAACTTCCTGCTCACGGACGGCGTCGTGCCGTCGAACGCGAAGGAGGGCTACTATGCCCGGCTCCTCGTCCGCCGGATGCTCCGCCTCCTCGCGCGGGTCGAGGGGTCGCCGGACTTCCTCCAGATCATCGACCGCAGCGGCCGCGAGCTTTCCAGAGACTTTCCGGAGATCGGAGCCCATCGGGACGACCTCCGCCGGGTGCTGCAGGCCGAGGTCGAGCGGTACGAAGAGTCGATCCAGCGCGGACGCCAGCAGGTACGACGGATGGAGGAACGCTT
>JASHPT010000045.1 GCA_030037955.1 Thermoplasmata archaeon
AGGCTATGGAAAGGACCCAGGCCGGTTGCGATTCGGCGATACTGGCTGACGGCCGACCAACTCGCCGCCCTGTTTGAGGCGGCCGTGGGCCGGGAGCGCGTACCCATCGCGCTCGCTGGGTTCAATGGGCTTCGGAGCGCCGAGATTCGTGAGCTTCGGGTCGAGAACTGCCGGATGGACCTACCGGACCCACGCCTAGTTTTCCGGGGTAAGGGAGACAAGCTGCGGGATATTGCGATGGACCGAGAGTTCGTCTGGCCGGAGCTACTCCCGCACTCAACCGGGAAGCTAGCGAAGGACCGGGTCTACCCGTTCGGCCGGACGACCATCGACCGGGATATCAAGGCGGCCTGCCGACGCGCCGGCTTGCCGCCTCGTTCGCCACACGATCTCCGACGCAGCTTTGGCCGGATAGCGTACCAGGCCGGGGTTCCTTTGAACGTGATTCAAGGAATCTACGGCCACGCGGACCTAGCCGAGACGAGCTACTACATCGGGACCGACGAAGCCGAACAGCGCGCCGGAATCGACCGGTTTTCGCTAGTGTTCCGGGGTTCCCGGCCCGGAAATGCGATTTCCGGGCCGGCGGCACGTCATTTTACTGACGTGCCGGCCAGGTCGCGGTAGTAAGCCCCTTTCTGTTTCAGGCAGCATTCGACTGCGCGCCTTCCTCGACGGTCGGGAAGCCTTCTTCCTCCCGTCTCCTCGGGCTTGCTCCTGGGGAGTCGGCCGTTTCACCATCTCCCGGGGGATCCTCCAGCGCAACGCCTTCATGGTGCCCCTGGGCTGTGTCGTTTCTGCTCCGTTGCTCGCGCTCTCGCCCGGTGGGTTCCCACCCACCCCCACGGCTTCCGGAGAGGGGACTTTCCTCAGCGGCCGGCTGTTGCCAGCACGGTCCACCGTCAGCTGCCCTCCGCCTCCTGGCGGGGGAACCGAGGCGCCTCGGACCGATAATCATTGGCGTCTCGGGTCCAGGGGAAACTCCCCGCCAAAGCACTTGAGCAGAGCTCGAATCTCCCCGCCGTGGCGATTCCGGGAGCCCGACAGTCATCCTCGACGGCTCCCGGCGAGACCCGCCCGGTGATGGTCCCCACGACCTACCTCGATGCGGGCCGAATCGTCGAGCCCGTCGACGGGCAGTTCGAGGCCCTTCGTGGCCTCGACGGCAGGCTCGCAGATCCGTTCGATGTGGCCGACCTCCTCGTCGGGAAGTACCGGAGGTTTTGCGTCGTGGATCTGGAAGGCGTGCGCCGGAATCGGCCACAACTGGACTACCTTCAGGAGCTCTCCCGGAGCGGTGAGTTGTGGGTCGACGCTGGCGTCCGTACCGGCGACCAGGTCATCGACGTGCTCGTCACCGGCGCCCAGCGTTCTATCCTCAGCACCGGCTATCTGCTGAGCGCCAAGCAGCTCCGGCGAGCGTGGCGGCTCTCCAGCGAGATCCTTTTCGCGGTCGAGACGGAAGGGGACCGCGTCCGTTCGCGCGGCAACGACTGGGACGGAATGCCGACGGTGGACGCCATCTCCGGAGCGCGAGCGGTCGGCGTCTCCGACGTGATTCTCCGCAATCGAGCGTCACCGGTGGATTGGTCCTTCGTGCGACAGCAATCCGGGTCGGGCCCGGTCTGGGTCGAGGGACCGCCGGAGCCTTCGTTCGGGTCCCGTCTCAAGGAAGCGGGGGCGGCCGGCTGCCTGTTCGATGCCGCTCGACAAGACCTGCTGGGAGACGGATCCCAGACGTAGAGGGAGGGAGCCTGTCGAGTCGCTGACGTCGGTCCGCGCATCCTTGAGCGTCCGGGATGATGAAGCCTAGAACCAGCTGATCGATGATGAATGATGGGCGAGCTGACCGGAGCTCAGAGAGTTACCGGAAAAACATGTGCTCACACCCGCTGTTGAAACAGGTTTGGTGATGGGTCGGGAGCGGGCGTCGCACAATGGAACTGCGTGCCGGAACTCGTTGTGACGGCTTCACCTCAACCTTATCCGGGGCGTGAGGAATACCTCGTCTCCAGAACTAGCAGGTAATGTCGCCACGACACACCGCCTTGGTCGCGCTAGTAGTAATGGCTTTGCTGGTGATCGGTGGCGCCGCGGCTGTAGTCGTTCTCACCACCGACCGAGCTGGTGTGCTAGCCGAGCGCGGAGGTTGTCCGGCCCTAATTGGGTCTGGCACCGAAACTTACTGCGAAGCCCTCACCCTCGGTCGCCCCTCTGGTCAAGCGTGCTCTGTGGGGCCGACCCAGTTAGGAGTGTTCCACTATGTTTCGTACTCCTTCCATGCCTTCGTTTCGTGTCAGGGCCCGGTCGGCTTTGGAATCAACGGCACCCTCCAAGAAGACGGAGGCACTGCGCTAAGCGTTGTGTTGTTTAATGGGGCACCGCCGACCGTCGGCTGGTTCAACTGGACGTCCCCCGATGGGCGGGTGGCGGTCGACTCGTTTATGGCGTCGGAAAACCTGACACTCGCTGTCGAAACCTGAGCCGCCGTTGCGTCCCTCGTTGGAGGAAACCGTAAGGCCTCCTGGATCTCGAGCCTGAGTGCAGTACGAAAGCGTTGATCGAACGATAGCAACTCGGGTCAGGCTCTAGTACGGCAGCCCAAAGTGGCCTGGCAAGCCGCTAATGGAGATTGCCGGGTCGCGCTCCCGACTTGCGAAAGGTCGAACTCCTCGCGAGCCGGGTCGTCGGCCATACGTCGCGATCCGCGACCCGCACCCCCTCCGAGCCCCGAGAACCCATCGAGGACGCGGCAATCTCCAGCCCTTGGGCGGGTATGGACGCTCGCGTCGCTGGCTGCCGGCTCCTGCCGAAACTGGCGGAGGCACCCGCCGCCGATGCGAATATCAGGTCGGGGCGACAGTGCCCTCGCGGATGGCTGAGCTAGTCTTAACGTGGTGGCGTGCAGCCGCCGTCGTGCTCGTTGTCCTCTTGGTTGTTGTTGTCGTACTCCCGTATGCGCTCGAGCGCAGGTCCATTGTGATCCGAACTGAGGTCGACTGGTTCCACTACTCCGTCGTGGGGGAGCCGAACTCGGACATCGTGACTCCCATCGATGGCGCGTTATTCTGCCCGCCAGCCAACGCGATCACCGAGCCCATCCTATCGATGGTCTGGACCACAAGCCCCTCCACCGTCGTAAACAACACCCGACTCTGGACGTTGCTCCCGCCGAACGCAACACTGCCCGAAGGTCGTATCGTCGTACTGTACGAGGGATTCAACTTGTCGTCCGGAGGCACCAGCTTCGTGAGCGCGTTCCCGTTCCCCTGCGGGTACCTGTGGAACCTCGACTCGATTTCTCCGACAGTAGTCACCGTGTCCGCGACCTTCACACTGACCTACAACTACACGGCGATAGAAACGAATCAGCCAACGATCTAGCGTCGGGTCCGAAGCAGGGTCCAGTACCAACGCGTG